>NZ_LDOV01000022.1 GCF_001029435.1 Photobacterium aphoticum | reverse complement strand
CATGGCAGAAAGAGGCAAGGCAGAAAGGGAAATAGATACGCGAATACAAGTGTTTCAGAGAAAAAATGGAAGAACAGGAATGCAATAAAAGGGATTTACAAGTGACGCTGTCACCAATTATTCCGCAACACAAAATAACTAAAATTCCCCACCAGGTGACACGATTCAGCAAAGTGAGAATTATTCCACTTTCCGATATAAAAATTCATGTAATTTACACGAAAACGATATCGTAATGAGTGCATACGCAACTTAATGTAAGAAAGTGTGATCGGAGTAAGTCAGATTATTCCTACATTTGCTGTAATTCATTGATTTTAAATGACTAATTTTGTGGTGTTAAAAGTCGCATTTTCTTGGCATTTGAGAAAATTGGATTTACACTACGGCTCTGTTTTGCGAGCAAAATCACGGTTGGTCATCTGTTGAAACGCCTTCTCACTTTTCTGTTTTTCCTTACTGTATTTCCTGCGTTCTCAGCAGACTATCTCTCCGAAGAAGAACAAGCCTACCTCGACAAAAAGCCACTGTTTAAATTCGGTGTGCTGAAAGAAGCCTGGTTACCGTACTGGGGTGGGGATGTGCCGCCGTTTTCGGGGATCAATCATGATTATGCAGTGGGCTTAAGCAACGAGCTGGGCATTAAGTTTACCTATACCTTCTATAACACGCTGACAGATATGCATCAGGGGGTGGTTGACGGTGAAATAGATGCCATCGTTGGGCTGGGGAAAACGGAACAACGTGAAAAGCTGTTTTTGCTGTCAGATATGATCTACGAAAGCCAGCGTATCATTTGGTTGAGAGAAAAGCGGTTGGTGAATAAATCACGTAGCTCACTGCGCTGGGTGTGTGTGAAAAGTTCGTCTTACTGTGATGCCATTGCTGCGCGTGGATATTCGTCGTTATCGCTGGTGAACACGCCTGAAGCGGCGCAAGAAATGATTGTGCAGGGCTTGGCGGATGCAACCATTCTTAATTACACCTCGCTGTTGTCGACTTTAGGCAAGAACATCGCCGCGCCGGGTAAAGTGGTGTTTGACCGTGATATTGGCGCGCAAGATTACCGCATTATCGTGGCCAAAGATGAGCCGGTGCTGCTGTCGATTTTCAACAAAGTGATTGCCGCTGAGAAAACGGGTAAAACAGAGAACCCGATTAACTCACACAATATTTATACATTGGCGGAACAGGCGAACTTTAACTTCGTGACGGGCGGTAACGATGACGACAACATCGTGCGTTACACCGTAGAAGAAGATGTGTTTCCGCTGTCTTACCGTGATGAAGTGGATGGCTCCTTAAAAGGCTATGTGCATGATCTGATGAAGGTGCTGGATTCTCGTACCTCGCTGGAATTGGTGTATGTGCCTACTCATGGTCAGGATCCGATGGAGATGCTGCGTGACGGTAAAGTCGACATTCTGCCCTATCAGCACATTCTGGATGTGGATGAAGACGATCCTGAGTTTCTGATTTCAGATAAATATTCAACGCTCGAGTTTTTGCATCTGCGTACCAACGAGCCTGGCGATAAGCGCCGTTTGGGTATTCTGGACCGTATGGGAAGTTTTTATAACTTTGTGCGTACCGATGGTCGTTTTGATTCGATCAAGGTGTACACCCGTTACGACAATTTACTGACCGATCTCAAACACGGCGAGATCACCGATATGCTGATTAACAAAGATCTGGTGAACCAGACCTTGCTACTGCATTTCGATACCGATTACGAAGTGATTGAGCCGAGTAAAGAGTCTCGTCTGAAAATGGACATCGGTATGTTTATGCGTGATGAAAGCATCATCATGCATGATTTGATCAACAAGGTGATTGCGACGCTGGGGCCGGAGGAGTTGGAACGTATCCGCTCAATGCACAGCCGCATTACCGTTAACTATGGTTTTGATAAGAACGAAATCATCGCCATGAGTAGCATCACGCTGCTGGGCTTCCTGCTGATTTTGCTGCCGTTGGTGGTTTCTTACCAGAAAGTGAAGAAAGCCAAACGAGAAGCCTTAGAAGCCATTGCGTTGCGTAACCAGTTTTTGGCGGTGGTGAGCCATGAATTGCGTAACCCGTTAGCAGCGATGCTGGGGTTGATGGAAATTCTGTCGAAGAAGATCACCAACGATGACAGCCAGTTATTACTTCAGAATGCAATTAACTCGGCCGATAACCTAAAACATCACGTGAACAATATTCTCGATTTCTCAAAAATCGAGGCCAAGCAGCTGCGATTGGATGTACGTCGTTGCAGCCTGATTGACGAGCTTTCGCCGATGCTGCGTAGCTATGAAGCCAATACCAACGTGAAGTCGCTGGGCTTTGAAGTGAATTGGGTGCCGACACCGTATGTGTACGCCCATATCGATGCATTGCGCTTGAATCAGGTCGTGATGAATTTGCTCTCTAATGCGGTGAAGTTTACCGATAAAGGACAAATTACCGTGAACATCATGACCACCAAAACCGAGCTGCGCCTTGTGATCAGCGATACCGGTTGTGGCATGACACAAGAGCAGTTATCCAGCATCTACTCGCCGTTTGTGCAGGCCGATGCCAGCATCGCCCGTCGCTATGGCGGTACTGGGTTGGGGATGTCGATTGTTCAGAGCTTGATTCAACTGATGCGCGGTCAAATTGAGGTGAGCAGTGAATTGGGTGAGGGGACGACGGTTCGTGTTTCTCTACCGATCAAAGCCGAAGAAGTGGTGATTGATGGCGCCAATAACAAGGTTTATACCAACCATGAGCAGGTCGCGGCGTGGTTAACACAGTGGGGGATCCCATTGGCATCAGAATCCGATGCTGACCATTGGCTGACGGTGGATGATGATGCGGTCAATCTGTTCCCGGATTTACTGCACACGCGGTTATTGCGGTTAATGGATCTCGGTATTGCCTCTGCAGCACATGTGAACAGTCAGCGTTTAAGTGGCCATGTGTTGGTGGCCGATGATGATCCTATCAACCGATTGTTGATTAAACGTCAGCTCACCGAATTGGGTGTGACCGCCACGCTGGTGGAAGACGGCCAGCAAGCATTGGCTGAATTAGAACAACGCGGTGAAGACTATGCGCTGTTGCTGACCGATTGCCATATGCCCAACATGGACGGTTACGAGTTAACCAAGCATGTGAAAAACGGGCAATGGCAACACATGGCGGTGATTGGCTGTACGGCAGAAGATTCACGTATTGCCGTCACCAAAGCGGAGTTAGCGGGCATGGATACGGTGATTTTCAAGCCGTATACCTTAGAAGCTCTGTATCAGGTACTGATTCCACACCTGCAAGTGACAAGACACACCGATGAGAAAGAGACCACTTGGATTGACGATTACCTCGACAGCGAACGTGAGGAAGTGGCCAGCGTGGTGGTAGAGGCAATGACATCAGACATCATGCAACTGATGCAGTCACCTCATGAATACAAATCCATCGCCCACCGAGTCAAAGGGTCGGCCGGGGTGCTGGGGTTACAAGATTTGATCACTTATGCCATTCAGTTAGAGCAGGCCGAAGACGAAGCGGAAGTTGCTCACCACCGACAGAAATTGGTGAACGAAATGACCAAAGTGGTTGCGCAAGCCGAACATTGGCTGCAAGTGAATAAAGCGGATTAATAATGAAAATTCTACTGATCGAAGACGATACTATTCAGGTGGTTAGCCTCAAGCTGAAGATTAAACGCTTGGGTTTTGATGACATTCTGGTGGCAACAAACGGTATTGAAGCGCTAGACATTATTAAATCTCACGCCATTGATTTGGTGTTCTGTGACTTGCGTATGCCGGAAATGGACGGCGTGAGCTTCCTCACCCAGCTGGCAGAAATCAATGCTGAGATGGGCGTGGTGATCCTGAGTGCGGCCGATGAGTCGGTGTTGCAGTTGATCTACAACATGTGCAGCTTGTGTAACTTTAAGTTTGTTGAGGTGATTAAAAAGCCGTACAAACAAGAAGATCTCGACAATGTGTTTGAGCAATTGGCGCTGGTCGATGAGCAGGAAGCCGAAGTTGTTCAGCAGGAAGAGCTGACGGCTGATGAATTGGCGGCGGGCTTTGAATATGGTTTGTTCACCAACCACTACCAGCCACAGTTCCATTTTCAAACTGGCCAAATGGTGGGGGTGGAAGCGCTGGTGCGTTTTGAACATCCGCTGCATGGCGTGATTGGTCCGCATCGTTTCCTGGATGCCATTGAGCGTTTGAACTTGGGCCAAGATCTGTTCTACGTGGTACTGAAAAATGCCGTGGCGGCGATCAGTAGCATGGATACGGACTTGCAGTTGTCAGTGAACATCACCAAGAGCAATCTGGAATCCAATATCTGTGAAGCGGTGTTTGAGGTCTGCGAGATGTATGACTTCCCGCTGCACAAACTGACGTTAGAGATGATTGAGCACGATGTGTATAACGCCTCGATCACCTCTTTGGCTAACCTCGCACGTTTACGCATGCATGGCGTAGGGTTGTCGATTGATGACTTCGGTACGGGATACTCTTCACTGGAACAGTTGGCGCAGCTGCCGTATACCGAATTGAAAATTGATAAGTCGTTCATTAATGGCTTATCGACCAACTATAAAAATCAGCAGATCACCCATTCCTGCCTGATTTTGGCGAACTCGCTGGGCCTGACCTGCGTGGTGGAAGGGGTGGAAGATGAAGAGACGTGGGAATACCTGCGTCATCACGGCGGTGATATTTGTCAGGGCTTTTACACCGGCTCACCCATGACGGCCGATGCCTTGTTAGAGCTGTACTACAAGAACACCAATAAGAAAGTGGAAGCCGATAATCTGTTTGAAGGTTTGCACTGCCTGATTTTGGATAACGAAAGCGTCAGCGGGAAAGCCTTGAAAAAGCTGATGCTGAAAGACTATCACGTGTTCAGTGCCAAGAGCGAAAAGCTGACCCGTAAGAGCATGGATATCGTCAATGGTAACCTGATCAATGCCATTGTGATCAACCAGCACGAAGTGACGGAAGACACCGTTGAGCTGTGTATTTATGCCCGTTCATTAGGCTTTAAAGGCGAGTTCATTTTCCTGGCAGAGTTCAATGCGCAGTGTCCGGAGATGCTGTCGAGTCAGCTAACGGAATACCGTTGGTTGGTAAAAGAAAAAACCCTGAATGAAACGGCCAGCAAGATCGTGAATACGATTCTGCACGGCGAAAACCGCTATGCCATCGACAGTTCAGTGCAAGAAAAACTGTCGAAGCGTGAACGCTTTGTGGCGGATTGCTTGATTAAAGGGCTTTCAAATAAGCAAATTGCCAGCGAGTTGGATATCAGCCAAAAAACGGTTAGCACGTATAAGACGCGTGTACTGACCAAGTGTGGTGTGAAATCGATCATCGAGTTGCTGAAATTCAATAAGATTGAGTGATAAATCATGAACAAGATGGATCTGAAAGAATTAAAGGTGCTGATTGCTGATGATGCACCGATTGTTTTAGCCAGCTTACGTGGCATGTTGATCAAACTGGGTTTTTTGGATCACAACATTTTCCATACCAAGAGTGCACGTTCCTGTATTTTCATGGCGTCACGCGACAAGTTCGACATCATCATTTGTGATTACAACTTTGGTAAGGGATTGAACGGCAAGCAGGTGTTTGAAGAATTCAAGCACTATAAGCTGATCAATGATGATGCGGTGTTTGTCATGATCACCGCAGAGAGTTCATCCTTGATTGTGCGCTCTATTCTGGAGCTGATGCCGGATGAATACATCCTTAAGCCGATTAACATTAATCAGCTTAAGCAGCGTCTGAGTGTCTCGCTACACCGTAAGAAGTCGTTGTTGCCGCTGTATACCGCAGAGACCAATAAAGAGTATCAGCAGGGTCTGAAAGCGTGTGATGAACTGTCACCGTTCTTCCCTGAATACTATTTCACGATTCAGAAGTTCAAAGGGACCTTCTTGCGTCGTTTGAAACTGTATGAAGAAGCGAAGCAGGTTTATGAACAAACCCTGGAAGAAAAACCGGTGGATTGGGCGAAGATTGGCCTGGCGAACGTGTTCATGCATGAAGGCAAGCGGGTAGAAGCGTCGGAAGTGTTGAGTGAGTTGTTGGCGACGTCACCGAACAACATTGGTGCGCGTGTTGAAGCGGCGAACCTCAGCATCATGAACAAGAATATTCCGGAGGCGATTGCCCACCTGAAGGCGGCGAATAAGCTGGTACCGGAACATTCAGAACGTGAGCTGGTGATTTCTAACTTGTGCATTTCGGTGGGGGATTATGCCAGCGCGCTGGAGCGTTACCGTGTGTACATGGAAATCAACAAGGAAACCTACCGTAACTCGATTTTTGCCCGTTTTAACCTGACGCGCATGGTGCTGTTTTCAGCACGCAGCAGCGAAGGGGTGATGCGTGAAAAATTGTTGGCAGAAGCGCGCATGTTGCTCAAAGGCTTGTTTGAAGAAGACAAGAAAGAGCAATATCGCCCTCAGTTAGATTTGCTGGTGGCACATTTATCGATGGAAGAGAAGAAGTTCGTTGAAGCGATCGACATTCTTAACCCGTTGTATAAGAGTAAGCCGTTTAAGCACTTCTATGACCGCTATCATTTCTGTTGGCTACTGAACGTGATGTCTTATGACTCGGAGTTCGCAAAGAGTATTCGTTGGTGTAATGAGTCTCTGGTGAACAATGAAACCGAGATCATCATGACGAGTAAAATCGAGATGGCCAAAGCACTGCAGCAGGTCAATGCCGATAAACAGAAGTGGTTGGAAAGCATGTATCGCATGATCCACAACAAGAAGGACAGCATTCAGGATATGTTGAATATCTATATCCTGATCATCCGCCGTTGTCCGACATTGCGAGCGGTTGCATTGAAGATTGTGATGATTTTATCGCGCTGTTTGCCTCGTACCATGAAAATTGAAGACATTGCGAAATTGCTGGAACACTGCGACAAGATGATCCGCCAGCTGATGACAGAAGAAGAGCGCGAGAGTATGCGTTACGACTTGTTCTATCAAAAGGCGTCTGAGCGTATTGAAGCCCGGGAATATGGCTTCTAACGTCTATTGAGTCATCGTGGGCTAATGTTTCATCTGTGAGTTGTAAACGCTATCTATAAAGCCGTGAGTGTCATACTTGCGGCTTTTTTGTATCTGCTGTCGGCGCTAGCACTATATCAACAACGCTAGAAAAGGGGATGCGGCGAAAGGGAGAGTTTTTAAGGGCAGAAAAACAAAAAGAGCGCTACAAGAGCGCTCTTTCAGAAACTTTACGCGAGGTATCTAAAATTAGATGCGCTCAACGTTAGCAGCTTGAGGACCTTTCTGACCTTGTTCGATGTCGAAAGATACTTTCTGGCCTTCAGCTAGAGATTTGAAGCCTTCGCCTAGGATAGCACGGAAGTGAACGAATACGTCAGCGCCGCCGTTGTCCTGAGTGATGAAACCGAAACCTTTCTCATCGTTGAACCACTTAACGATACCAGTTGCTTTAGACATGTTATGTCTCCTGAATTAAATAAATTTGTATCACGCTTCGAGAGCGTACTTAAGCCATCATAATGTATTACTTATGGACAAAAGAATGTTGAGATCTTCAGGTCAGTCGCTGGATGTAGCGGTGGAACGAAGTTTTCTATTTCAATTTGTGGCATAAATAGGTCTGCATTACAGGCCGTGAAGTATTAGGCCACACGGAGGGGGTGTACGCAAGCAAATACTAGGGAATTGAGTCATTTATATAGCAAAGTGTGACCCAGATAGCAGGCATCTACTGAGATAACCGTGAATATACAAGCTGTTAAGTTAACCTGATGAAAATGCCGGAAGTTAAAGCGAAAAGATCACAATACGCTATCGGTGAGTGGGTATAGGCGTTGTCAGCGTGTTGTGGGGGTGTGAAGTGCGGCTTTGTTTGGTGGAAGACAGAAAGTAAAAAAGGGCTGCAATAGCCCTTTTAACGGAATCTCATTCAGTTGAATCAGATTTTTTCTACGTTCGCAGCCTGAAGACCTTTCGGGCCTTGCTCTGTTTCGTAGCTGACTTTCTGACCTTCGGCTAGCGTTTTGAAACCGTCACCGGTAATGGCACGGAAATGAACGAATACGTCAGCACCGCCGTTGTCTTGAGTGATAAAGCCAAAACCTTTTTCTTCATTGAACCACTTAACGGTACCTGTTGCTTTAGACATGTTGTCTCCTGAATTACTTACATCTGTACACGTGCCAATACCATTTAACTGCATCATGGTGACAATTGAATCCCTTTGTTCCAGTGTAACTTGCAAAAAAGTATGGCCAGATGAAGCGATTCTTGCTCATTGTTGCGTATTGCCAAACACTATTGGTCTTTTCAAGATTAGGCTGGATGATGCTATTTGCAAATACTTTTGTGAGAAAGTGTGGGGATATTCACAGCAATTAGGTTGAAGGCGATCATCATTTGCGGTTGGATTTTCATCGCAAGATTTCAGGATTGTTGATAAATCAAACTATTGCGCGTGGTGATAGCGAGATTGATGGTATGGGAATACTCAAGTGGTGAAAAAATGTGCTGCAAGCGAAAGAGGTATAACCAGCTGCGAAAAGGGTGACCAATGTGCGAGATTCTGCACTACATCAAAGTAATGAGCGATCTTTTTTAATTGGTTAAAATGTGACTTGAGTAGCAACAAAGATTTCTGATATAACGGGATGAGTTAGGTTTTGTAGATTCATAAAAGGAAAAAGAATGAACACTATCCTAGAGCTAGTTCGTCAAACTCGTCGTAAGAACAAGCTGAAGCGTGAGATCCTGGATAACGATCGTAAAATCCGTGATAACCGTAAGCGTGTTGAATTGCTTGAAAACCTACTTGATTACATCAAGGCTGACATGACGCACGACCAGATCGTTGAAATCATCGAAAACATGAAAGGCGATTACGAAGATCGCGTTGACGATCACATTATCATCAGTGCAGAGCTTTCAAAAGAGCGTCGTGAAGTGAGCAAGAGCGTTAAAGATCTGAAAAAAGCGGAAATCGCCTCGCACCACTAATTCGCAAATATTTACAAAAGCCCGATAGTTATCGGGCTTTTTTTTGCGCTTTATTTGTATAAAAGCGCGCACTTTTCTTATGAAATACTCTAAAATTCTCCACAAATAGAAGAACATACCCATACCAGCAATCTGGCTGTATGTATGCGGTAGTCAAGCCGAAGGAATCAGGTTTGTTTAAGCAGTTAGGTTGGTTAATGGGGTGCGCCCCTTTGTTGGTGAATGCAACCGTGTGGGCTCAGTCGGCGGTGGATGACATCGAGACGAATGATAGTGTATCACCCTACACATTACGGGCTGAGCGTGATGGTGAGGCGCCTTGGGGGATTGCCGCCGTTATTCGTGGGGCGAGTATTCCATACGCCACTAAGTCCGTGGTGGAAGACAGCACCGTCTCAACATTTGTGCCGATGATGTTCTATCAAGGCGATCGTTTCTTCTTAAACGGAACGGAAGGGGGGATGTGTCTGTTCCGTAAAGACAAATGGGAACTCAATGCGTTAGTACGGATGCATTTCATTGATATTCCGTCATCGTTTCAAAACCAGATTGGCGGGGACACGGCCGATTTGGGCTTTCAGCTCAAATACAAGTGGGACGATGAGTACTACAGCAAGTTTGATTTGCTCAATGACCCAGAAGGACGCTTCAAGGCGCAAGCTTCACTTGGGGCGGATGTGACCATTGATAACTGGCGGATTCTGCCTGAAGTCAGTGCCATTTTTAAAGGCGATCGCTACAACAGCTATTACTACGGACTGGGATTAGAGCCGATAGATGCGGGCATGGATATTAAAGCCGGTGTCGGGGCGAGCTATCATGTTGCATCCCATTTGTACCTGTTGGGTGGCGGCTTTGTCCGTTATTTTGACGGGAATGTGCGGGATTCACAGATTGTCACTGATGATTGGCAAGGTGAGCTGTTTCTCGGCTTTGGTTTCTTTAATGACCGCAGCAAACCGAAAAAGTCATCCATCAGTACCCGTCCGTATCTTCGTTTAGCCCACGGTTGGGCAACGCCATCCAATATCGGTGATATCTTTGGCGGCAACATGGAAGATGATCCTTACAACAACCAGTTAACGTCGGTCTTCTACGGTCACCCGTTGACGGATGAATTGTTTGGTATTCCGCTGGATATTTATCTGACGCCGGGCTTTGTGTGGCATTGGGAATCAGAAGTACAGAGCAGTATTCAGGAATACGTTATCGCCATTAAGGCGTATTACACCTTCGAATGGCCGGTTAAATGGCGTTTTGGTGTGGCAGAAGGCCTCTCTTACGTCAGTGGCATCACGCACATTGAGCAAGCGGAAATGGACGAGAAAGGCTACGAGCCAAGCCAGTTGCTTAATTATCTCGACTTCTCTGTGGATGTTAATGTGGGGGATTTGATCAATCAGAATTCTTTGGACAATCTGTGGGTAGGCTACAGCCTGCATCACCGTTCAGCGATCTTTGAGAGTGCCTCCCAGTTTGGACGCATCAAGGGCGGCAGTAACTACAATACCTTCTACATTCAGTACGACTTCTGATCGCAGCAGAAAATACGTGCAGATTGAAAGATGACAGACAAAAAAATCCCTATCCTGAGATAGGGATTTTTTGTATTTGTGGGCAGTAAAACCGTCGAGCGAAGGGCTTACGCGGCTTGTTTTGCTGAGAAGTCGATTTTACGCTGGTTAAAACGACTCACCAGATCATCAATGTCATCCTGGCAGTATGGCTTCAGACCGCTGAGCAGCATGCGCTTACGGCCGGTACCCACCACTTCACCGTTTTCAAGGAAGCTGAAGTGCAGGGTCACACTGCCACGCTTACCATCTACGTCAATCTCAGACTTCGTCAGTTCAACCGTCGGTGCAGTCAAATCCAAACGCGTGAAATCGATCTCCATGCTTTCGTAAATCACCAATGGGCGAATTGGGTTAATCATGATCTCTTTTGATTGCATCAACGGCACCATGATGTGCGGGAAGTTCATCCCAGAGAATTGCACATAGCTTTTGGTGACTTGCTCAATCAACGCTGGGTTAGTGGTAATGCTGCCTTCACGGGTGACATGAAGGTATTCTTTGCCGTTGTTGTCTACCACAGCAAAGTCATTGAAGCAGCTGTGAGCCGCTTTGAGTGACATGTTATCGCTGATCATACCAGCGAATTCAAAACGCATCTTTTCACTGATCCCTGCTTTCGCCAGTACTACAGAGAAAAGTAGGTCGCCAGGTACACAGAAGCGCTTGTTGTCTTCGTCATGAATGGGATTGAAGTCGCCAGCGATTTTTTTAGCAAAATGACTCGCTTGCTCACGTGTAAAAGAGAATTCACCATTCTGTTCGGCGTAATAAGATTCTAGAAACATGCTTCACTACTGTCAGTGGGTTAATCAAACTGTCAGCTATTCTACATGAATAGTTCACGATGAATGGTCTAGCCAGTGCATCATGCCGACAGGCACACAACGAGCGTTAATCATAACGCAGATTGCGGAGAAAAAACGCAAATTGTATCGATTAGGGCGGACATTGTTCACACGCTGTCGCAGTGATAAAAAATTGACTTTTTGTGGTTTTATTGATACATCGAAGATTGATTTATGACAATGAATTGCGATTTTTCGATATTTTTTCCATTTTTTTTGCTGATGAGGCACATAGATTTCTGTAATATGGGTCAACTACGGCGCTTAATCGCGAACACTTATCAATAACAATTTTAATAGCGAGTCGTAGTAAACAGACAGCAGGTTGTTCTTTTGAACACGAAGCTAGGTTGCTTTATCTGAGTAGAATACGGTGATTAGGCCATAAGATGGCCGAATCGCAGACTCATCTTCTAGACGTGTAGAAGCTCAGGGACAAATAAAGCAGCACGGAAGCTGCGTAAAAAATAGGCACTCAGCAAATCACGGACTTATTCACCCTGAATGGAAAGGGGGAGTGAGTCAAGGTTTGCTGAGTGCCAAAATATACGCCAGCAGGTTCTGCCTAGCACAAAAAGCACTTGTTCAGTTTTTCTCCTCAACGGGAAACCTGAACAGGTGCTTTTTTGTTTTCAGCGATATAAAAACGCCGATGGCAAATGCGCATCGGCGTTGTTGTGATTGTTGCTGTTGTGGTTATGGCTGTGTGTGATCTGTACAGGATCTACATCAAATGCGGTTGATCAATGGGATCACACGCACTTGTTCACCGATAGCCACTTCAGGTTGTTCTGGCATGATTTCAATCAAGCAGTTCGCTTCACTCATTGAGCGCAGAATGCCAGAGCCTTGTTTGCCTGTACTGCTCACGGTTAAACGGCCATTGGCATCAATGCTGTAGTAACCACGGCTGTATTCTGTACGGCCAGGGCGAGATCGTAGTGTTTCTGTCGCTGTGGCCATAAAGAATGGGGCTTCCCAGTGGATCATGCCCTGCATCTTACGAATCGCCGGTTCAACGAACTGAAGGAATGCCACCATTACGGCCACAGGGTTACCCGGCAGACCAAAGAAAGGTTTGTCTTGAATATGACCAAAGGCCAGTGGGCGACCCGGACGCATGTTGATACGCCAGAAGTTAATCTGACCTAACTTATCCAAAATCGTCTTGATGTAATCCGCATCACCGACAGACACACCACCGGATGACAAAATCACATCCGCTTGTGCACTAGCGGCGGTCAGTGTGGCTTCCAGTGCGGCTTCGTTATCTTCGATGATCCCTAAATCAATCACCTCACAGCCCAGTTTGGTCAACATAGCGTGCAAGGTGTAGCGGTTTGCATCATAGATACAGTTTGGCTTTTGCGCTTCGCCTGGGTGCTGGACTTCATCACCCGTAGAGAAAATGGCGACGCGGACTTGCGGACGAATTGCTACGCGATCCAGACCCAAAGATGCGATCATGCCAAGCTCAGGGGCGGTGATTTGTGTGCCTTCAGTGACAGCAGCCTGACCTAATGCCAAGTCTTCACCGGCCTGACGAACATTTTGACCACGTTTAATGGCACCCATTGAAAGGTTAAACGTGACGCTGTCACCGTCTTGCTGCGCTTGCTCACGCATGATAACGGTATCAGCATGTTGCGGCACTGGCGCACCAGTCATGATGCGTACGGCTTCGCCTTCACCCAGTGGTTGGTCGTAACTGTGGCCTGCCATGACTTGTGCAACGACATGGTAGCTGTCGCGGCCGATATCATCACCACGAATGGCATAACCGTCCATTGCTGAGTTGGTGTGCTGAGGCACATTTACCGGTGACAGAATGTCTGCTGCGACAATTTGTCCCAATGCGTCTTTTAGCGCCACATCCACGTGTGTGCTTGGTGGGACAATCTGGGCCAATATTTTGGCACGTCCTGCTGCCACTGACAGCATGCCAGAGGCATCGATATCGCTGCAGCTGAGTGTTTCTGCTGCCTCTTGCTTGGCAAAGTTCACCACGAAATCGGTGAGTTGCTCAAGATTGTTGATGTCCATTTGTGGCAGATCGGTGGGGGCAGGGATGTTAGCAGCAACGGCAATGATGTTACTGTCATCGGGGTGTAGCCATGGTTTACCGATCTCTTCACGGTGCAATTCAATTTTAGGGAAATCGAGTTTCTTAAAGCCTTCCACCAAAATCAGATCAAGGTTGTTTTGATCCAACTTTGCGATTAATTGCGGTAGGGTGGTTTCGTCTTCTGGCGTTTCAGTGACCAAGGCATGGCGGTAGCGAGAAGAGACCAGCATTTGACCCGCACCGGCTTTACGCAAGCGGTAGCTGTCTTTGCCTTCTTGGTCGATATCAAAGTTGTGATGCGCGTGTTTGATGACAGCAACGCGAATACCGCGCGCCACCAGCAAAGGCAACATGGCTTCAAGAGTGGTGGTTTTGCCGGTACCGCTCCATGCGGCAAACCCCAGCAGGGGCAAAGAGGCTTTAATGTGGCTCATAAATCTTGTCCGAATTGTTGGAGTTCTTCTGGCGTATTGAGATTAACGAACGCGTTCGGTTGGTCACTGAAGTCAACGGTGATCATATTGCATTGCTTATAGAGCAGAATGATCTTGCGGTCACCGTTAGCAAGAAATTGTTCAAGTTTCGGTAGGATACGGCGGTTAACCAAAGTCACCACCGGTTGAATGTGCTCACCATCGTGGGCAACGGCAATGTCAGTGTCTTCCGAACACGCTGCCGCCATACGTGAGACTAAATCCACCGGTAAGCGTGGACAGTCACAGGGTACAAAACCGATCCACTCATCCTTCAAGTGGTGCAGGGCAGCGTGCATGCCACCCAATGGACCCGGGTAGTTTTCGATATGATCGCCAAACACATCGCCATACTGGCGATAGGTGTCCTGATTACGGTTGGCATTGATGGTGATTGCAGACGTTTGTGGTTTCAGCGTGTCAATCACGTGTTCCACCATTGCGCGTCCGGCCAGTTGTACCAGGCCTTTATCATTGCCACCCATACGGCTGGCTTGTCCACCAGCCAAGATCACCCAATGTGTATTTTCAGGCATAGGCATAGGTATTTTTGTCCTCGTCTACCAATTGCAGATCAGCGCGTTCAATGAGTTTTGAATCGGAGATGGTCCACTGGCGGCGGCACAGGTCGGTTAAGGCATTTTTCTGATGGCTGGTGATCACCAAACTGGTGCCACGCTCAATCAGATCTTTACACAACACCACAAGGCGTTCGATGGACTCAGGATCCAAGCTCGCGCTGGATTCATCCATCAACAATACGCCTGGTTTTAACACCCATGCGCGAGCCATGGCCACTCGTTGACGCTCCCCGCCGGATAACACGGAAATGTGTTCATCGGCTAAGGTTTCTAACCCTACCATACGAAGGGCATTGATGGCTTCTGTTCGACGGTGACGGCGGTTGCCGACGCTGAATTTTAAACCATAACAGACATTATCGAGAATGCTGCCGTCAAACATGTATGGCGTTTGGTGCATATACACCACACCACTGTTACTTTGGGCGCAAAACAGACGACGCAGGAACGAATGTTTTGCCAAATTAATGGTGCCGGTAGTGGGTTTTTGTAATCCGCTCAACACTTTTAACAGCGTGGTTTTACCGACGCCGTTATCCCCGGTCAGGTAGACCGCATCCTGTGGGCCAAGAATAAGCTGAGGAACATGAAACAGTAGCCGATCCTTGAATCTTACTGACAGGTCATGCGCCTGAATCGAGAGTTGTGTCATCAATATCTCCGGCTTAGTTAGTTCGCAAGTGGGCTTTGCCACGCGCCACAGATAAGAAAAAGTTTAGTCCTAACGCCAAAATCAGTAGCACCATTCCCAGTGCGACACCTTGCGCAAATGCGCCTTTCGAGCTTTCCAGTGCGATGGCCGTAGGGATATTACGGGTCGAATTTAAAATGTTGCCCCCTACCATCATCGAACAACCCACCTCAGTGATCACTCGGCTAAATGCCGCGATAATCGCTGCCAGTAGCGGAAAGCGACATTCCCACATTAGGCTGAAAAACGCTTGCGGTAAGCTGGCCCCTAATGTGAGGGCGGTTTCCCAGGCACGGCGGTCACTGTTTTGAAAAGCCGCATGCATCATTGACACCAAGAGCGGGAAACAGATTAAGATCTGGCCCAGAATCATGGCTTGCTGGGTAAACAGCATTTTCCAGTCGCCCAACGGGCCGGCTCGGGACAGCAGCATGTATAGCAGCAGGCCGATCACCACCGTCGGAATCGACTGGAAGGTATTCATTAAAGACAGAACGAGCCATCGCCCCGGGAAAGTCCCGTAGGCGAGGGCGAATCCCATCAACATCGCTGGCACCAGCACAATGCCAATAGCCAGCAGTGAGACAGAAAATGAAACACCGACGATCCCCCAGAGGGCGGCATCCCCGCTAAACAGCAGTTGGATCGCCTGGTGTGTGGTTTGCCATATATCCATTTATTGAGAAATAGCATCCGCAACAAATAGCTGTTCGCCATGTCGCTTGTAGTTGTTGATCATGGTTTGTGCTTTGGTGTTCACCAACCAGTCGCTGAATGATTTTGCGCCCTGGTAGTTGATGTCTGGGTAACGGCTAGGGTTCACCAAAATTACTTGGTATGGGTTAAACAGACGAGGATCACCTTGCAGCACAACCTTAAGGTCTAGTTTGTTCTGGTAAGCCAACCATGTACCACGGTCAGTGATGGTGTAGCCTTGTAGTTCAGACGCCATGTTCAGTGTTGGCCCCATGCCTTGGCCGACAGCTTTGTAACCGCCAAAGTTTGGTTCCATCTTTGTCTGTGCCCATAGGCTTAGTTCTTTTTTGTGCGTGCCTGAATCATCGCCACGAGACACGAAGGTTTCGTTGTCATCAGCAATGGTTTTTAGCGCTGTTGCCACGTCCTTCATACCAGAAATGTGCGCTGGATCAGCCTTTGGACCGACCAACACGAAGTCATTATGCATGAGCTTGCGAGGAAGTACACCGTAACCTTCTTCAACGAAAACAGCTTCTGCTTTTGGTGCGTGCGTCATCACCAGATCCACGTCACCGTTTTGGCCCATACGCAGTGATTTACCGGTACCGGCTGCCAGTACTTCAACGTCGTAGCCTGTGTCTTTTTTGAATTCAGGCAATAGGTAATCCAACAGACCAGAGTGGTAGGTGCTGGTTGTAGTTGCTAGGCGAACCGTCATGTCCTGAGTAGCTTGAACAGCGGTGGCAGAGAAAAGCGCGATAACAACGAGTGTCGATTTGAGTAATTTCATAGGTCTTCCTGACTTAGCGTCATTTGAGTGATACACGAATTTACAGTTCACGCTGTGTCGATGAAGGCCAGACACAACGTAAAGATACCGTGCCTTAAGCAATTCGGATGCCAATTTGGCATTTCTGGCGAAAAGTCACAAAATGATATTTCTAATGTGATGATTTTAAATGCTTTATACGTGTATGGCTAGATGGGATCACGAAACAGAAATAAACTCCTTTGACATATAACATCGCCGTGAGACAAAATGTCCCACCCATAAACATAGTTAAAAACCCTATTTATGTCTGATAATGCGGCAATGACATGGTCAGCGGTCTCGGTGCTGGTAGTCGATGATGAGCCAGGGATGCGTGCCATCCTGAAAAAAGCCTTAAGTAAACAGTTTGCCCAAGTGGATGTGGCTGGCAGTATCGAGGAAGCAGAAGAGCTGCGTAAGCGCTGCCATTTTGATTTGCTGATCGTTGATATTAACTTGCCAGGGCGCTCCGGTATTGAATGGCACGAAGCCTTTGATCCGTCAACGCGACGCAGTGATGTCATCTTTATGACCGGCTATGCGGATTTAGATACCGCCATTCGAGCCCTGCGTGCGGGTGCCTCCGATTTTATCCTCAAACCGTTTAACCTTGAGCAGATGATGCAATCGGTACAGCGTTGTATCGAGCGCCGTATGGTTGAACGTCAGAATTTTGCCCTGCAGCGCGATGTTGAGCGTACCTATCCGGTTGATATTATTGGTGATGCACAGAGTACGCTCGCCATGAAGAAGTTAATCACTCAAATTGCTCCGTCGATGGCGGCGGTGTTGGTGGAAGGGGAATCCGGTACCGGTAAAGAACTGGTTGCGCGTGCCTTGCACCAATTAAGTAAGCGCAGTGGTCCGTTCGTGCCATTGAACTGTGGTGCAATTGCGCCAGATTTGCTGGAAAGTGAATTGTTTGGTCACGTGTCGGGCGCCTTTACCGGTGCGAAGAAAGGCCGTGAAGGTCTGTTCCGTGTGGCCAATAACGGGACCTTGTTCTTAGATGAAATCGGTGAAATGCCGTTGGCGATGCAGTCATCATTGCTGCGCGCCTTAGAGCAAAAGGCGATTCGTCCTGTCGGCGCAGAGCGTGAAGTGCAAGTGGATGTGCGCATTGTGGCTGCGACTAACCGTAATCTGAAGCAAGAAGTGGAAGAAGGGCGTTTCCGTCGCGACTTGTATTATCGCCTGAATGTATTGACCATCGAATTGCCGTCGTTGCGTGACCGTCTGGAAGATATTCCGGCTTTGGCCCACCATTTTACCCAACAGTTAGCCAAAGATTTGGGAGCAAAACCTGTCAGCTGGACTCACGAAGACATTCAAGCCATGCAAGCTTATGACTGGCCGGGTAACATCCGTGAACTGCGTAATATGATGGAGCGATGCCTGCTACTGGGTAAGCCACCCGCAGACTATTGGCATGAGCTCGCCGGTGATGCTGCGCCATTGCGCCCTGTGGCGCCAGTATCTGTGGAACAAGAACAAACGGAGAATGTTGATGTTGTGCGTGAGCCGGGCGATGACGGTAAACGTCCGTGTAAGTGTCACGACAACGATAATGAAGCGGAAACCTATTGTTACCCGAGTGACTGGACACTGAAAGACGTGGAAAAAGCTCACATTATGCAGGTGGTTGATACCCATGAAGGCAACAAGTCGGCAGCGGCACGTCAGCTTGGTGTCGCCCGTAAAACACTTGAGCGTAAATACAAAGAATGGGCTGATGAGGCGGTATCAACCGTCGAGCAGGATTAAACCGTGAAACAGTTTATCGCGATGTGGATCCGGCGTTTTCGTACCATGGTGCGTTACCGCCTGCTGATGCTGACGTCGACACCGATCATCATTACTCTGTTAGCGTTGATTGCGCTGACCATGTATTGGACGGTGATGTACACCTGGCAAAGCGCATTGATGAACGTGCGTGCCGACTTGGCCGTGGCGCATCACAGTATGGAGCTGCTGCAAAAAGAGCAGCGCATGCGGTTGACGGCGCTGACGGAGTCGTATGATTTTCAGCATATTATGCGTAAGCATGAAAATGATCTGATTGACTGGGTGAAAAAGCAAACCGGCCATTACGATCTCGATTTTGTGGTGATCCATCCGGCATCGGCGTTGGGGGAGTTCTCCAAAGAAAATCGCCAATTGTTGATGGCAGGCAAAGAGCAGACCTTTTTCCAGACGTTAGAAGCGTATCAACTCTATCAATTGAACCCTGACTTGCCGGCGATGGCGCAAATTCCATTGCTTAACGAGCAAGGGGTAATGTCGCGTGGATTAGTCAGCCGGAGTTTGATCCCGATTTTCAATAAAGAAGGGCAGCTGCAGTGGATTGTTGATGGCGGTATGCTGTTGAACAACAGCACCTCATTGGTCGATCGTATTCGTGATTTGGTGTACGCGTCAGATACCTTACCGGAAGGCAGCATCGGTACTGTGACACTGTTTATGGACGATATTCGTGTCAGTACGAACGTACCATTGGACAGTAAGCGTCTTAATGGTCGTGCGATCGGTACCCGTGTGTCGAAAGATGTACACGATGCAGTCTTAGTACGCGGTGAGCACTGGGTGGATCGTGCCTTTGTGTACGATGATTGGTATGTGTCGGCCTATGAACCATTGAAAAACAAAGAAGGTGACATCATTGGTATGCTTTATACCGGTTACCTTGAATGGCCGATGATCAAAATCTACCTGACCAATATTGTTGAGTTAGGCTTTGGTATTGTCGCGGTCTTGCTGCTTTCTGGTGTAATTGTGTATCGTGGCGCCCGTGATCTGTTCCGCCCGATTGAAAAAATGCACCAAGTCGTTTCGGCAGTGCAACTCGGGTTAGATCGCCGTATCGGCTGCATGAACTTAACCGATGGGCATGAGTTGCAAATTTTGGGACGCCAATTCGACACTATGTTGGATCAGCTGCATCAGCGCAATGAAGCGATCAAACAAGCGGCGTTAGAGCTGGAAGACAAGGTCAATGATCGTACCCAAAGCCTGCATGAGAAAACCCATGAACTGGAACAGCACATTAAATTGTTGAATCAGGCGCGGACTAAGTTGGTCAGCAGTGAAAAGCTGGCCGCATTAGGGGAGTTGACGGCGGGCATTGCCCATGAAATCAATAACCCAACTGCTGTGATTCTCGGAAACGTGGAACTGTTGCAGTTTGAGCTGGGTGCTGAAACCGAACGCGTGCGCGAAGAGTTAGATGCGATTCATGAGCAAATTGATCGTATCCGTAATATTACGCGCAGTTTGTTGCAGTACAGTCGTCAGGGCGGCGTGCAGGATGAAGTCACCTGGCAGCATTTGAATCCGCTGGTGGAAGAGAGTCTGACGTTGGTGCGTACCGGTACCAAGAAAATGGACGTGGAAATTCACGCTGAACTCAATGCGCGTTGTTGTGTGGAAGTGAATCGTCACCAGCTCTTGCAGGTGCTGGTGAATTTACAGATGAACGGTGTACACGCCATGGATGATGCCGGTGTGCTGGAGGTGAAAACCGAAGACTGGCTGGATGAAAACGATCAGCCGATAGGGGCGAAAGTGATTATAGCTGACCACGGTTGCGGTATTCCTGCTGAGAACATGCAACGTATTTTTGACCCGTTCTTTACCACGCGCCGCAGCGGCACTGGTCTGGGGTTGTCAGTGAGTCAGGGGATCATTACCGGTATTGGTGGTGAAATCACGGTCACGTCGACACAAGGACACGGCGCAACGTTCACGATTTTCTTACCAGAAAAAGCCACATCGGGCAGCAAGTTGACGTTAGAGTTGGAAAGTATTTGCTAGCGGTAATACGGCGAATAGCGACCATGAAATAGACACAAAAAAGGCATGATAGATTCATGCCTTTTTTACGTTTGGATAAGAGATAAACAGAACACGTGGATAGACTCTTGTTATCTGCCTCTTCTCTTGATCGCATTAACACGGAGTGGCGTGTTACATGAAACCAAGACCAAAGAGCATGAAGACAAAACCGACTAAAGCGGTGCGTGTGATGATACCTGTATGAGTTGGATTGATCATTTCTTGATGCTGCATAGGCGTCCTTATGTGACAGTATGATGAAAGTAAGATTAATTTCTTAATTTAAATTGTAGTTCAAATTTCTCATAATTCGGACACTAAAAATGTGATGGTATCCTTTTTTTTCATGTTATTTATGAAAATATCGCGTTTGATTACCAGCACACACGGCAGAAAAGGAAGGCATACATTGAATACTGCCCCCCTGAAGGTACGATTCATAGGCTAGGGATAAATGAGAGATATCTAAGTTCTTAAGATATTTTTCCTATACTAAAAGAAAAGCTATTCAGGGGTGATGGGAATGAAGTTACTTTTATTAATGTTTGGGGTCGCATTGCAAATGGTGGCCCTGTACGTCGCCTTTTATTCAGACATGGATGGCAACATCTATTTGGCCACACTTATTTCGGTGGCGGCAATGTCATGTATTATGGTGATCCGCAGCTTAATTGCGCCCGTGTGTCTCTTATCAGGTATTTTGGTCGGGTTATCGTTGTCTCACAATGATTCAGATCTCGTTGTATTATCCTCGTTAGAAAAGCAAGCTATGAACGCCTTATCGATAGAGGCTAAGCAAGACTCTCAGCCATCATCACAACCTTTCACCCAAGAGGCATTTTTCACGCCAGAGAGTGAATAACTCACTCTGGGATAAGAATTTTCTGCCCGGCAAAGATGTAGGAGTGGGACAGGTAATTCACCTGCTTAATGACATCCACAGAGGTGTCATTGAGACTGGCAAGTTGATTGAGTGAATCCCCGGCTTGAATGTCATACACCATAAAACGGTATTTAGTGACACGTTTAGATTTCTCATTTTCATAAAATTTCGTTCGATGTGTGACCGGGAGCAATATTTTGTTCTCGGTTTTCTTCATCGTGTATCCACCGGTATAACCGGGATTTAACTGATACAGTGTTTTGCTGGACATTCCCGCATAACCCGCCAAATGTTTTAAGCGAATACGCTCCTGAATCACCACTTCTTCCACCTGAGGTTGCGCCTTAATACTGGCAAAATGCAGATCATACTTCTCTCTTTGTTTCACCAATTCTGCCATGGCTAATAATTTCGGCACATAGTGACGGGTTTCACGGGGTAATTTTAACGCCCAGAAATCGGTTGATTTTCCCATTGCACGATTTTGTTTAATGGCATTGCGCACTCTGGCCCCACCTGTGTTGTAGGCCGCAATCGCATGGAGCCAATTGTGGTCAAATCTTTCATATAAATATTCCAACAGATCTAATGCCGCTTGTGTCGAGGCCACAATATCCCGTCGGCCATCGTACCCAGGCACAATGGTGAGCCCGAAGGTTTTGCCGGTGGGGGCGGTGATTTGCCATAACCCGGCCGCGCCTTTGTGGGAATGGGCAAATTGGTCAAAGCTGCTTTCTACAAAGGGCAGCAAGGTTAATTCAATGGGGAGGTTGCGCGCTTTTACCTGTTCATAAAGGTAATAGAGAAAAGGTTCGGCACGGGCTGTAACGACTTCAATGTGATAAGGGTTGTTAATAAACCACCGTTTGTGTTGACGAATTCGGCGGTTGTTAGGAACGTGCATCGAAAATTGTGCACTCAGTTCATCCCATAACTCCGGCGGTTCAGTATTGAGCAATGGGGGCAAGACCGTTGCATGGCTGGTATGAGTCTGCAAGGTTTCATGGTTGCCCGTGGCAATATAGCGCCCCTTGAATTGCTCGCTGGAAATGGGGCAGCGGTGATTGATGGTCGCGACGGACCATTTGTCGGGCAGGGATGAGGACAGTGCATCGGTGCGTGAATGGACGGGAGGTTGGAGTACATGAGCCTCTTCCATATTGGGCGAGATGTTCTGGCATCCTGCAATAAATATAACGACACTGGCTAAAAAAACATAAGGCACGATCATAGAAAATGGCAATCAATCATCAGGTTGTTGATACAGATGCAATTTATTTGCGCTTGTTGAAAGATTAGCAGTGAAATGCGCAGATGCCGTAATTCTGACGGTGATCTAGCCGTCTATCTTCAATGCAACACACTTCTCTGAGTCTTGAGATTCGGCTTATGCGCGATACAGATCACGTGAGAAACGGGTGCTTTCGTGAAGTGGATCGCGCGAACTATGTAAGCGTTTTGTCAATTTTTTCAATCTTTCGTCATGCATCTAAGTGTCTGATATTGAAGAATCATTCTTGCGTTTTCCCTGTATTATAGAGGTGTCTCTGTATAGCTAAATGGAACGTGAGTGAATGCGAAACCCCGTCTGTATCTTGTTTGCCGTTGGCAGTTTGTTCAGTGTTCAAGGTGTGGCGTCTGTGCAAGGTGCGCATGCGGATACGCCACTGGAACCTGCTAACCGTGGTATGACAAAACGCTCACAGTCTGTCTTTCATCCCAACAATGTGCTGCCCGAACCGGTACAAGGGCTCAAAATTGCTCATGTGGATGTCAATAAATTAACCGTGGTATGGCAAAAACCGGCTAGCTCAGCGATGACTGATCTGGCGGGCTATCATGTCAGGATTAATCAGCAAGCACCGATAGCGTTGTCGCGTGATGTCCATGCATTTACTTTTTCGCCTGTGTTACCGAGTTCCCGTTACGATATTGCCGTTTCGCCAGTGAATGCGTTGGGTAATGAAGGGGAAGCGGTGAATGTATCGACCGTTTCATTATTAGCGAACCTGAATAGCGTGACAGCGATAGGCTTGGATCGACAAGCCAAATTGCGTTGGCAGCCAGCCAGGCCGTATCAGCTTGTGTCTGCATATAAGGTGTATGTGTCTGACGCACCGTTTGATTCGGTGCGTGGATTAGTCCCTCGATTTACCTTGGATAAAAATACTCGTGAAGCCGTACTGAATGGTTTGGAAAATGGCCGGACGTATTATGTGGCGGTCAGTGTGGTGAATACAGCAGGGTTAGAAACGGACATCGTTCGAAGTGTACAGGTCATGCCGGAGCAAGATCGGCAAGGGCCGGTGATTGCGGATGTGTTATTAGACGGCATCCCTTTATCGAACCTTGAAAATAATGTGGTCGTGGATGGAGTTCTGACCACGAGTGTGAATGATCCCAGCGGTGTCTCTGCCGTTAGTTATTACCTGAGTGCATCAAATGCCAATACGCCGCAGGCAAAGCCATCACATAAGCAACCCTTAGGTGATGAATTCAATGCCAAAACGGGGTTTGAACGTCCGTTTCTCATCGATCATCGTGATGATGGCGAATACACCTTGCACGTGGTTGCCCGAGATAGCCGCGACAATGAAACCACAGTGTCTTATCCCATCCATCTGCTGAAAAGCGTGCCTGATGCGCCGACAATTTCTGATGTTTTTGTTGAAGAAGACAGCGATCCCTCAGAGGCGGCTCTCTCTTCTAAAAGGGTATATACCCGCCATGCGCAGTATCCGGTTGTGGTGTCTGCCAAAGTCGGTCAACACGTGCAGCTGGTGGTCAACGGTGAGCCATTGGCTTGGCAGACCGTGGATGAAAAGGGGCAGGTAACCATTACGGCATCGCTGACCGAGGGCTTGAATACCTTGTCAGCAGTAGCGAAAAATCGGGCGGGGATCAGTGAGGCGTCTGAGTCGTTCGGTATTGTGTTAAATCCCAATATCCCTGCGCAGCTATCAGGTCTGGTGGCAACAGCGCAACCCCAAGGGCATATTGCCTTACATTGGCAGCCGGATAGTAGTCGTAAAACGATTACCTACAATGTGTACCGCAGTGATAGCCCATTTTTGACGGCCGAAGCGGGAGAAAGACTCAATATCTATCCGATCAGGCAGCCGCGTTATGAGGATTTACCGGCGCTTGATGGTCATTATTATTATCGTGTTGAAGCGGTGTCGGAAGATGGGTTGCGCGGAGAGGCATCTACTCAGGCTTCCGCTGAATCAGACCGAACAAAACCCACTGCGCGTGCCATTTGGGTTGATGCCAACTCTTCGTTGACCGTCGCCGCGCATTCATCAGAACCGCGCGTTAATGCGCTTTCTACCGTTGCTGATACTGATGCTGCTGCTGTGCTGGGTGAAGAGACGGTTCAGATCACATTGGAACTGGATGAACCAGTTCCGTCACTACCGTATTTAGCTTTGCAGGCGAAAGGCAAAACGCCATTAGGGGTGACGTTAACGCCTGTCCCGACATCTCAATCGAAGGACGGGTCGACAGCGTTTGTGGGAGAGTTGACGATCCCGGCGGATTATCATTCCGGTCAGGCACAATGGGTGTTTTCAGCCCGTGACCGGGTGGGGAATCGTGGGACATACGTGGCCACCGGACAAGACGTGATCACCATTGATACCACTGGGCCACAGCCGAAAGCGGTGACCTTTTATACCCCCCAAATTATCCAAAACAAGGCTGAACACCCTGCGGTGATCCGTTTTGCTGTCGAGTTGGATGAAGCACTGGCCGAGCCGCCGACATTTGCTTTGCGCGGTGTTGCTGGGGAAACGTTGCCGATCACTTCATTAGCACAGCAATCATCTACCCGCTGGTTAGCATCTGTCACACTTCCGGCGGATCTTGGTCGTGAGCACCCGGCCTATTTACATGTCATTTATGAAGCCGTGGACACCTTGGGAAACCGCCATCGTGGGCGTTTGCATCCGGCTGAGATTGAAGTCTATCAAACGGCGTTGCCTGCGTTATCGGCGCCTGCGCAATTGACGGCGATGTCAGCGCCTGACGGTCACATTGCGCTGCAGTGGTCAGCCGTAGACAACGCCGCAGGTTACGAGGTATTCCGTCGAGAGATCAACGAGGATGCATTTGAACGCATTGCCCGTGTGATGAGGGATGATTCCAACGCCTCTCAAGCGCAGGGAGCGCCTGAAGTTGTGCACTATACCGATGAGACCGCAGACGAGGGACGCTATGTGTATGCCGTTGCCAGTGTGCGTCGCTTATTGGCTAAAGATGTTCGAACAGAAGGCGCTGTGACAGAAGAAGCGAGAACATTGACAGAAGAAGCGATCAGCGGCTTCAGTGACGAAGTTGTTGCGGATAGCGACCGTCATGCACCGAGTCGACCCACAAACCTGTCCGCGACGTTGGATATTGATGGTGTGCATTTGCAATGGCAATCCCATGTTGCGGATGTACAGGCTAAAGAGGAAATACCAGAGGTTGGCACCCGTTATCAGGTGTATCGCTTAGCTGGGAATGACGTTATTTCGAAGACAGGTACTTTGCAGGCTAATACCTTGCTGACGGATGCCACGCGAGTCGGCGAGCCCATTGCCGGTTTGCAGGCTATCGATAGCACGCCATTAATGGGAGAGGCGGTTTATGTGGTGACGGCCTTGGATGACGCTGAGAATGAATCGTTGCCTTCAGCGCCGTTAGCGGTGGATTCACCATTATTACCGGTGAACCAATTGGTGGTGAGGCAGAAAAATGGCGGCGCCCCGATGATTGGCTGGCAGCACCCGGCTTATTTTGATCCGTCTAAAGCTCAGCTGTTCCAAGGTCTGCCAGAAAATCAGCAAAAAGACAAGCAAAAAGGCAAACAAGAAGGCAAGCAAGGTCAAGCTGGCGAAGTCGTTAGAAACGGCGACATCGCCGGATTTGACGTGCACTTAAAAACGGATCATAAAAGTGCGCCCTTGAATGATCAGTTGCTAACTAACAATCAATTTGTCGACACCGGCTTTACCCATCAGGCGCGTCATTACCAGGTGTTTGCGCGTGATGCTGACGGTAAACACAGTCTCGCGCGTGACATTATATTGCCCTATGTGTCGGTGCAGCTTGCTGAAGCTGCGAACAATCACGGTGTGAATGATCGGGTTTCTGATAGCCAAGCAACGCGTCAGCGCTTACAACGCGGTGTAATGAATGCATTGGCTTTTGATATTCAAAGTGACACGCCAATAGACGATGCTCAGTTGTCTCTTTCCATTGCGGGCAAAACCTATCTTTCCGATGTGTTTGATGTAAAAGCACAGCAGGATATGCATGGCCCTTATTCCACACGAATTCAGATGGCTGTGGTGGGTGAGGCAGATTGGCAAGCCAACGAAATGATCACCACTTCTCTGATGACCTCCCAAAGCGATTCAAAGAAAGCCAATCGCATTGAGATCCAACATACCTTTGAGCAAGCGGTGACAGACAACCGATATGTGGTGACACTGGACAGTAAAAATACGGTCCGAGGTGAAGTCGGGCAGGTGCGCCTGCAACTGGAAAATCGCTCAGCGTTACCGATCAGCGTGGATCTTGGCGCCGAACATCAAAGTGCGGTGCAATTTCAGATAAAAGATGCGGACGGCAATGTGTACGGCATAGTGAGCGGTGAAGCGTTACGCGATGCCGTTGTACACCATACCGGTGTGTCGTCAGATCTCAATCACAAAACGGCCAATGACAAAACGCTTAACGAGAAAGGCTTGCTCACCATTGCCCCTCACAGCACCTATACCTCACCGTGGTTAGACATGCCGATACCGGGTAACGTGCCGGATACAGTTTTCCTGCATGTAGACGTGGTGCAATTAACTTATCGGCCGACAGACGGCATGCATCCAATGCCAATGCGCTCAGCAGCCACTGACCTGGCAACATCCGATGCGAAGCATGCCTCTTCCGTACTGCGTGGCATGTCGCACCGTCAATTGATCAGCACGGTCAGACCGGCATACTACGCCGATTTGCAGACTGTAACGCCTGCAATAGCTTATTCCGATCAAGCCATCACGCTACAAGGGGAAGTGAGAGACAGCCTGACTCACCAACGAGTGCCACATGCCATGTTGGATTTGGTGCTTGATGTGGCGGGTTTCGAAAAAACGGTGACGATAGCGTCTGATCTCAATGGCATGTTCCGTTACCAGTATCAACCCACAGAGCAAGAAAGTGGCCAGTATCGTTTTTCTTTGATTCACCCATCCAGTACCGACCGTCCCGATCAAGGGGGCTTTACGATTAACCGCTTGCATACCGATGTGTCTGCCGTGAATGTGGTGACACCGCGTGATGAAAATGCAGACATAACGCTGAAGGTACGGAATCCGCAACAACTGGATTATCCCGATGTGTATTGGGATGTAGAGGGCGGCTTACCGGAGGGAGTGACACTCACGGTACCCAACCCGCGCGATATTGCCGGCCATTCAGAAACCGTGTTGCCGGTAACATTTCACGCCAACACACAGAGCGCGGCGCAAGGGGAAGTGATCTTACAGCTGAAATCCTCCCTGAGTGGTCATCAACCGTTGGCATCGGTGATCGTTGACTACCGTTTAGGCGAGGCGTATCCGGCACTTTCTTATCACCCTGCACAGATTGAAACCGGTGTGACGATGTCCGGTCAGGTAAGTGAAACCGTTCACTTGGAAAACCACGGGCATGCCATCATGCAAAACGTCAATTTGCAGTTGTTGGCGCAGGATAATTCGCCCGCATCCAGTTGGATCACGCTAAAAGGTGCCTCGGCACTGGGGGACATTGCACCGGGAGAACGTGTGGGTGTCAGCGTGACGTTGTCACCGCAAGGACAGCTGCGACCACGTGTGTATCACTACAAATTACGGGTGACGAGCAATAATGCTCCTGCACGCGATATTCCTATCATTGCCTTGGTGTCAGAACAAAGCACAGGGGGCTTGCAGTTTAAGGTTGATAACCTTTACAGCGGTTCGCTCGATGCTCAAGGGAAAATCGTACGTGGCAAAGCAGGCGCCTTGGTGCGTTTTCAGCATAAGGCTATTCCTTCCATCCATTATGACGCCATGACGGATGAAGCTGGCGAAATCTATTTGCCTGACATGGAGAAAGGTGCCTACCACTATTTGGTATCAGCGCCTCATCATGATGATCTATCCGGAGAAATTCAGATTGCGCCGAGCATTGTCAGAAACCTTGAGGTTTTTCTTAATTACCAAACAGCAGAGTCGCATTCAGCACAAGGTTGGACCGCACACGGTTGGGCTGCACAAAGATGGGCTTCGCATGATTGGACTGCACTGAATGGAGAGGTGAATGGAGCGCTGAATGGAGAGATGAATGCGTTACATTCCTCATTATCTGCTTCTGCTTCTGCTTCTGCTTCGGGGAGCGCTGCGACGATAGTAAGCGATGTGCCCGCTGCTGTCGTGACGCTGTCACCGAGTGTCATTACGCTACCGACCATGATGGCCGGTGATGTGGTGTATGGTGAACTGACTCTTACCAATCACGGTTTGTTACCCGCTGAGTCATTGGCGTTAGTCTTACCCCCTTCAGATGAGTATTTCGCTGTTTCGTTTTTGCCGTCTGCTATTCCCGCGTCATTGGCCCCGAAAGCACAGGTACGTATTCCGTATCGTGTGGTGAGTTTACAAACACGATCATCGCAACAGGCACCGGAACTCGCACCGCAATCAACGCGCAGCGTATCGGCTCCTAATGCACAGTGTGCGACGTATGCCCGTTGTACGCTGGGGGAATACCGTTACACGTCAACGTTATCGACCACTCGTCAGGCACAAGCGCGTGCCTGCTTTATCGAACCCGTAAGCGATACGCATTGTGTAATGGAAGAGACGGACTATCAGGCATCACCGGAGTCATCACCACCGATCCCCGTTCCGCCGTTCAATAATCCGTTTGGCTGGTATGGCTATGGTTTTAGCTTAGGTAACGACAACGGTAGTGGCACTCTCACTTCACAGGATCAGGATAAATCAGCAGGATGATGAAGAAAAAGAAACTCGGCCTGATCTTGGCCATGTTATCGCAGTGTCTGCCGACGTACGCGTCAGCGACCACCGTGCTGGAACAAGCGCCTGGCTATGATTCAGGGTTGATGCAACAGCGCGCGGAAGATTTGCGCGTGAAAGTCATGGGTGGCGAGGTGATCTGGCTACGTGATTTTGCTCAGGGGCGTTGGTCTTTCAATCCTCAATGGAGCAATGTGTCTTTTGGTACGTTGCCGACGGCAGTGTTACTGAAGGATGCGGCGAAAGAGACGGTGTTGGAAGATAAAACGGTTTTGTACCGCAACGGCGATGCCTATCATCTTGATCACCAAGCGCCGGGGCGTTTGTATCGTCACGACGCGCATGAGACGATTGAACAAGCGAAAAGTGGGTTTGTTTGGCGCAACCGAGACGGTGATTGGATCCGTTACGATATGGATGGCGTGATCGTTGCCTATGGGCATGGCGCGTTGGAGACGGCGACCTTTACCCATAATGCTTCTCGCCAAATGACCGCAGTGAATGATCGACATGGGCAAACGGTGCTGACGTTGGTGTATGACGAAGATCGTCTTGTCAGCGTCACGGATCGCGTCGGGCGGACGGTGCGCTATACCTGGCAAGACGCTTTGCTGGTGGCGGTGACGGATGTCAACGGGCTGCAATGGCACTATGAATATGATCAAAACGAGACGTTACCCGCTGCGATGCGTCGTTTTACCGACCCGCAATTACGCAGTTGGACCTTCACCAACCGTATGGTAGGCGGTGAAATTGCCCAGATTTGTGATAGCAAAGGTCAGCAATGGCGCATGGTGGCGCGGCCAGTTTCAGTCCATCAGCAGGACCGTCACAATGAGGCTGGCGAACAGCAGGATAAGGCGAAACCTGCGAATTCATCTTCCTCTCCAGTGATTCCCGCCGTGCATGACATACGGGGGAAAGTACTGGCGATCGCCCCGGCACCTATCCCTAATACGACGGATTGCCAAACAGTGGCGATCCCCCGACGCATGATCACCGAATCTGTGACCAATCACGATGGGCTGACTGAACATTATGGTTATGCATACCATCGACGCCAACAGGCCTATTACCAGTACCATAAAGATACGGCCGGACGAGAGACGGAAACCTATTTTGATAAAGATGGGGCAGTCACCCATGTTCGCAGCGTTGATGTGTCTGCGTCCCATGCTCCTAATATGGATGATCCCCATGTAGGTGCTCCTCACGTGGATGCTGCCTATGTAGATGCTCCTCATGTGGATGCTCTCTATGTAGAGAGACAAGCGCACACGAATAAATCTGATCAACGTGGCTTACGGGTGGAGTATCATCCGAAGTGGAATAAGCCAACCCGCATCATCAATGAAGATGGCATCGTCACGACGTTGACCTATGACGGCGATGGCATGCTGACACAACGTGTTGAGGCATTCGGGTTGCCTGAGCAGCTGACGGTAGATTATCAGTACAATGACCATCAATTATTGAGTCAAATGATGGTGCAAGGGCGAGAATCCCATCAGGTGGTGACTTACAACTGGGTCTACGATACGCACGGAAACCGAGTGAAAGACATCGTTAACGATGCCGTGATCCGCGAATACAAAGCGTTTACGATCACCGGGCAGCCGCAAATTGTCATTGATGGACGGGGTAAAACGTGGCGTTATCGCTACGATAAGTTAGGTTGCGTTGTTCAAGCTACTGATCCCAATAAACAGGTCACGTCTTATCAATACGATAATGTCGGCAATCTTGTCGCTATCATCGATAAAAATAAGCAAAAAACGCAGTTTGTTTATAACGCCGACAATCAACGGATCAAGACGGTGTATCCAGATGACTCACATCGTGAGTACCCTGAGGCGGCTGATCTCCATGATTTGCCTCTTCGCCATGTTTATTCTCAAAATGCTCATCCACAACCTGTTTATCCTGCTTATCTCGCAGATGCCTTAACGGCCGAGAGTCACCACGTTGATTTGTTAAGGGAAAAAGACCTGCGAATGGCATCGGCGCATTTTCAATACGATGCGTTTGATCAGGTGCGACAGCGTGACGTGGATGGTGAAGTCACACGCTATCAATACTCGTTATTCGGTGCGCCGAGCCGCATTGAAGCGCATGATGGTCAGATCACGGACATTGAATACGATGTGCAGGGGCGAGCGGTACGTCAGCAGCGTGCAGGCTTGGGCTTCTGGACATGGCAATATGACGGCAATGGTAACGTCACCCGCATGACGGACAGTAATCAAAGTGCGTTGGACTTTGTTTACGATGACGCCAACCGCCTGCGCCAAGAGCGTTGGTACACCCATCCGCAATCCTCCTCTTTGTCGGCGGCTACCACGTTGTCCTATCAATATGACAATGCCGGGCAGTTAATGGGCTGGCAAAGTCAATCCGGGAAAAAGAAGACGGCAGGGACATTCACCCGTGACACCTTGGGCCGTATTACCGCTGAGTCGGTGGACTTTGGCCCGTTTACCAAGCGTTATCAGTATGCTTATACGCCGGAAGGGTTGCTCCAAAGCTTGACCATGCCGGATGGGCGCGTGTTTGATTATGAATATGATGCGCAGCATCGCCTGACTCGGGTGAAAATCCCTGGTGAGGGGTCAATCACGGTGCGTGATTATGTCGGGGAAGATGCAGCAAGGGGAGATTTCGCCTTACCGCGTGAAGAAATGCTGCCGGGCGGGATGGTTCGTTACACTCACTATGGCGAGGCGACGGACGACACTGCTGCAATCAAAACCGCTGTGATCAAACCCGTTAGTGTGACGGTGAAAAATGCACATCAACAAACACTGATTACGCTCGGGGCAAATATGGCGCAAGGGGGGTATTACTCAAGCGCCACCGCAACGCCAGCTATCACGACCACAACTACAACCAAGGCCACAACTGCAATCAAGACCACAACGATGACAGAGGAGCCGTCTGGAGAACTGGCGGTCACCGCATCACCTCACGTGCTGGCCTTTTCGCCCAGCGGGCAATTGGTCAGTCAAAATGCCCGTCAGTATCGTTATGACTCTCAGGGTAATGTGATTGAGCAAACGGTCGAACAAGCGCAGCGTACATTGATTTACGATGCGCGAGATCGCTTACAACGTGTTATTGAAACTGATATTGAAACGTCGTTGTCAGCTTCTCTGAAAGCCAAGCCCCGCCATATTGCGTTTGATTATGATCCGTTAGACCGTCGTGTCAGCAAAACCGTTGATGGCATAACCACGTATTATTTGTACGGTGCTATGGGCTTGCTGGCTGAATACGATCAGCAAGGTAATATGTTACGCAGCTATGGTTATCGACCGGATGCCGAAGCAGGTGACATACCATTGTTCATGCATACGGCAGATGGTGCTTATTACTACTACCATGCCGATCCGCAGGGGCAACCAGCTGTCTTAACTGATCGCACTGGCCAAATTGTTTGGTCGGCATCGATGCCCGACAAAGCTTGGCGAACGTCCATGCGAGAGGAATCGTCGCCATTTTCGCTCGATAATCCTATTCATCGGGCTGGTCGATACTATGACCGTGAAACCCACCTGTATTACAGCCAAGCCCGTTATTACGATCCAGAAATGGGACGCTATCTGACACCCAGCCGTCATCCACTGACCGCCACTGATAATCTGTATACCGAGATGGGAGCCACTCGCACCGCACGGGATTTGGATAAACAAGGTTTTGGCGTGCAGGGCTGGGATAAGGACCGGGATATGAAGCGTTTCATTGATGCGCGTTATGTCGACGCGAATGCATTAGTCCATACCGCCGAAGGGCTCACGCCGATTGCGGAGTTATCGCCGGGCGATCATGTGTTGTCACTGGATAAATGGACCGGCCATGAAAGTTATCAGCCTGTGGCAAAGATTAAAACGCAGCCGCAGCGTAATGAATGGACCGTGGTGAAGCTGGTGGATGGGAAATCATTCACCGTTGCCCCTGAGCAGACTTTTTATCTGTCTGAGCAAGGTTGGGTGAAAGCGACGGATGTGAAGGCGGGGGATGCATTGCGTATATCACCGTCTGGCACCACCGCAGTGCTCGATGTGACTCGCAAATTGACACATTCGACCCGCTATAGTTTAGAGATCCCCAACACTCACACATTTTTTGTCGGTAAAGACAAGCAGTTAATCGATAGAATTGCGTTAGATAATAGTCAGTTATACACACCTGTTTTACAGGCTATGACACCATCAACCGTCCAGCAATTGGATCGTATGGCGAGCAAGGCACAGATGCCATTGGATAGCTTGAAATAGTCATCGCAACGACTGAGAACGCGTGAAGAAAAAGGACAAAGCGCACGGTTTGGCCATCTTGCCCATAACCACACTGTGCGGTTTAACAAAGGATGTTATTCGTGGAATCACAATTGTCACAATGTAAAAAGTTGGCCGTGAGTCTTTTGCTGTGTGCCGGTACATCGGTGCACGCGACAGAAACGTCATTATCCGCCGTGGTAGCGTTGGATATCAATCAAACCCACGTGCTGGAAAGGCAAGGGTTTGAAGCGGTAATGACCATGAATAACGCCTTGGATCACCAAGCATTGACTGACATTCACATAACGTTGAATTTCATTGATGAAAAAGGGAATCCGGTGATTGCGTCGACCGATCCGGCACACCCTCGTGCGGCATTTATCATTCATGAAGCGCATTTAGATGGTATCAAAAACACTGAGGGCGATGGAACCTTGCCGCCCTCTCAGCAAGCGACTGCGCGTTGGTTTATTGTGCCGGCGTTAGGCAGTGGCGGGCAAACACCGACCGGGAATCTTTATTATGCCGGTGCATCGCTGTCATACACCTTGGATGATCAGCGTGAGGAAATCCCGGTGTCTCCGGATACCTTACGGGTACAGCCCATCCCGATGTTGAGTTTGGACTATTTCTTACCGCGCGAAGTGCACGGGGATGATCCCCGCACCGTGGGTATTGAAGCCGTGGAGCCGTTTACGGTTGGGGTGCGGGTGACAAACCGAGGGCATGGTGACGCGCAGGGGGTCAGTATTGCCAGTGCGGCGACAGAAATCATTGAAGATGCCCGTGGCCAACCGGTGGATTACACCATCACGGAAAGTTATGTGGATGACAGTGCGGCGAGTCGTTCGTTAACGTTGGCGCTGGGGGATCTGCCTGCACAAGCGAGCGTGACGGGACGCTGGCAAATGGAAACCGCCCGCAGCGCGCGTTTGGCCGGGTTTGATGCCCGCTTTACGCATCGTGACAAACAAGGCCAACCGCTGTCGAGTTTGGTCAGTGCCGTTCAAACCCATCCGTTGTTGAAAGCGGTGAGGGTAGAGGCGCCAAATCAGGATAGCATCACCGACTTTTTGGCTTATAAGGGTGATGCGTTAACGCTGTTTACCTCTCATGGCGAAGATATGACAGTGACCGATCATTCGGCGCAAGCTCGTTTTGAAGCGTTATCATCACCTCTTTTATCATCCCGTGCTTCATCGTCGGTCAGTGGTTCACATTTGGCCAATGAACCTGCGGATGCACTGGATCAGCAAGACGCCGATGATCCCAATATTTTGCTCGATTCGGCTTCTCCGATGGCCATGCCACCCGCCGAGTTAGTCGCGGCAGCGCAATTAGCGAAAGAAAAAGCAGCAGAAAGTGCGACGGCGGCACAAGCGCGCCTTTTCAGTCATCAACTGCTCTTTCCTGCGACGTCAGAACCTACGTATGTACGTATTGCAGATCCCTTTAAAGGAAAAAAAGCCATTGCACAGGTGTTGCGCAGTGACGGGCGTTTAGTGAATCCGCAAAACGTCTGGCTTACTCAACATTTTGATGAAACCACCATGATGTGGTCGCATTACTTGCACCTGTTTGATGTGCAAAGTACGGGCGAATATGTTTTTGATTTTATCGAGCAGGTAGAACAACCCGCTGCGCCACGTATGCGTTATATCCCCGATATGATTGGTCATGAAGGCGGTATCATCGATTTTTATATTGATGCTGAAGATGTCAATAACGATCCTCTGAGCGTGACTGTTTCACCGATGCCGGAAGGCGCAAAACTGGTTGAGATCGCCAATGGCAAAGCGCGTTTTACCTGGTCGGTTCAAATCGGGCAGGTGGGTAACTATCCGGTGATTGTGTCCGCCAGTGACGGGGAACGTTATACCAATCAGCGCGTGTTGTTGGCGGTGAACCCAAGTTATGACATTGACGGCGACGGCATGGACGATGACTGGGAGCGCAAACACTTCATGACCCTGGCCCGCGATGGCATTGGGGATTATGACGATGACGGCATTCCTGATTTTGAAGAATTTGAAAAAGGCAGCAATCCAACGCTCGATAATGGCCCGCACACACCGGCTATTGTGGCGCCGATGACCGATGTCGTGACAGATCCGAAAGTGGCGCTTACGGTGAATAATGCGGCGTATGCCGGCAGTAAAGCGATCTCGTATTTCTTTGAAGTCTTTACCGATGAAGGGATGACACAGCCGTTTGTGGCGTCTGGCCCGGTAGAAGAAGGCGATAGCCAGACGCGTTGGCAACCAACAGGTGCATGGGGTGAAAATCAACATTATTACTGGCGTGTGCGTGCCTACAATGGTGATGTGTACAGCCCTTGGAACTATGGCGCGTTTTATCTGAACCAAGTCAATGAAGCGCCCACTGTACCGCAATTAAATTCACCGCTGGATACCACCAGTGTGGATACCTTTATGCCGCTGCTCAGTGTGGTAAATGCTGAAGATCCGGAAGGTAGAGAGCTAACCTATACCTTTGCGCTGTATAGCGATGAAGGATTGACGAAATTGGTGGCGCAATCCAGTGCAATTGTGGGTCAACATAATGGGCAAACCCAATGGCAATCCACCGAATCCTTATTGGAAGGCGCACAGTATTATTGGCAGGTTACCGCAACGGATCCGGACGGTGCACAATCGCGCTCCAGTGTGTCGCAATTTACGGTATTAACGGCCAATGCGCGTCCGGCAACACCGGATTTGATCGCTCCGCATCAGGGGCAAGTGATCACACAAGATTATCTCGATATTGTTGTCTCTCAATCAGACGATCGCGATGGGCATAGTGTCGGCTATGCTTTTGAGCTGGATACGGTACCGACCTTTAACTCGGCCACCAAACGTGGGCAGTTGATTTGGCCGCAAGAGGAAGGCGACGTGGTTTGGTCTGTCGATCAACTGCAAGCGGGGCAAACCTATTTCTGGCGTGTGAAAGCGGTTGATGACAATGATGCGTACAGCGATGTGCTTAACGGGCAATTTACCGTCCAACAAGGGCAATTACCACTGCGCAAGCCTGTTGTGAAGAATCCGGGACAGGGCGCATGGGTTGCCAGTACCGCACCTGTGTTGGAATTGCATGATGCCTCGCTATCAGAAAACATCCGCTATGAATTTGAAGTGTATGCCGAAGGCTTAGGGGCAAGTTTAATCACAACGGCGGTGTCACCATCACCTGCATTTCAGGTAAATCGGACATTGACGGATCGGACCTGGTATCACTGGCGAGTCCGTTCGGTGGATGAGGACGGACGCTACAGTCCTTGGACCGATAAAACCCGTTTCTATGTGGATGATCAACTGGCCGATGCCGTGCCGACACTGCGTTGGTTGAAACCACAAACAGATCTTGAAGTGAATATGGGAGAGCCTCTCACTTTGGCTTGGGTGGATGAAGACCCAGACAGCAGCGCTTCGGTGGATTTGTATTACACCCATTTAGATGATGCGCTGGAAACCCAGACGAAAGGCAATGATTTCAGTCTCACCGGAGCCGGTTGGGTTGAAGTGAATGCCGGTGATCAAGGTGCGTATTATGTCTTGCTACCAACGGGTGATACCGATACGAAGATGAGTGCCGGGGCGAATGCGGCTAAGGCTCAAGATCCTCAAATCACTCAAAGCGCCAAACCCCAATCGGAAAGTGCACAGGCGAAATGGCGCATGGCGGCATCGATGGCAGGCTACTATGAGCTACAAGCTTTCTGGCCAACGGCCGATTATGATTATCCGCAAACGGTGAGTTACACTGTCACGGATAAAGACAAGGTTGCGACAACTGTGACGGTGCAACCGACGGAAGGTTGGGTTTCTCTGGGCGTCTTCAGTCTGGCGGAAGGTGAATTCACACTGCAATTGAATACGGATTTACCGGTGAATTACGCACTGGGTCAGCACATTTTGGCCGATAAGGCCCGTATGCTACCGCTGGATTCCCCGAATCAATTAATGGTGTCGGCTTTAAATGAAGATGACGTGGAAAGCCGTTACCAATGGGATACCCATTCGTTGAATCCGGGTATGTATAAAGTCACGGCGATTATTCGTGATGATGTAAACAGTGTTGTGGTGCAATCGCCTGCGACCATCAAAGTGAATGAACCGGCGTATTTGCTGGTGGATGATGCGTCTGCTTTGGCCTCGTTAGATAAATTGGCGTATTCAGAAGAGCGCGCCAGTGGGTATATCGGGCACGGCTATCATGTTATGGACAATCCTGATGCCGCCAATGTGCTGCAAAGTGCGTGGCGTTTATCGATTCGAGAAGATGGCTGGTATGCCTTGGCGTTCCATGACTTGCCCGGTTTTGCTAATGATGCGCTGAGCTTCCGTATGTCTTCCCAATATGTTGATCAGGCTCTGCCGTCAGTACCTCGCCGTGTTGAGACTGAAAGTGGCGCCCGCTGGGCATCACTGGGTAAATATTGGCTTAAAGCAGGACACTATGAGATTAACGCGCAACTCGAACGCCCCGCACGAGCCGCGATAGATGCCATCAAGGTACAAAAAGTCGCAGGGGCATCCCGCACGGCGCTGGAAGTGGATAACCATTCCATTGACTTTACGGCGTCAGGGGCGGTGGATGTCAGTCAGCAATATGCCGGCTACCAAGGGGATGACTATAGCGTGATGTGTCCGGGGATTGACGGGCACGCGGCATGGGATGTGGAATTGCACCATGAAGGCTTGTACGAGGTCTTCACCAATTGGTCGGCGCATCAAACTCGCGCGTCAAATGCGCGTTATACGGTTCATCATCAGGCGTCACAAGGATATTCAGGCCAAGCGAATGCCTCATTACTCACCTCTCTACTGAAGAACCAACGTGAAAACGGCGGCGAGTGGCAATCGCTTGGGGTGTTCCATTTTGATGCGGGTATGGCAACGGTCAGTGTCAATAATCAGGATGCCAATGGTTGTGTCGTGGCTGATGCGGTGAAGTTTGTGAAGCGTGATGCGTCAGCCATCATTCTGGATAACGCTTCAGAGGCATTCCATCCATCGGGTTCATGGACGAAGAGTAAGCAGATAAGCGGTTTTGAAAAAGCGGATTATGCCTATTCCCGTTGGGGCGATGCGTATTGGCAAACCCAAATTGCCGAGGCAGGCACGTATCGAGTGGAAGCGATGTGGACGGCAGACGACGATCGCAGTGGTTCGGTGACCTACACCTTGTCAAATGCGCAGTCTGAATTGGACAGTAAGACCGTTTCGCAAAAGCACAATGGCGGGAAATGGCGTCATCTTGGCGAATTGACGTTACAACCGGGGCCGCTGAAAGTCAGTATTGAAAATGACTACTTCTGGGGTCTGGTCGTGGCAGATGCGATTCGTCTGACGAAGGTGGAGTAAGCCATGAACGTTTTCACTCGTCGCATGATGAATTCTCGTATTGTTAGTGGGCGTACGGCGTGTATACGTACCGCGTGTATTCAAGCTAGCGTGCTGTTAACCAGTCTGATGGCGGTGAGTCTGCCGTTGCAGGCGCAAACACAGGTGCAACCATTACAGCAAAAAACGCATCAATCGTGCATTAAAGCAGAAAGCAATAATGTTGAACGCAGTACTCAGGTAGCGCCTTTTGATGTGCTGTTGGACTTCGTGCTGCCAGTTTCCAGTAATACCGAACGTAATGTTGATTTGTATGCCATGACGGTGCCAGAACCCATTGCGAACTGGTATGTGGTGGATGTGAGCCAAGGCAGCACCATTTTGCCTCAAACGTTCAAAATGGCACTCCGGTCACTCAAACATAAAAGCTATTTGCACGATAAGCCGATTTTGCTGCTGGGTAACGGCATCAACTATCACGACTTAGAGATTGAAGTGGCTCAGCTTAATGAGCGGCTGCGTTTCCCGGTGAAAATCTTTCTTGGCGGGGTACCGGCTTGGCAGGAAACGCATCGGGATCGTACTCAGGAACATGAACATGCGCAAAGCACATATTCCATTCCAACCATTTTGCCGGCACAGTTTGTGGTTGAATCAGAACTGGGTAGCTGGGGATATATCTATACCGAGAAACAACTCGCGGCGCTGTTTTCACAGGCGGATTACACCTTCAATATGGATCGCTATTTGTTGATGGATAGTCGATTGGTGAAGATTTTGCAGGCAAGAAAAGACGGTGTACCTGAGAATTTGAAAGCCTCTTTGTTTGTGCTGGATGGCGGGTTATCGGCTTTGGAAAAATACGCCGTGCATCAAAGTCGCATTTTGTCTCGCATTCAAAAGCAAGAAAGTGAGCAGCCTTGTCAGTGATTGTGAAAAAGAGAAGGTAGTAAAAGAAAAGCGCCGATGTGATGTCGGCGCTTTTGATCTGAGCTTATTGCTCGGGGTTTGTTGATCTGGGTTTATTGCGCTGAGTTTATGGCGTTAAGGCTTTTAACTTTGTGCGCTGATAATGTTCGGCAGAATCAGAAATATCGCCGCTGTCACCGGTTGTAAGCCACTTCTTAATGCGGCTAGCATCGCCTAGCGGTGTTCGTTTGCCGTAAGCATCCAGCGTTACCATCACATAATCTTGTTTATCGATATTGGCAATCATCGCCAGGCAATGGCCAGCGACATCCAAATAGCCCGTTTTACTTAACGTAATGTCCCATTTGTTCCCTCGCACCAAGGCATTGGTATTGGTGTACGCCAGTTTATAACGTGGTTTTTTGAAGTACGCGGTATGCACCACGGTCGTACTGTACTTTTTGATTTCAGGGTACTTGCTGGCAGCCATGATCATCTTGTGTACATCGGCAGCGGTCGAGACGTTCTCTGGGCTCAATCCTGAACTGTCGACAAAGCGGGTATGCGTCATGCCCAAGGCTTTGGCTTTCTTATTCATCGCTTTGACAAACGCGCTGTGACCGCCAGGGTAGTTATCGGCGAGTGCGGCAGAAGCCAGGTTTTCTGATGACATTAACGCGATACGTAAGGCTTCTCCGCGTGTTAACTGCGATTGCATACGAATACGGGTGTAGTTGTTGTAAATGCGCTTTTTGTCATTCGCATCAAACGTCAGGGCTTCTTTTAACGGTTGTTTGGCATCTAACACGACAAGCGCGGTCATGACTTTGGTGAGCGAAGCGATGGGCATCACCACATCGGCATTTTTCTTGTACACCACATTGCCGGATTTCAATTCACTGACGTAGGCACTGACAGAAGCGGTTTCAATGTTTTTGCTGGATAACGGTTGGCTAGGGCTGGCGTAGGCGACCATGCTGGTGGCACTGACTAGCAGGAAAACAAAAGTGCGAAGAGGACGAATCAAAATGGCTCCTGTTTCGGGTAAACTGCAAGATGAACGTTTTAAGCGTAACGTGATTCCCACACGCTCGCTAGTTGTATTCATCGTTAATTTTAGGGCTATCAATAGAAGCTCATGACCTTTGTGTATAAAACGGGAGTATCCCACATGCAACGCACTGCATTGATTGATTACTTGGCGCAATTACCGGAGGCCGACAGTTCTTTTCCGTTTGGGCCAGAAGCGGAAGTGTTTAAAGTCTCCGGCAAAATGTTTGCTTTAGTCGCGCATTACAATGGGGAATGGCGTATCACGCTGAAAGGCACTCCTGTCGATAACATATTCCTGTGTGAGCAATTTACAGGGATCATTCCGGGATACCACATGAACAAGCAACATTGGATCACGGTGTCGCTAGAGCAGGATGTGAATGCCAGTATGATTTGTGATTTAGCCAAACAGTCTTACACGCTGGTGGTCAGTAAGTTACCGAAAGGCGAGCGAACCCGTTTGCAGATGTTGGAGTAGTAAAACCATTTAGATCGCAGTAAATAAATCTAACAAGAATGACTGCAAACTTGAGTGCTTTTGTTTTTGCTTTTTCATTTAGATGGCTTTCTTTGGCGGCAGGTATTTCACCATCTTTCAATATTGCTATCAAACTTACTATCAAACATAGGTTTTATCATTAAGCCGGATAGAGGGGAGTGTTACCACTCAATCCGCGCTGTTTTTAAGTCTGTTTAAGTTCTATGTCAGGGGATGAGTTATGTGTATCGACAGACATAGGTAAAGAGACTGATACAAAAAAGGGAACACCTAACCGTTTAAACACGGTCTGATAGTTCCCTTTTTTATTAAGGCTACATTAGCAATGGCCCGCTAACGGGCTTACTTAGCGCTCCACACTTGAATGCCGGTACGCTCAAACTGATAGCCACCCAGCTTGTCACCTTTGCCTTGTACATCGGTATCTGACAGGGCTTGCAGTAACTGCTGCGGCAGGGCGCGGAAATAGATGTTCTTCGGGATCACCAACTCAAAGGCTTCGGTACACAGGGGAATAAAGCCCAGCCCCAATTCACCGGCAGTACTTTGGCTGGCACACCCGACATCCGCTTCACCACGAGCAATAGCAGACGCCAGTTCTCGCTCACTGTGACACACGCCGACAGAGGTCAACATATCCACGGTATAAGCATGGTTATGTAGCCATTCGCCTAACGCACGCATACTACCGGCCCCTTCCTGACGTAGCGCCCAACGCCAACGGGCAGACAACAATTCTTGTGGCATCAACGAGCGGTTATTCACACACTCCGCAATCTCTTGAGAGACCACCAAACCTTGCTTACGCTCAAAGGCGTGGATCAACACCCAGTTCTTGTGCCCGGCATATTGCTGCAAGAGCGCAGGGTGACGTAGCAGGGCTTCCTCAGCATGGCCCCAATGAATGGCACACATGTCCACATGGCCTTTGCTTAACATCGACAAGCCTTGGCGCGTACCGGTAGAGGTATACCCCACGAGCGCGGTACTGCCCAGCTTGTTGGCCATATCACCCACCACCATTTGTAGAAGCGGATCGTCTGAGCCGGCTATCAATAAGCGATCATTCAAGGCGCCATTATGGCAAGAATCGAGAAGCCATTTGTCGAGCATGGATTTAGGGAATAACCATTTACCCGTTACTTTGGTTGCAGGCAACAAGCCATCATTGGCAAGGGCATAGACTTTCTTCTCGTTCAGATCGAGATACTCAGCCACTTGCTTGGCATTCATGAATTCAGGAAAAGCGGATTCCATTACGCATCACCTCGTTTCTTGGCATCTTGATGCGCATCGGTTGCTGCGTTTATTTGCTTGTCTGCGGCGGCGTCACCTTTCACATCAAGGATCAGATTCTCGCTACCGTTATAGATCTGGAAACGATGGCCTTTCGCGCGCGCAATCATGGTAATACCCAGTTTCTTCGCTAACTCGTAACCCATCTGCGTAGCACCGGAACGAGACAGCAACACAGGGATCCCCATTTGCGCCACTTTAATCACCATCTCTGAAGTCAGGCGACCAGTGGTATAGAAAATCTTATCAGCGCCTGTTTCACCTTGTAGCCACATCTCGCCGGCAAGGGTATCAACGGCATTATGACGGCCCACATCTTCCACAAACGACAGGATACTGGTGTCTTTACACACGGCACACCCGTGCACGGCACCGGCGGCTTTATAGGTTTCATTGTGATGGGTCAGCGATTCTAGAAGGCCGTATAACATTGACTGAGGAATGGTAGGCTGGGGCAGTTGAACGCCTTCCAGCTTTTTCATCACATTGCCGAACATGGTGCCTTGACCACAACCGGACGTTACCGTCTTCTTAGACAGCTTCTTCTCAATGCCATCGGTATTTTCGCGCGTGATCACCGCAGCGGAATTGGTTTCCCAGTCAATGATCAGTGATTCAATCGCATTAATGTCTTCAATAAAGCCCTGGTTTTTCAGGTAGCCGAGCACCAACGCAGACGGACGCTCACCCAAGGTCATCAAGGTAACAACTTCGACCCAGTTTAAATACACCGTTAACGGATGCTCGCAGGCAATTTCTTTTTCCATTAAGTCGCCATATTCATCCATCACCTGAACTGTCATGGTTTGCTTGACCGACGAGTGGGTCTTAATGATTTTTGGCAATTGGCTCATCAAAGATTCCTGCTGTAAAAATAGAAAGTATACGTCGTGTGTCGTCATACGCTTGGCTGAAGACTCGCGAAATGGGTCAGTCAGACTATTATCTTTAGTAACTTTCTTTACTGGCTGATCGGGGGTAAAACCGACGAAACGCGCGACGACGTATTTACGTATTCGGTGTATTAAGCAAACTTCGTTCCACATCTGCGATTGATAGGGTTTCATGGAGTGTTTATTGCGCAACCTTGTCTCAAAAAGGCAGTGAAGAAAAAGTGAAGTCAGACAAAGCAGATACCTGCGAGGAGAAAGCACAATCAAGAGACTAAATTGGTGATAAAAACAACGCTTAGTGATAAAGATCACATTTGTTGTTAAAGTTGGCCTGTTCTTTGCTTTATTATGCCCATCGGAGAGCCAATGCGATGGCATGACGTGTTCATGGGTATCGTGGTTTTCTCCCCTAAAACGCATTTACAGCGTAAGGAGTGAGCGTGCCAGAATTACATAAGGACGAAGCGGTTTGGCCGATAGCCTTCCGACTTGTCTCTGAAGAAAAGCAAATAGGGCGTTGGACAACACTTTCTTGGTCGATTGAGGATGTGTGTCTTTATGATGAAGACCAACAGGACTTCTTAGCAGAGAAAGAAGGCGGTTATTGCCTGCCTTTACAACTGCATATGCATGAGCGTAGCGACTATCGCTTTAACCTGAGCTCTCGCGATCCACACCTGTTTATTGTGTGTGTGGAAGAAAATGAAACATTGTCACCTTTGCTGATCACTGCGGCGCAAGGCTTGGCAAGCGGCTACATGGATGGCGATTATCAAGTATTGCACATCAAAACGCCGATTCAGGTTCAAGCGTGGATGGAAGCGTACATCGGTCGTCATGGCGAATTGTTAGAGTTCCGCAAGAAACGCTGTAAAGACAAGAACAAAGACAAAAAAGGGCGTTCGAGTGGCAACTAATTTCTTCCAGCGATGGTCAAGTCGCAAGTTAAAGGCCAGGGAAGAAACGGCGCCGGAAACGCCGGATACTGCCATTGTCAATGAAGACGCTACAACAGATGCTGCGGTTTCAAACGTTGTCCATGACGCAGCCGTAACGGAAGCAACCGCTGAGAACGCGGTAACGACCACAAAGGATAAAACCGCACCGGAATCACTGTCACCAGCAACATCGACAACGACATCAACAACAGCCGTTTCAACTGCTGAGGGGGTAGAGAGTGATAACAATGGCACCGAGAAAGATGAAAACGCAGAGGTAGCCCTGCCTACATTGAATGATGTAGTGAATGTCTCGTTTGAATCTGGCGTGACCGACTTTATGAAAGCGGGCGTTGAAAAGTCCGTGAAGAAAGCAGCATTGAGAAAGCTATTCCATTCTGATGAATTCAATTACATCAGTGATATGGATGACCATACGGAAGACTTCTCGAATGTGCCTGCGCTGGATGCCACGGTAACCGCACAATTGCGTAGTTGGGTTAACCAAGCGGCAGAGCATCTTGAAGACGCATTAGAACAGACGGTTTCCGGTGCTGACACTCAAGCATCCCCATCGGCTGCGCTGGTGGACGAAATTGATTCAGACGTTGCATTGCCAGACTCGTTCGAGCAATACCATGCTGATGAGCCTAAAGATGTCAATGCCAATGCAGGTGCTGATGACGCTGAAGCCTTGGCAGATAAGGCTCCGGCGGCGGATGCAGAAGATAAGCAAGACGCGACACACCGTCAGCTATCAGAGCGTGAAGAACACGCCGAGCAATACACTGAAAACAGCAATGATAATGAGCATGTGTCGTCCGCTAAAATGGACTCCACATCATAAGCAGCAACAACTGCGTCATCTAATAGGGTTATTCAACCCCAACAGCTTACGCCAAACCTAACAACGGATAGTTAGGCTGTAGAACGGGCATCAGTGTCTTGGTGCCCAGTATCACGAAAGAAATCAAGAACGATAAGTACGTTACTCAGTCGTCACGCAAAAAGCGAAAAAACTGAAGAGAACGCCTAACTGGGACAAAAAGGGAATAATACCCTTAAAGACTGTCGGGACATTTTGGCGCACTGCAAATTTTTGGATGGGACAAAATGTCCCCTGGGAATGTGGTCAAACTGTCTCGTTCGGATTCTGGCTCCTTTTAGGTCATTTTATTCCGTGAAAAGTTGGATCGGTTATTGCTCTATAGAAGAGCGTGAAGCGTTTTATTTTAAATTGTCTGTTTAAAACAATGCGCTTCAATCGGCACTGACTAACGGTGACGAGTAAACAGGAATAAGAATGTTAAATAGTACACTAGAAGCATACGCTGACAGCGCATTTGCGGATCACAACGGGAAAGCTCGCCACGCGGCCATTAAAGGTACCGTGGAATTGTCAAACCTGATCCCACCAACGGTTTCTTATGAAAGCCGTGGTAACGTTGTGATTATTGGTGCGGAAGAGGCGATTACCACACTGGCTGATCAATTTTCTGATGTGAACTCTGTAACCCTACTAGCCACAGAGAAAGCAGAAAATACCCAAGCCCGTGACAATTTGTACTTTGCGGCCAATGTAACGGTAAGCGGTTACCTGGGTGCCTTTGATGTTAACTGTGAAGTTGAAGGCTCATTGATGGCTGTGAATCTGGCCAAAGTTGCGATTGCACGTTCATGCTTTGATCTGGTTGTGGATTTGACTGAGCAAGGTCTGATTGCCGTAGAAATTCCAGCTCCGGGTTATTACGCCATTGGTGCGGGTAAAGCGAAAGTGGCTGATGTAATTGAAGAACTACCTGCTATGTTGGGTACCTTTGATAAGCCTAAGTATTTCCGCCTGAATCCTGATCTTTGTGCACATTCTTCTCGTGGTATTCAAGGTTGTGATCGCTGTGTTGATGCTTGTCCTGCAGGCGCATTGTCTAGCACGGGTCACTCTATTGAAATTAACCCATACCTTTGTCAGGGCGTGGGAACGTGTGCGACTGCGTGTCCGACAGAAGCAATCACCTATGCATTGCCTGATCCGGAAAATACGCAACATTTTGTTCATCGTTTACTGACCCGTTATTTGTCAGAGGGTGGGGAAGCGCCAACACTGCTTTTCTTTGGTAATCGTGATGAAGCCAAAGTGGCTCAGGTTCTGCCTACACTGCCTACCTCTGTCATTCCTGTTGCCCTAGAAGAATTAGCAACGATCGGTATTGATACATGGTTTAGTGCACTGGCTTATGGTGCGCATCAAGTTCTGCTTGCAACAAACACGGCTTATATTCCAGCAACGATTGATCGTGTTCTGCGTGATGAATTGACCATTGCACAAACTTTCCTAACGGAAATGGGTTACGAAGCAGATCGTATCGCATTGTTTAACTTTGCTGATGCTGAAACCTTTACCGGTTTTGATGCTGCACTCCTTCAAAATGCCGATCGTCTGGAAGGTAATAAGCGCGAAAAACTGTTTGCCGTACTTGATGCTCTGTATACAGACGCTCCGGTTAAACCTGCGCATTCTGCTTTGTTAGACAATGCTCCATACGGTGGTGTGGATTGTAAAACTGACGATTGCACACTGTGTATGAGTTGTGTTGCCGTATGTCCAACCCGTGCATTGCATGCCATTGGTGATCGTCCAGGCCTGCTATTCATTGAACAAGATTGTGTGCAATGTGGCATGTGTGAAAAAGCGTGTCCTGAAAAAGTCATTACCCTAAAACCGGGCCTGACTTGGGATGCGACTGCTCGTCAGAATGTACGTACTGTGCATGAAGAAGAAGCAGCATGTTGTACCGAATGTGGAAAGGCTTTTGCGCCTGCATCCATGATTAAAATGCTGACTGAAAAGTTACAAGGTCACTCACATTTCCAAGGCGATGCATTACGTCGTGTCTCTATGTGTGAAGACTGTCGTGTTCGTGACATTTTTGCCAATGTCGTTGAAGACCCAGAAAGCCAGCTAAAGATGTAGGAAAGCCATTATGGAACAGCAACTAATGAATACTCAGCAAGAAGAAATGTCACTGCGCGTCGATATTTACGCCATGCTTGCCCATCTTCTGCGTCGCGCCCCTGAACAAGAGGTGCTTGATTGGCTTTCTGAGCTGGATGTGGATATGAACCATTCAGCGACAACAGGCATGGCTGCGGCTTGGCCTGTTCTAAAACTGGCGGCACAGAAAACCTCTGTGATTGCGCTGGAAGAAGAATATCAGGATCTGTTTATTGGTATCGGTCGAGGTGAACTGGTTCCATTTGGTTCTTGGTATCTCACTGGCTCTTTAATGGAAATGCCTTTGGCACACCTTCGTCGTGACCTTGCTCAATTGGGTTTTGCTCGCGATGAATCCGTGAAAGAACCGGAAGATCATATTTCGGCATTGCTTGAAGTGATGGCAATGCTGGTGGAAGGCGGGGATCTGCACCTGCAACGTACGTTCTTCAATCGTCATCTTGCCGCTTGGGTAGAACGTCTTTGTTCGGATATGAAAACCGCAAAAAGTGCCGTGTTTTACAGTGCGGTCGGGGAGGTTGCCCTACAATTCCTGACCATTGAAAAAACACGCTTCATGGAAGTGAACTAGAATTTTTCTTATTTACTTCGTGACAACGTAACTGTTTCTCAGGGTTGTGGTGGACAATCGTCTGCTGCAATTCGCGATGAAAAACGTAGCAAAAAAACATCCTGAGCGCATGAATCATCATGTGATAAATCAGGAGTACGATAAAGGAGCACGCTTTTATGAGTGAGCACAATAAACCCAATCTGAGCCGCCGCCAGTTGTTGAAAAACATTGGCCTAAGTGTGGCAGCTGGTGCTGTTGTGGCAGGTACTGCGACGGCTGTTCAAGCCCAAGTGACCGAGCCAGAAGAGAAGAAAAATGAAAAAACAACAGGCTATCGTGAAACGCAACACGTTCGCGATTACTACGAAACCTTGTAAGGCGGAGCTATAAATGAAACTGACTAAACGTTCCGACAACGTGAGCAAGGACGAAAACCAGCTAGGTATTACCCGTCGTTCCTTTATTCGTAACACATCACTGGCTGCTGCTGGTGGTGTAGCGGGTGCAAGTCTGTTTGCACCAGGTATGATGAAAAAAGCCCATGCAGCATCTCAGGATGTGTATGACGCGCCAAAAGAAGTGAAGCGTACTATCTGTTCTCACTGTTCAGTGGGCTGTGGTATTTACGCGGAAGTTCAAGACGGTGTCTGGACTCACCAGGAACCTGCTTTCGACCACCCTTTCAATGCTGGTGGACACTGTGCAAAAGGTGCGGCACTGCGTGAACACGGTCACGGTGAGCGTCGTGTGAAATACCCAATGAAGCTGGTTAACGGCAAGTGGAAGAAACTAAGCTGGGATCAGGCGCTGACTGAAGTAAGTCAGCAGGTACTGAAAATCCGCGAAGAGTCAGGCCCTGACTCAGTTTACTTCCTGGGTTCTGCGAAGCACAACAACGAACAGGCTTACTTGTTCCGTAAAATGGTATCGCTATGGGGTACGAACAACGTTGACCACCAGGCGCGTATCTGTCACTCAACCACGGTTGCAGGTGTTGCGAACACGTGGGGTTACGGTGCGATGACCAACTCCCTGAACGACATGCACAACTGTAAGTCGATTCTGTTCATCGGTTCTAACCCAGCTGAAGCGCACCCAGTTGCGATGCAGCACATCCTGATCGCGAAAGAGCGTAACAACTGTAAGATCGTGGTGGTTGACCCACGTCGTACTCGTACAGCAGCGAAATCTGACCACTACGTATCACTACGTCCGGGTTCTGACGTTGCCTTCATCTGGGGTGTGCTATACCACATCTTCCAGAACGGTTGGGAAGACAAAGAATTCATCCGCCAGCGTGTTTGGGGTATGGATGACGTTCGCGCAGAAGTGGCGAAATGGAACCCAGCAGAAGTTGAGCGCGTAACTGGCGTGAAAGAAGCTGACGTTTACCAGACAGCGAAAATGCTATCTGAAAACCGTCCTGGCTGTGTGGTTTGGTGTATGGGTGGTACTCAGCATACTACTGGTAACAACAACACACGTGCGTACTGTATCCTTGAGCTTGCACTAGGCAACATGGGTAAATCTGGCGGCGGTGCGAACATCTTCCGTGGTCACGATAACGTACAGGGTGCGACGGACTTCGGCGTACTGTCTGACAACCTGCCTGGTTACTACGGCCTGTCTGAAGGTGCGTGGAAACACTGGTCTAAAGTGTGGGATGTTGATTACGAATGGCTACAAGGCCGTTTCGATCAGAACGAATACCACGGTAAGAAACCAATGTACAACGCGGGTATTCCTGTATCCCGTTGGATCGATGGCGTGTTGGAAAACAAAGCGAACATCGAACAGAACGACAACATCCGTGCCATGTTCTACTGGGGTCACGCAGTGAACTCCCAGACTCGTGGTCCAGAAATGCGCAAAGCAATGGGCAAACTGGACATGATGGTTATCGTTGACCCATACCCAGGTGTGGCAGCGGTAATGAACGGCCGTACAGACAACGTGTACCTGCTTCCAGCAACGACACAGTTTGAAACAACCGGTTCTGTAACAGCAACAAACCGTTCAATTCAGTGGCGTGATCAGGTTATCGAGCCGCTATTTGAATCTAAGCCTGACCACGAAATCATGTACCTGCTTTCTCAGAAGCTAGGTATCTCTGATCAGCTGTTCAAGCACATTAAGATTGAAAACAATCGCCCAGTGATCGAAGACATCACCCGTGAATACAACAAGGGTATGTGGACAATCGGTTACACCGGTCAGAGCCCTGAGCGTCTGAAAGCACACCAGAAGAACTGGCACACGTTTGACAACACATCGCTTGAAGCGGTAGGTGGTCCTGCGAACGGTGAAACCTACGGTCTGCCTTGGCCATGTTGGGGCACGCCAGAGATGAAGCACCCTGGTACTCACATCCTTTACGATACGTCTAAGACGGTTGCACAGGGTGGCGGTAACTTCCGTGCACGTTTCGGTGTTGAACGTAACGGTGAAAGCCTACTGGCTGACGACAGCTACTCACTAGGCTGTGAACTGGAAGACGGTTACCCAGAATTCACTGACAAGATGCTGAAGCAACTGGGTTGGTGGGACGAGCTGACTGCAGAAGAGAAAGTGGCTGCAGAAGGTAAGAACTGGAAAACTGACCTTTCAGGTGGTATCCAGCGCGTAGCAATTAAGCACGGCTGTATTCCATTTGGTAACGCGAAAGCACGTACTGTTGTATGGACATTCCCGGATGCCGTACCACTACACCGTGAGCCGCTATACACGCCTCGTCGTGATCTACTGCCTGAATACCAGACGTGGAACGACAGCGAAGCGATGTTCCGTCTGCCAACACTGTACAAGTCTATTCAGGACAAAGACATGTCTGGCGAATACCCAATCATCCTGACCTCTGGTCGTCTGGTTGAGTACGAAGGTGGTGGTGACGAAACCCGTTCAAACCCATGGTTGGCTGAACTTCAGCAAGAAATGTTTGTTGAGATCAACCTGAAAGATGCTAACGATTTGGGCATCCGCGATGGTGATATGGTTTGGGTAGAAGGTGCAGAGAAAGGCCGCATTAAAGTGAAGGCGATGGTAACCCCACGTGTTCAGGTTGGTCTGGCATTTATTCCATTCCACTTCGGTGGTTACTTCGAGGGTGAAAACCTTCGTGACCGTTACCCAGAAGGTTGTGCGCCGTTCGTTTCTGGCGAAGCTGCGAACACAGCAACCACATATGGTTACGACCCTGTGACACAAATGCAGGAAACCAAAGTAACCCTATGTAAGATCACTAAAGCGTAAGGAGTCATTGTAATGGCACGTATGAAATTTCTTTGTGACTCTAAGCGTTGTATTGAATGCAATGGTTGTGTGACAGCTTGTAAAAACGCCAACGACGAAGCCCTAGAGTGGGGCATTCAGCGTCGTCGCGTGGTAACCCTAAACGACGGTCTACCAAACGAAAACTCTATCTCTGTAGCTTGTATGCACTGTAGCGACGCGCCTTGTATGGCCGTTTGTCCGGCAGATTGTTTCAGCCAAACAGAAGATGGCATTGTTCAGCATGACAAAGATCTATGTATCGGTTGTGGTTACTGCCTATTCGCTTGTCCGTTCGGTGCGCCTCAGTTCCCTAAACAAACGGCGTTTGCTGAGCGTGGCAAGATGGACAAATGTACGTTCTGTTCTGGCGGTCCGAACACTGAACCGGGTTCAGAGAAAGAACGTAAGCTGTACGGCGCAAACCGTATTGCTGAAGGCAAGCTACCTATGTGTGCGTCTATGTGTTCTACCAAGTCACTATTGGCGGGTGATGCAGAGAAGATCTCTGACATCTTCCGTAAGCGTGTGGTAGCACGTGGTGCGAAAGAAGCAGGTTGGGCAACCAATGACGACCTGGCTTACGACGCAACCAAAGGCGACAAGGCGTAATTGCCATAACCAGCATCAATGTGAAGAATGAATGTTTGCATTGATGTATTCAGCCCGTGGCAGGAGCCTCGGGCTGAATTGTAGATTGAGAAATACTGTTGAAAACAGTCGGGAGTTTTATGACTAAGCGAATTCAACAATGGTTTGCGATGTTGGTAACGGCATTCATGCTGACGGTATCTGTGTCAGCGTTTGCCAGTGAAAATGCCGCAAACACAGACAATGAACGCTTGGGTGAGTCTGTCGTGAAATCTGAAATGGCAGGTTTTGCGGGTGCTGACTATTGGCGTGAAGTCAAAGATGGTCAGTCTGGTTACACCACATCAAAATCACCAGAACACGGTGTGTTGATCAGTGTGCCAGGCCAGACGTGGTACATCTTGAAAGAGAAGTGGATGTCTCCACTGGGGGCATTGGCGATCTTCGGTAGCCTTGCGATGGTGGCATTGGCCTACGTGGTTGTTGGCCCGCTGAAATTGAGCAAGCCAAAAACAGGCCGTAAGATCAAGCGTTGGTCTCGTTTCGACCGAGCATTGCACTGGAGCATGGCGTTCACTTTCCTTACTCTGGCATTCAGTGGTTTGACCCTCGTTTACGGTAAACACTTTATCAAGCCAGTAGTGCCTACAGAAGTGTGGGGATGGATCATCTATGCGGCGAAGCAGTACCACAACTACATTGGCCCAATCTTCGGCATTCTGCTTCTGGCAGTGTTGGTGAAGTGGTGGCGTAAGAGCCTGTTCAATATGGTTGATATCAAGTGGTTCATGAAAATGGGCGGCATGGTAGGTAAGCATAAGGGTACACACCCGTCAGCAGGTTTCTCAAACGGTGGTGAGAAGGCGATCTTCTGGTTGTTGATCTTCTTCGGTATCTTCATCACTATCAGTGGCTTCATCTTAGACTTCCCAATCTTCGGCCAAACGCGTCGTCATATGGAACTGTCTAACCTGCTGCACATGTTCTCTGCACTGATCCTGATTTGTGGTTTCATCTTCCACATCTACATCGGTCTGTTCGGTATGGAAGCGGCACTGGATGGTATGATCACCGGTGAAGTTGACGAGACTTGGGCGAAAGAGCACCACGACCTATGGTACAACGAAGTGAAAGATCTTCCTGAGAACCAGCCAGGTTATGATGCAGCGCAAGAAGCTGAGAAGAAAGGCAGTACTTCGCAGAATAATGCGTAAGGCATAAGCCAAAATCATCTGAAACAGCAGCCCATGTGGCTGCTGTTTTTTTATGTGAGCGTAGATAGTCACAGAGGAGGGAAGACGCGAGGAATGACACGATTACACCGCAAACCAGCCGTGCTGGCGCACTATAATTATTAAAGTGTGTAGTTAATCAAAATGTGTGGTGAATATAAACAACAGACGCAAAGAAGTCGTAAGGTGGCATTCTAATGCACCATAATTTTATATTTGTCATTGAGTATTAGACTAATGTCGTAACAAAGTGGGTTATAACCACATGAAAATAATGGTATAAAATAAGAAAGACGCTTATTAGAAGAAAGGACACGCGCATGCTTTTTCCATACCGCAACATCGTTATTCTTACTGGCGCGGGTATTTCCGCTGAATCAGGCATCCAAACCTTCCGTGCACAGGACGGTTTGTGGGAAAAGCACCGTATTGAAGATGTGGCCACGCCGGAGGGCTACTACCGTGATCCTGCACTTGTGCAGAACTTCTATAACCAACGTCGTCAGCAACTCGAAAGCGGCACAGTCTTCCCCAATGATGCCCATAAAGCGTTAGCACGATTGGAAAAAGAGCTCGACGGTAAAGTGACCGTGGTGACGCAGAATATCGACAACCTTCATGAAGCTGCTGGTACGAATAATATCATCCATATGCATGGGGAATTGCTGAAAGCCCAGTGTAGCCATTCTGGACAAGCGGTAGAGTGGAGTGGGGACATCTCCTTAGAAGACCATTGCCATTGTTGTCAGATGCCGGCGCCGATGCGTCCGAATGTGGTGTGGTTTGGCGAGATGCCAATAGGTATGGATCGTATTCACGATGCCCTGATGGAAGCGGATTTGTTCATTTCTATTGGTACTTCCGGTGCGGTCTATCCTGCGGCGGGTTTTGTCCATGAAGCCGCCATGCACGGTGCGCACACCATTGAATTAAACTTAGAACCAAGCAATGTCGAAAGTGAGTTTGCCGAGAAACGCTATGGCCCGGCGTCGGTACTGGTGCCACAGTTTGTCGAAGAGCTTTTAGCCTGATCCCCATTTTCGGCTAATTATTCTTAAGTGAATATATGTGACAGCTAAAAAGAAAGCGCCGTTGTAGGCGCTTTCTTTGTTTTTACGTCGAGAAAGGGTTAAGCCATCTTCGGTGCGAAGTACTTCGCACGTACTTGGTCGTAGCCCCAGTTGTAGATGATGGAGTACACCAGGAAGAAAATCACGATACCGATATCCAGAATCAATACCGTCCAGAAATCCATCTGCAATGCCCACATCAGTACCGGAATCGTCACGAATAATAGACCCGCCTCAAAGCCAAAACCGTGTGCGACACGCATGCCTAGCTTACGTGAGAGACGGTCTGCCCCGAAGATTTTGTCAAAGCCAAGGTTGTAAACATAGTTCCAACCCATCGCGATTAACGACAGAGTAATACCAATACCACCGATCATGGCTGGGTTTTTATCTGTGAAGAGGGACGCCCCGACCATCATGATGATCAATGCAAAAACTTCGAACAGAACAGAATGCAAAATACGCTCTTTAACGGTCATAACAACTTACCACGCTAACGGTTGTACAAGGTTTCAATGGAATTTACTTCAATTGCACGCAATCTACGTGCTGTGAATCTATGCGTGTAATGTATCGTAAATTATGATTAGATCGAGTTAGTTACTATCATTTTTAGTGATGAAAGGTAAATGGTATTAAGTAAAATCAATGGGTTAGCTAGAGGCTCAGCATGTATAATTTAGAACAGCTCAATATGTTTGTCCTTTCTGCTCAATTAGGGTCGTTTTCTGCCTGTGCGCGTCATATTGGTAAGGTACAGTCTGCGGTTAGCCAAGGGATTGCCAATCTGGAAATCGATTTAAATGTTGAGTTGTTTGATCGTTCTACGCGTAAACCGGTTTTAACGAAAGAAGGGCAACACTTGTTTAATTTCGCACAAGCGATTTTGCAGCAAGCGAGAGAGCTCGAATGTGCGTCGAAAGCACTGACCAAGCATGAAGAGAATCAACTGAACATCGTGGTCGATGACGTATTACAGGTTGATAGTCTGTATCGTATCATGGATGCGTTCAGTCAGCGTTTTAGCGCTACCTCCTTACATGTGTTGACGGCATCAGGCATCGATGTCAGAAATTTGGTGTTGGCAGGCAAGGCCAATATTGGCGTGATGCTGTGCGACTTTGACACCATTCGTGAAGCCGACGTGTGTTACATCGGCAATGTGGCTTTTGTACCGGTGGTGAGCCAGCAACATCCCTTGGTTGAGTCAGAAATTATCGAGCCAATGGATTTGATCCCATACCGACAAATTCTGGCGCGGGGGTTAGAAGATGCCAACGAGCGGTATTTTCCTGTGGTATCGCCGCACGTGTGGCGCGTGAATAACCAATTCAGCATGATCAATATGATTGAACAGGGGTTAGGCTGGGGCTATTTACCTCGTCATTTGGTGGCAGACAAAGTAGAAGCGGGGAGGTTACATATTTTACCGGTATCCTTTGACCATAAAGACTGGTCTATCCCGGTTGAAGTGGTGACAGCAAAAGGTGTTACCTTAGGGCCTGCGGGGACTTGGTTAAAACACGCAGTGAAGTCGTTATTGGATCCTCAGCCGCAGCTGTAAATGCACTCTTTACAAATCAGAATGTCAGATAGCAAAAAGCCTGGTCGAATGAAGTGACCCCGTAAAGTTGGACATTTCTGTTAAGCGGCTTTCAAGGCCTGATTTCGATACTCTATCGGAGTCAGGCCTTTTAGTTTCACTTTAATACGTTTGGTATTGTAGTACTCGATATACTTTTTGATTTGTTCCATCAAATCATCAGCATCTTCAAAATGTTGATTATGGTACATCTCTGTTTTTAGTAATGCGAAGAAGTTTTCTGCAACCGCGTTGTCTAAGCAATTTCCTTTTCTCGACATACTTTGTGTTAGCCCATTATCGTTGAGCTGTTTTTGATAGGCTCGGTGTCGATACTGCCAACCTTGGTCACTGTGTATTATGGGCTTCGACTTCAGGTTTAGCTTTGAGATAGCCTCTTCTAGCATACCGGTAACGAGTCGTAAATCGGCGTGTTGACCAAGTTGATAAGCCACCACTTCTCGTGTAAATAGGTCAATCACAGGAGACAGGTATACCTTCTGCCCTTTGACTTTAAACTCAGTAACATCTGTTACCCATTTCTCATCAGGCTTACTCGCCTCAAACCCTCTTTCAAGTACATTCGGTGCCGCTTCCCCGGCCTGGTCACGGTAAGACCGGTACTTCTTGGGCCTTACCGTTGACTTCAAGCCTAACTGCATCATAAGCTTTTGCACTGTCTTGTGATTTAGCATGATCCCTCGGTTTCTCAGTTCTAAGTGAATTCGACGATACCCGTAGCGTCCTTTGTGCTCACGGTAAATAGACTGTACTAACCGCTTTTCACATTCATAACCATCACGAAGTTGACTAACTTTGGCCTGATAATAAAATACGCTTTTTGCTAGGCTCAGGGCTCGCAGCAAGTATTTAAGAGGGTATTTACCTCTTAGAGTCAGAGCGATTACCGTTTTTTCTTCATTCGACGGTTTTTCTCTTGCTCCAACTCCTCCAGCTTTTTTAGAACAGCATTCTCCGCACGTAAATAAGCCAGCTCTTCTCGCAGTTCTTCGACTGTCAGTTCACTATCTGGTTTAGTTGTCGTCTGAGGTTGCTGTTTCATTGGAGGTCTACCTTTAGGCTGCGGTTCAAGCCCCTGTAAACCTTGCTCATTGTAGCGTTTGAGCCAAGTGGTGAAGATACCAGGGGAAGAGAGATTTAACACTGCGCTAGTGTGCGTTGCAGACCAGCTATTCGTCCACATTAATTTCAATGCGGCCAGCTTAGATTGAGCTGTAGCAGCTTGCGTTGCGGGTAGAAATGAACGGCTACCATGGATAGCAAAGACTTGAGTCCAGTATCGAATTTGCCTAGAGGAGATTGAATGTTGTTTAGCTAACACCTCGGATGACAACCCGTTTAAACACTGCTTGGCAACCAGACACTTAAACTCGCGCTTGTATTTGGACATAAAAAGAACCCCCAATAATTGGTTGTCCAACTATTGGGGGTCAGTTCACAAACCAGGCTTTTCATTATGTGCTTGCTAGAAAGATTACTCGCCCGCTTTTAGCTTCTGGAAGTATTCTTCGTATAGGGTGTTTGCAGAGCCAACGCTGTTCTGCCATTCACCTGCATCCATTACAGCTTGCGGTGGGTAGATCATTGGGTCGTTAACAAACTCTTTTGGTAGCAGTTTCTTTGCTGTAGCGACTGGTGTTGGGTAACCAATTTCCAGTGCGATTTTCGCTGCGTTATCTGGGCGAAGTAGGAAGTCGATCATCTTGTGAGCCGCTTCTACGTTTTTCGCATCTTTAGGGATAGAGATGCTATCCATCCAGAAAATCGCGCCTTCTTCTGGCCATACGATATCAATTGGTGCGCCTTCTTGGCGAGCCATGTACGCAGAACCGTTCCACAACATACCTAGTGACGTTTCGCCAGCCATGTATGGGTTAGCAGGGTAGTCAGAATTGAAAACCAATACGTTTGGCATCAGTTTCTTCAGCTCTTCGTAAGCCGCTTTGATTTGCTCTGGATCTGTTGTGTTCGCAGAGTAGCCAAGCTTACGTAGGGCAATGTGGAAGAACTCACGAGAGTCGTCCATCATCATTAGCTGGCCTTCCCATTTAGGATCCCAGAAGTCAGCCCACTTAGTTACCTGTGCTTTGTTCATCATATCCGTGTTCACACCGATACCTGTCGCACCCCAAATGTATGGGATAGAGTAGTCGTTTTGTGGATCAAACGGCTTATGCAGGAAGTTTGGATCGATTTCGTCAAAGTGAGAAAGCTTTGATTTATCAATCTTCTGAAGCATGTTCTCTTCACGCATCTTAGATACGTAGTACGTGGAAGGGACAACTAGGTCGTAACCGCCGCCATGCGTTTTTAGCTTGGCGTACATGGTTTCATTCGACTCATACGTCGAATAAATTACTTTAATGCCCGTTTCTTTCGTAAACTCTTCTAGTACATCACTTGGGATATACTCAGACCAGTTGTAGAAATAAAGTTCGTCGTCTGCCGCATGCGCAATGCCTGAAAACATTGCCATCGCACACATACCGCCGGCCATCAAAGAAGACCATTTTTTCATTTTTCATGCTCCTAACAAACAGGAATTTTGAGAGTGTTCTCTAGCGGTATTTACCGCTTCTCCTACATAATAAAAGAAACCAAAACAATGGGTTTTGATTTCCTGACGGGTGATAACTGATGTAAATCAGCACTATTATAGCAGGGTATCAACAGCTTATGACAAACAAAAATGGATTTTGACAAAAATTGCGCAATATCGTTTTGCGTTTGGCTAGATACTGCGCGATTTTGTCTTGTCACTATGGCTTAATTGGCGTATTCCCGATACCCATATTTGCTGCTTTCATTAAGTCACCGTTATCCGACCTAAGCTCCCACGCAAAAATACCGCCGAGTTGCTGGTCTACCGCATACTTGCCTTTAGCTTCCACTGAACGCGGATCATCGTAACTGATGAATTGTTCTAGGCTCGGGCTGTATAAATACGGATCTTCGGCTTGTTCATGATAATGGTAATAAAAGGCTGAATCAGTGAGATAGCGGAAGACTGTATTCTACGAGAGGAAATGCCAAGCTGGAAATAACACATCGCAATTTCATATCGACCTCATAGGGTTATGTTGTTATTGGCATGATATGAGCACAGAGGCAGACATTAGACGAGAGGCAATGTCTTGAATTGCATACGAAGATATAGAAAGAAAAGAGTGTGAGAAGGATTACAGAGAGAGTTGTTATTACGATCAAAAAAGCAGCTCCGAGGAGCTGCTTTTGAGGTGAAAATTACTGACCGGCTTTAAGCTCTAGGAAGTAGTTTTCGTAGCGGATGTTCATGTCACCCACTGAGTCTTGCCACTCACCACGATCAAGATCTTCTTGAGGTGGGAATAGAGTAGGGTTGTCTTTGTATTTCGCGTTTGATTTCTCAACCGCAGTCAGGTAACCCGTTTCTTCAGAGATTTTCGCTGCAACGTCCGGACGCATTAGGAAGTCGATCATCTTGTGAGCCGCTTCTACGTTCTTCGCGTTCTTAGCGATTGCTAGGCTATCAACCCAGAAAATACCGCCTTCTTTAGGCCATACTAGTTTGATTGGTAGACCTTCTTTCTGAGCTGCTGCTGCAGAACCGTTCCAAAGCATACCCAGGCCAACTTCACCAGCAAGGTAAGGTGCCGCAGGGTTGTCTGAGTTGAATACCAATACGTTAGGCATTAGTTTTTTCAGCTCTTCGTGTGCTTCGTCGATCTGCTTAGGATCTGTGGTGTTACCTGAGTAGCCTAGTTTGCGTAGTGCGATGTGGAACACTTCACGTGTGTCGTCCATCAGCATTAGCTGGCCTTTCAGCTCAGGGTTCCATAGGTCAGCCCAGCTGTCGAAATCGGCTGGATCGTACATGTCAGTGTTTACTGCCAGGCCGGTCATAGCGATTACGTGTGGGATAGAGTAATCATTATTTGGGTCAAAAGGCTTGTCCAGATAATTCTTATCAAGTTCTTTAAAGTTTTTTAGCTTTGATTTGTCGATTTTCTGTAACATGCCTTCATCGCGCATTTTTGCAACGAAGTAAGTTGATGGCACCACTAGGTCGTAACCGGTTGGGTGAGCCTTTAACTTAGCGTACATAGTCTCGTTCGACTCGTAAGTCGAATAAATCACTTTAATACCCGTTTCTTTAGTGAACTGCTCACGTAGCTCCGTAGAAATGTACGGACCCCAGTTCATGAAAACTAATTCTTCATCTGCCGCGTAAGCAGCATTAGTGAACATCGCTGCAGCCATTGCAGTGCCGGTTAGAAAAGCGGACCATTTCTTCATTAGATTATCTTCTCCAAAACCCTTTTAGGGTGTTTTATACAAAACAAGTGGCCCCGGAGGGCCACTTGCTCGTTAGTTGGCATAAAGCCAATTTTAAAGCGTGAAGCCGTTGTTACTTGATCTTGTCTCGCGCAATAAGTTGCGAAGAGATGACCATGACCAGAGAAACAATTAGCATAATTGTAGCCAATGCGTTCACTTCTGGCGAGATACCGACTTTAACCATTGAGTAAATTTTCAACGGTAGAATTTCATAGCTTGGACCTGTGACGAATGAACTTACGATCACGTCGTCCAGAGATAGGGTAAAGCTCAACAACCAGCCTGCAAAAACAGCAGGTTTTGCCAGTGGCAAAATGATTTGCTTCAGAATTACCCACTCACTTGCACCCAGGTCTCGTGCTGCTTCAAGCATCTTCACATCAAAGCCTTTTAGTCGGCTGTAAACTGTTACCACAACGAAAGGTAGACAGAATGTGATGTGTGCAAGTAGCAGTGACAAGAAGCCAAGTTCTGCACCCACAAGGATGAACAGAGCAAGCAACGAAATTGCCATTACGATGTCTGGAGACATCATTACAACGAACAGCATACCGTTTACAAAACTCTTACCGCGGAACTGGTAGCGGAAGAGGGCAACAGCCGTCAAACTACCGATGATAGCGGCAGCAGTTGCAGAGAAAACAGCGATGTTCAATGAGTGCCAAGCGGCCTGCATCAAGCTATCGTTGCTAACCAGTTGGTGGTACCACTTCATGGTGAAACCACCCCATTTCATACCAAACTTGCTGGCATTAAATGAGTTAACAATCAGAATGATGATCGGTGTATAAAGGAATGCATACACCAAAGTCATAAAACTGAATTTAAATGCGCGTCCCATTATTCAAGCTCCACTTTACGGTTGAGCAACTTACCCGCACGGTAGTAGGCGTATAGCATCACTGCCATGGCTACTGTTAGCGCGATACTTGTCGCTGCACCGAACGGCCAATCTCGAGCATTCAATACCTGGCTCTTGATGACGTTACCGATCAGAAGGTTCTTCGCACCACCCAGTAGGTCAGACACGTAGAACATGCCTAGCGCTGGAAGCAGTACCAACAAACAGCCGGCGATAATACCTGGCATTGTCAGTGGGAAAATGACCTTCACAAACGTTTGGAACTTGCTTGCACCCAAATCGCGTGCCGCTTCAATGTAGTTGTGATCCAATTTTTCGATCGCAGAGTAAAGCGGTAGCACCATAAATGGCAGCAAGATGTAAACCAGACCAACCATTACTGCGTATTCGGTGTACATGATGCGCAACGGTTTATCGATAATGTCTAAGTACATCAGGGTATTGTTAAGAATACCGCGTGTACCCAGCATGATTTTCAAACCGTAAGTACGAATCAGTGAGTTCGTCCAAAAAGGAACGATAACCAAAAACAGCATAAATGGACGCCATTTTTCAGGCATCTTGGCAATCGCGTAGGCAAATGGGTAACCAATCAACAAACAGAGTAGGGTAGCCACCAGCGCCATGTAGAACGAGTGCCACATTACCTTCGCATAAAGCGGGTCGAACAACCGGATGTAGTTGTCCAAGGTAAAGGTCATTTCGATCAGGTTTGCATCATCTCGGGTCAGAAAACTGGTTCCGATGATCATCAAGTTTGGAATGAAGACAAACAGCAACAACCAACTTACGATGACCGTAATAATGATGTTCTGAAGATTAAGCTTCTTGTTCATCTGCAAGTACCACTTCCCAACTTTCAACCCAAGTAATGGCAACTTTCTGATCCAGAGAGTGGTCTACATCAGGATCATCTTCGTTGAAGAATTCGCTAACCATTACTGGCTTGCCTGATTCTAGTTCAACAACTGAATCCAGAGTCATACCTTTATAGGTACGCTCACGAATGTAGCCCACGATGCCGTGTGCTTCATCGCCGTTGTTGATTTCTTCAATACGAATATCTTCAGGGCGTAGCAACACTTTCACTTTATCGCCAGGTTTCACGTCCAACTTACAGTGGATCATGGAATGACGACCTTCAACGTTAGCCAGTACACGGTTATCGTCTAGACGTTCTTTGACTTCAGCGTCAAATACGTTGATTTCACCGATGAAGCGGGCAACGAATAGGTTAGCTGGTTCTTCGTAAATTTCACGAGGGCTGCCGTCCTGCTCAATGTTACCTGAACGCATAACGATGATACGGTCAGACATTGATAGGGCTTCTTCCTGATCGTGAGTAACGAAGATGAAAGTAATGCCAAGTTTACGTTGTAGCTGCTTCAGCTCGATTTGCATCTGCTTACGCAGTTTGTAATCCAGTGCTGATAGAGATTCATCAAGCAGCAATACTTTAGGCTTGTTGACAACGGCACGAGCGATTGCGACACGCTGCTGTTGACCGCCAGAAAGTTGGTGTGGTTGGCGTGGGGCAAATTGCTCCAACTGAACCATACGCAAAGCTTCCATAACGCGAGGTTCAATCTCGCTCTCGGCCACTTTTTGCATACGAAGACCAAATGCAACGTTATCGAATACAGTCATATGCGGGAATAGCGCATAACTTTGGAAGACTGTGTTTACGTTACGTTGCTCGGCGGGAATGTTTGTCACATCGTTGCCAGCAATAACAACTTGACCTTCATCAGCGTTTTCAAAACCCGCGATAAGGCGAAGTACAGTTGTTTTACCACAACCAGAAGGACCCAAGATGGTTAGGAATTCACCATCGTTAACATTCAGATCGAGACCAGTGATAATTTGCTTACCGTCGAAGCTTTTGCTCAGCCCTTTAAGCTGAATCACCGGTGCTTTAGTAGTTTCTGCAGCGTTCAATTCTACGTGATCTCCACCCAGGGGTTTCATAGATAATCCCCCCAACTATTAGTATGAATTTAGGGGGCGCATAATAGTCCCCTAAACGTGTAAATTAAAGCGTTTTTTTTCAATTTTTAAGATCAAATTATTACAAGGGACTCAGCCTTATAATAAAGCAAACACTAAGCACTTGAAATGCGCATAAAAATGCTTTTAAATCAATATCAAAGCCTAATTATAGACGCTGGGTAAACATTAATCATAGTGCAATAATTAGAATGTTATTTTACAGATGCGTTTTCTCATGACTGTGCTCCTGTCATGGTCATACCGTTGTGCTATTTCTTTATCTTGCTTACCTAGCGTACAATCAACCTTATCAATGTATAAAATTTAGTGAAAAACAGATGAATAACAAAACATTCCATGTGGGTGGTTCCATTGAAAAAGCCTTGAAAGGAGAGAGTGAACTGCATTCGTTGTCTGTGCTACAAGAAGCATGGAAAACAACGGCAAAGCACTTTTTGTCCTTCTTTCCTGCAATTGTCGGCTTGTTCCTCGCGCAAATGGCCTTGCTATTGGTTGCATTGCAAGTGCAACTCGGCAGTCCTTGGGTGTTCTTCGATAGCATCGTTAACGGCAGCGCCGGTGGGGAAGTCTCGGTTGAAATCCTCAATGCGGGCCATTGGGCTAACTACTGGTCAGACGTATTGAGTGCACCACTGTTTGTGGGGGTAACCTTGATGTCATTGAACCATGCGGTGGGTTTGCCAAGTAAACCAAGCCATTTAGTGAAAGGCTTGCCTTATGCGTTGATTGCTATTGTCACAGTATTACTGTCTTCATCTATTCAAGGCATCATCAGCGAATTTGTTCCGTTATTAGGCTGGTTGGTTTCAATGTGTTTCAGCCTGGCGATTATTTTAATTTGCGAAAAACGTGTGACACCGTTGAAGGCATTGCAATATTCCACAATTGCTGTTTTGCGCAAGCTGTTGCCTATTACGGCAATATATATTGCGATTGTCGCCATGTTCCTTATTTCATTTGCAACAGCGGGTCTTGGTTTAATTTGGACCATTCCGTTCTTTTTTAATGCAAAAGCTATCATCTACCGCAATCTATTTGGAATTACACTCCAAGTTACTACGGTAAAGAAAGGGGAAGATGATAATACTCCAACCGATAAAGAGGACCCTCAGGTTTTTAACGCGTGATAAGAAAAACAATAAATAATAAAGCCATTGCTATCGTAGCATTGTTAAGCGGCTTGACCGCTTGTGGGGAAAACCCATTTTTAACAGCAGAAAATGAAACGGCAGCGATGTATGCCGAGAAAGTAAAGCCAGACTTTTCCACCTTTAAGGATGTAAAAGAAAAAAAGGCGGCGTTCTTTGATTACCTAAGACCCGCCGTGATTCACGAAAACCAACGTATTGAACGGGAACGCACGTTCTTGCTGTCTTTGCAGGAGAAGATAACCGCTTCTGCTTTGATTGCCGGTGAAGACAAGGAATATGCCGTTAAACTGGGCAATACGTATAAGCAACCTGTCGATGGTGACACTGTCACGATGGATTGGTTGTCCGTGATGCTCAACCGTGTTGATGTGTTACCAGAATCACTCGTTCTTAGCCAAGCGGCGAAGGAATCAGGCTGGGGTACATCACGCTTTGCCGTTGATGGTAATAACTATTTTGGCCAATGGTGTTACCGTAAAGGATGTGGATTAGTGCCTAATGCCCGTAACGAGGGGGCTGCGCACGAAGTGGCTGTATTTGCATCACCTTATTTAGCTGTTCAGGGCTATTTCATGAATGTGAATACGCATCGTGCTTACCAGTCGTTACGTGATATTCGTACTGCACTGCGTGTAGAGAACAAGCCGATAGATGCTAATTCATTGGCAGAAGGACTGACCCAATACTCTGAACGTGGTCATGCGTATGTGGATGAAATCCAAGCCATGATCCGACACAACAAACAATACTGGCTCCAAGGATAAAGGATGAAGTTAACCCATTGGTTATTAGCAGGTTTGATGGCAAGTACGTCGCTTTATGCGAATAGCGCCGCCGCACAAGAAGTCGGTATGCGATATAGCACCTTATTCAGTAAGTTAAAGCAGAATGTAAAAGAAGGGCATGATGATGTGAAGATTGCCTTTTTCTTACTTGACCAGCGAGATGGCAGCGTATGTGATGTTCATAAAGGCTGGATGCAAAAAGATGAGCATTACGAAGCGTTAGTCATTCCTGAGAGTAACGAGTTGGATATTCCAGTTGATAACAATCTGCGTCAGGCTAATCCGGATGTGACATTTGTCATTGATGATGGCATTACCTGTGATGTCTCCATGCAGGTGATTGCCCGTGATCACTTTGAATCATCACTTTCACACGCAGATGTTGCGCGCCTTGTGCCGCAGATGCAGGTGATGTTGTCTGATTTAGGCGGCATGTTCTCTGATTGGTTTATGCCGTCTGTAGAAGGTGTCGTTGTGCATTTGGCCCCGCAAAGGACAGCCTCAGGTACGTTATCTTCGGCTCAGCCAACTCTGATTCAATTAACCAATGGTACTCAGGTCACCGTAACGGATAATAAAGCCGTTTTAAAATTGGCGGATTTAACAGCAGAAGAAACGGTGCCATTCCCATCTTCTATTGTGAAAGTGACGCCTTGGTTGCCGAGGAACTAGTTACCAAGGAATTCGTTGTCGAAGGATTTACTCCTGATAAACGATTAACTTAGTGATCTGCGTTTAATATAGGTGTTACCCAGAGAAAGTTAACACGCAGTCCTTTATTCACAGAATCTATCTGTATTGAAATGATAAACCCGAGCATCATCGCTCGGGTTTTTTTATACCTATTTTAAGTAATGCATGGGAATTCTGGCTATTTAATGGACGAAATGTAACAAATCATGATTCATCGCAATTCCTTTTCCAGACGTAGCCTTGATACTTTGTCCCTATCTTTATTGAAAAGCACTGAATGAGTGGGATATGGAACAATTAATTGCACGTTTTCTGCGTTACGTTCGTTTTGAAACGCAATCAAACCCAGCCAATGCCCACTGCCCAAGTACTGACGGGCAGCGTGTATTAGCTCAGCAACTGAAAGAAGAAATGATTGCCTTGGGGCTGTCTGATGTCACATTGGATGACAATGGCTACCTGATGGCGCGACTGCCTTCGAATGTTGAGTACAATGTGCCTGCTATCGGCTTTATTGCCCACATGGACACTGCGCCGGATGCGTCTGGTAAAGATGTGAATCCACAAATCGTGGAAAACTACCAAGGTGGCGATATTGCATTGGGTACAGGTGAAGAAGTGTTGTCACCGATTCAATACCCTGATCTTAATCGTCTGCATGGCCATAACATTATTACCACTGACGGTACTACGCTGTTAGGTGCGGATAACAAAGCGGGGATTGCAGAAATCATCACTGCAATGGCCGTCCTGAAAGCTCACCCTGAGATTAAACACGGCGATATTTGTATTGGCTTTACGCCGGATGAAGAGATCGGCCGTGGTGCTGACAAATTTGATGTTGAGAAGTTTGGCGCACAATGGGCGTACACCATTGATGGCGGCCCGGTGGGTGAGTTAGAGTTTGAAAACTTCCACGCCTCTTCAGCCTTTGTGACCTGTCACGGTGTGAATGTGCACCCAGGTACCGCAAAAGATAAAATGATCAACGCGATGAACATTGCGGCTCAGTTCCAGCTGATGATGCCAATGGAAGAAACACCAGAGTGTACAGAAGGCTATGAAGGCTTCTTCCACCTGGTATCTATGGAACCAAGCGTGGCAAAAACCAAACTGCATTACATTCTGCGTGATTTTGATGCCGACAGCTTGGCGCGTCGTAAAGCACTGATTCAAGAAAACGTTGAAGCCCTTAACCAGCGTTTGGCAAAAGGCCATGTGAGTGTGGAAATCGTCGATAGCTACGCCAACATGCGTGAAATGGTGGAACCACATCCACACATTATTGAATTGGCGAAACAAGCGATGGTTGATTGTGATGTTGAGCCAGAGATCAAGCCTATTCGTGGTGGTACAGACGGTGCACGTTTGTCATTCATGGGCTTGCCATGTCCGAACATCTTTACCGGCGGCTACAACTTCCACGGTATTCATGAGTTTATTACGGTAGAAGGCATGCAGCAAGCGGTGAACGTTATTGTGAAATTGGCTGAAAACACAGCTAAGCATTACGCAAAGTAAGACTTTGGCTAAGCGGAATCGTTACGCCTGAACGATGATGCGTAGTAAATATAAACGCCCTGAACGGAATAACCGAGCAGGGCGTTTTTTATCATGCTGGCTTTCGAATAGTGTGCAGCAATAGGATCAATGACAGGGCTCGCTGGGTCACGAATCTTTGTCGTAAAGCTGTGCCTGATCTTTTACTTCAGGGTGCTTTTCAATCTCGTCGACGATCCAGTTGTTCAGGTGCTTGATGATGGCGGAAATAGCGTGCGCTCTGGTTCCTTTCTCATTGTCTTTAACGTCAAGCTTCTCTTTTGGGTGAATGCCGGTCTGATCTTCTGCAATGTGTATCCAGTCAGGGTGCCAGTAGAAACTGTGCCCTTCATCTGTTATCCAGTTATGGACCCCGCAGGATTCCCCTTTGTAATTTAAATCTTTTGCTTCGTATTTCATCATAATAGCGGTTCCTTCTCGAAGTCTCTCTCAAGTATATACCTCAGGGGGATGAATAATGTGAGTTAGTCCTAATCTTTAAGAAACATGCTGTAAATGATGGGGTTATGAATGTGATGAAAGAAAAGATTTAAAAGAGGAAGCAAAAGAGGACGATAGAAGGCGACTACAGAAGATAGACCCCCAGCCGTTACGGCCAGGGGCTGATCTCAAGAAGAGAACCTCAAGGATAAAGCCTTCTACAGAAAAAGGCTTAGCCTAAGTAACGGCTGATGAGATGATCTTTTAAGTGCTGGGCATTAAGCGCTTCACCGGTAGATTCAATCAGCAGCTTATCCGTGTTGACTAAAGAAGCACGCTTCCAAACATGGCGATCTAGCCAGTTAAAAATAGGCTGGAAATTACGTTCTCGAATCAGGTTTTCTACGTTCATTTCCTTACGCATGGCAGCCATAAACTGTGCCGCATACATGGCGCCGAGCGTATATGACGGGAAGTACCCGAAGCTTCCCATTGGCCAGTGAATATCCTGCATACAACCATCGGTAAAGTTGCCTTTGGTATTTAGGCCAAGGTATTCATGCATCTTCCTGTCCCATAGCTCTGGGATATCCGCAACTTCAATGCGGCCTTCAATCAAATCACGTTCAATCTCATAGCGCAGAATAACGTGCGCCGGGTAGGTCACTTCATCGGCATCGACTCGGATATACCCCGGTGCAACACGAGTGTTAAGCAGAGTCAGGTTTTCGGGAGTTAGCGCCGGATCATCAATACGATTGAAGGTTTCAGCCGCTAACGGCGCCAGAATATCAATGAAGTTTTCACTGCGTGACAGCTGCATTTCAAAGAACAGGCTTTGGGATTCGTGAATGCCCATTGAACGCGCGGTACCTACCGGCAAGCCTGCCCATTTTTCAGGTAAGCCTTGCTCATAGCGGGCATGACCGGTTTCGTGGATCACGCCCATTAATGCAGAAGTAAAATCCGCTTCATCATAGCGCGTGGTAATACGTACATCTGTTGGCACACCGCCACAGAAAGGGTGCATGCTGACATCGAGGCGGCCATGGTGAAAATCAAAGCCCAGTTTTTGCATGATGTCTAAGCTCAGTGCTTTTTGCTCATCAATCGGGAACGGGCCGACAGGCTGCATCACTTCATCATGGGTTTGCTTTTCACGAATTTGCGTGATGAGCTCTGGTAACCACGTTTTCACATCGGCAAACAGGGCATCCAGTTTTGCACTGGTCATGCCGGGTTCATACTGATCCAACAGGGCATCATATGGGCTTAAGCCAGTGGCTTCAGATCGGATTTTCGCTTCACGGCGGGTCAGTTCGACGACTTTTTTCAGGTTCTCACTGAATCCTTGCCAGTCATTGTTGCCGCGTTGTGTACGCCATGCATGTTCACACGTCGAGCAGGCCAATGATTGTTCTTCGACGAGATCAGCAGGGAGGACATTGGCATTACGCCATACACGTTTCATTTCGGTCAGGCTGGCTTTCTCTTCCTGAGACAGCGATTCACGATGTGCTAATTCGAACCATTCTGCCAGGTAAGGGGCGGTTGCCATTTCGTGGCTAATAACCGCTAATTCCGCCATGGCTTCTGAGCGTGCAGCATTTCCGCCTTCAGGCATCATTGCAGCCTGGTCCCAACTGCAGATTGATGCTAGATGATCGAGCTTTGCCAGCTTTTTATGATGTTGTTCTAATTTTTGATAGAAAGTCATTATCAATCCTTTAAGTTGACTCATATCGACACTGAAAATATCGGCATATTGATGCATAGTGATATTTTACAGCAGTTAGCATTGCAATCTTTTAACCAATACGCAACACCTTATGGCGCTACGTAATCTTTTTGTGATAAAACGTAGTGGAAACGACGCAATAGCAACAGGCTGCGTAGAAAATCATAGTAACAGTGAAGTGAGTTGTAACGAACCTTACAATAACGTAAGACTTCGTAAAGGTCACAAGATTTACTGTTTCCCTTAGATATACTGCTTTGAAACTATACGGCTTTAGATTCACCATTGACGGCGAGTAATATGACAAATAAACGGAATGTCCCTCTACGCACGCTAGTAGCAGGCACAGTATTCTTCTCGGCGACGGCCTTTTCTGCGCCAACTGTGATCCCGGATGCACCTGAATTAGGGGCAAAAGGGTATGTGTTAATGGATTACCATACCGGCAAAGTGCTGGTTGAAAAAAATGCCCATGACAAACTGAACCCCGCCAGTTTAACCAAGCTGATGACCAGTTATGTGGCCGGGCAAGAAATGAAAAGCGGCAATATCGGCGAAGATGACTTGGTGGTGATCAGCCGCAATGCGTGGGCGCGTAACTTCCCGGATTCTTCAAAAATGTTCATTGAAGTAAATACCGAAGTGAACATGATGGATCTCTACCGTGGCTTAATTATTCAATCAGGTAACGATGCCAGCGTGGCGATTGCTGAGCACGTAGCGGGTTCAGAAGGGGCGTTTGTTAGCCTGATGAACTCGTGGGCGAAAAAGCTCAACATGAATAACAGTGCGTTTGCGAACCCGCATGGGTTGGATAGCGATGAGCTCTATTCGACACCGTATGACATTGCCTTGTTAGGCCGTGCTCTGATATCAGATCTGCCAAATATTTACTCGCTGTATAGCGAGCGTTCTTTCACTTATAACGACATTACTCAGCGTAACCGTAATGGTCTGTTGGGTGATCGCAGCTTGAACGTTGATGGCATGAAAACCGGTTACACCAGTGGCGCGGGTTACAGCTTGGCAAGTTCTGCGACGGAAGGTGACATGCGTTTGATTTCTGTTGTGATGGGATCAAGCAGCACGAAAAGCCGAGAAGCAGAGAGTAAGCAGCTGCTGAATTACGGTTTCCGATTCTTTGAGACGGTGTCACCGCATAAGAAAGGTGATGAGCTGCTCCAAGAAACGATTTGGATGGGTAATGCCGATACAATTTCCTTAGGGACGGCTGAAGATAGCTATGTGACGGTGTCACGTAATGATGCGAAGAATTTGAAAGCGACCGTGTCTTTAAACGGCGAACTGATGGCGCCGATCAAGAAAGGCGATGTTGTTGGTAAGATTTTCTATCAGGTCGATAGTACGGATGTGGCCGAGGTACCATTGGTGGCATTGGAATCAGTAGATGAAGGGGGATTGTTCACTCGCTTAGTAGATTACATTAAGATGTTCTTCATGAGTTTGTTCAAGTAATCCTGAAACATTCACTGATTACAAAAACGTTGAGACAAGAAACATTGGATATAAAAAAGAGCCGCATGATGCGGCTCTTTGTGTTTTGTCGCTATATCGAATAGCTAAGCTGATCAGTTGATCTGAACAATATCCAGCTGCTCGCCAGGAACAAATTCACCCACTTCTTCACCAGATACTGGCGTAGTTGGGATCTCTTGTTTATCGAATGCGATGTCACCGCCGTCAATCGCACCAGAATCTTTATCGATGCTCTTGAAATCAAACAGGTTGAAGTCAGCTAGGTGAGAAGGCACTACGTTTTGCATTGCTGTGAACATGGTTTCGATACGGCCCGGGTGACGTTTGTCCCAGTCGCGTAGCATCTCTTTGATCACCTGGCGCTGCAGGTTAGGCTGCGAGCCACATAGGTTACATGGGATGATAGGGAATTCTTTCATCTCGCTGAAACGTTCGATGTCTTTCTCGCGGCAGTACGCCAGCGGACGGATCACCACGTGTTCACCGTTGTCTGACACCAATTTAGGTGGCATACCCTTCATTTTGCCGCCGTAGAACATGTTTAGGAACAAAGTTTCTAGCATGTCATCACGGTGGTGACCCAGTGCGATTTTCGTTGCACCGATCTCTTTCGCCGTGCGGTACAAAATACCACGACGAAGGCGAGAACACAGTGAACATGTTGTTTTGCCTTCTGGGATTTTTTCTTTAACGATAGAGTAGGTATCTTCGTTAACGATCTTGTATTCCATACCTAGAGACTCTAGGTACTCAGGCAGAATGTGGTCAGGGAAACCTGGTTGTTTCTGATCAAGATTGACAGCAATAAGCTCAAACTTAACAGGCGCATTGCGCTGAAGGCTGCAAAGGATGTCTAGCATTGCGTAGCTGTCTTTACCGCCAGATAGGCAAACCATGATGCGATCGCCTTCTTCAATCATGTTGAAGTCAGCAATTGCATTACCCACGTTACGACGTAGTTTTTTCTGCAGCTTGTTGAAGTTGTATTGTTGAGCTTTGCTTAGCTCTTGAGTATCGCTCATTCTCAATCTCTCTTTGAAAAACAGATTCAGCCGTGATGAGACTGCTCATCACACTCTGTTTGTTCAGAAATAAGGGACTCTTGCTGACTGGCCGGTGCCGTCAGAAAGTTTGAGGCTGTATGATACGGATTAGCAACGTAGATGCTAGTACCTTTTGGTATAAATCCACGATTTTAGATTAAAAAAGATAATAAAGCGGCGATTCAGATGGGCATCGGTAGTCTTGCTTTGTTCGGTGTAACCCATTACATGTTATGAACGTGAAATCCCTTCTATCGCGGTGTTTGTCTATTGGCATGGAAAAACAGTCGGTTATAATCTGTGACAATGAAAAAAGGAGAGATACCCGCCATGATCCCATCTGTACCATCTCGTACCCGTCAATGTGTTAAACCGGCGCTTGTTTTACTCTCCCTGGTTTGCTCCCTGACATTGTTGTCGGGTTGTTCGGCCATGCAAGCGGAAGCCTTGGGGTTGCGCAGCAGCAAAGTGATGAAAACGCCGCAGCAAATGAGCAATCTTGAAATCTGTGAGACATACGCTTATGGCCGTCAATCAAAACATACCCGCGTGGCGATTGCGAGTGAGTGGACCAAGCGCGGCATCAACCGCAAGTACTGCGATAAAATTCGTAAGGAATGGTATGTCACTAAGGCAGCAAAAGCATTGGTGAATATTGAAGAAAAGCCAGCGAGCAACAAAGTGAAGCCGGTGAATTCAGTACAGATCCAGTAAGGTTGTCACCACCCATCCATCACCTTATTGAGATAGAGTCAAAGCACTCTCGCGAGAACAAAGAAAAGCCTCCCTTCGGAGGCTTTTTTCGTTAGTTTCGTTGTGGAGTCAAACGAACGGAGAATCAGTTACAAATTCGGGCTCAATGGGCTGATGTAGCCTTCTGGCTTGAGTGCTAACAAGTCACAGTTCAAGCTGTCGATGGTATGTTCAGCGGTGTTCCCGATAAAAATTGCTGACAAGCCTGTACGGCCGGTCGTCCCCAGAATCACCAACCCTGCATCCAAATCTTGCGCGACTTGCGGAATAATGTCTTCCGGTAAGCCTTCTAATACATGGGTTTGCTCTTCTGGAAGACCATGTTGATGGCGCAGTGCTTTCATGGATTTCAAGTGATGGCCTCGTACCGCATCGGTATAAGAGGCGGGATCAAATTCCGGTAATTCAATGGTGATATTGACCGGGGTGGCAGGGTAGGCATTCACCAAATGCACCTCCGCACCCAGCAGCTCAGCCATGTCTTTGGCTTCGTCAACAATCGCATTGTTCAAATGTTCGTGTGTTTCATCATCCGCAGCCAGGTTCACACTGCCCAACACTTTACCGTTAGCGGGCCAGCTGTGGTCTTTCACCATCAATACCGGTACCGGACATTTACGCAATAAGTGCCAATCGGTCGGCGTAAAAATCACCGAGCCAAGTTTAGGGTGATCGTGAGTCGCTTTAATCACCAAATCGTGGTGCTTGCTAAAGACTTCAGCAATGGTCGCTTCATAAGGGCGATTATGCCAAACCACAGTGATATCAATCTTGATGCCGTCTTCGACATAGGGACGGATGATGTCTTTGATCCACGCCTCGCGCTGCATCACAACACCACGGCGCATAGCCTGGCGTTCATCCGCCGATAGCATCGACGTCATTTCATAAGAGAAGTCATAAATAGCAAGAAAGATGGTAATAGACACATCATCAGACATACGTGCAATTTGGACAGCACGTGACAGCGCAGGTTGCTTGTCTTGAGCCGGATCAGCGACGACGAGAATATTCTTATACTTGGTCATATTGCCCCCTTACACAACTGTGTTGGCAGATAAACCAGACCCTGTTTTCTCTGTTATCCTTTCAAGCGTTCTGCGGTGAGAAATCAGATTGGTTTCAGCAAATCAACAGCTTAACAACAAATAGAGATGTTAAATAATATCGATTCAACAGTTATAACATTAACGCATTGTGTGAATATAGGGGAGGAGTTTTGTTCTTTAGATGCAAAAAAAGTGATATAGCTCAAGGCATATATCACTTTTTTGAAGGATACTTCGATACGTCAACGGTTAGGCGATAGTGTTTTTGTTTACACCAGCCAGTTTCGCAAGTTCTTCGTGATCAAGAATGGTGATGTATTTCCCTTTTACACTCAGCATCTCTGATTTCTGGAAACGTCCCAACAAACGGCTGATTGTTTCCACCGTCAAACCCAAGTAGTTACCGATATCACCACGAGTCATCGTTAAACGGAACTCACGCGGAGAGAAACCACGCTGTGAGAAACGTAGAGAGAGATTGTAAAGGAACGCCGCCAAGCGCTCTTCCGCATTCTTTTTAGAAAGCAGCAGAATCATTTCCTGGTCGCCTTTGATCTCGTTACTCATCAAACGCATGATTTGCTGACGCAGTTTTGGCATTTTCCCTGACAGATCATCGAGGATTTCAAAAGGGATCTCACACACCATTGACGTTTCCAGAGACTGTGCAAAGCTAGGGTGCATCATTTCATTGATAGCATCGAAGCCGACAAGGTCACCGGCAAGGTGGAATGCAGTGATCTGCTCGTCACCTTGTTCTGTAATGGTGTAGCTTTTAATGGTCCCTGAACGGATCGCATACAGTGACTTTAGCTCATCGCCTGCTTTAAAAAGCTCTTGTCCTTTCTGGATTGGCTTTTTACGTTCAATAATTTGATCCAGTTGATCTAACTCAGACTCATTTAACGTAAATGGAATACACAACTGACTGATACTGCAATCCTGACAATGGATCGCACACCCGCCAGATTGGATACGTTTGGTTGTAAGTTTGTCTGAAATCATAAGCCTGTCTAACCAATTTGATGTAGGTCAATATTTTAACATAATATGAATCATTATGACGAGTATTAAAAATGACTACATTATTTGTTTGATTGCGATATAACCAGTATGAACCCCATAAGCCAGTAACAGCAAGGCGCTCGCACGTTTGACGTAGTGGTTTTTTAGCCATTTTTGTAGCTGCTGTGCCATACCACCGACCGCGATCATCGCGGGTAACGTCCCCAAACCGAAGGCGAACATCACGCCGGCCCCTGAAAAGGCCCCTCCGGAAACAGCCGCCCAACTTAATGTGGAGTACACCAAGCCACACGGTAACCATCCCCAAAGTGCACCAAAAGGCAGGGCAGCAAAAGGAGATTTCAAGGGTAATAAGGATTGTGCCTTAGGAGCCAGTTGACGCCAAAGCCCTTGGCCAAGTCGTTCAATACGACTAACCCCTTGCCACCATTGCCCGATATACAGAGCAAGAAGGATCATCATAAAAGCAGCAACTAAGCGCAATACGACAAGGGCGGAGGTATAACCGCTATAGTTCGCCATACCTGCAAAAGCACCGCCAATGATTGCACCGGCTATCATGTAAGAGAAAAGCCGTCCTGCGTTATAGCAGAAGAGATAAGGCCACCGACGCGACTGTTGATCACCCGGCATACCTAAAGTGACGGCAGCGGCCACACCGCCGCACATCCCCAAGCAATGCCCCGCACCCATGAGTCCGATCAGGAATGCGGCGTAAAAATCAACGTTCATGCTGCTTGTCGTCGTTGATGGATTCGTTGACAGGTGCTTTCTTAGCGGCTTTTGTAGGCTGTGATTCGTTTTCGTCAAACAGAATATCGTAGCCTTGGCGCTCAAGATCTTCAAACTGCTCGGAACGCACAGCCCATAAGAAGATGCCAACCGCGATACAAACAAAGATGATCGCAATGGGTATTAATAAGTAAAGACTAGACATTATCTTTTAATAACCTTAAAGAATTTGACACAACTATGATCGAACTTCCTGACATACCCACCACCGCAATATAAGGTGCAACAAAGCCTGCGACGGCAAGCGGAAGGATGATTAAATTATAACCTAGCGACCACGCCAGATTCTCTCGAATAATCTTACGTGTTTTGATGGCCAACTGACGCGCTTTAAGAATGCGGGAGAGTTGATCGCCCAACAACACCATATCAGCGGAGGATTTCGCCACATCGGTACCGCCGCCCATCGCAACAGACAGGTGCGCACCGGCAAGGACAGGCGCATCATTCACACCGTCTCCGATCATTAACGCGACTTTTTCTTTCGGCAGGCTACGCAGGTAAGCCAGTTTCCCTTCCGGGGAGGCACCCGCAACCAGTTCATCGATACCCAAGGCGGTAGCCACCGTATGGGCGGCCGAAGAATGATCCCCAGTCAGCATGGTGACATGAATGCCAGCCGCTTTAAATTGTTTGATCAATTCAGCGCTGTCTTCACGGATAGGGTCATCCAGCATGAAGGCTGCCACCAGTTCATGATCGCAGCTTAACCACACTTGATATCGCTCATCACAGTTAGCGAGTTGGGCGTCGTAGTCCGGATGCTCTGCCAAAACGAATTCCGCTTTACCAATACGCCACTCTTGGCCTTGTCGCCAACCTTTCAGACCGCTACCAATGACGTTCTCTACCTGTTCAAACTGATACGCACTATTGCGGTAACCACTGAATGCTCGGGCAATGGGGTGGTTAGCAAAACGCTCAAGCTCGGCAGCCGTTGCGAGTACATCGGTTTCTTCCCAACGCATGTGAGATTGAGGCGTAACAAGGTGAGTGTCTATGAGCCGAACATTGCCTTCTGTTAAGGTGCCCGTTTTATCGATCACTAGCTGGTTCACATTACACAGGGTTTCCAGCACATGGCCACGGCGAAGCAAAATGCCCAAGCGCCCTAAACTGGATGTTGAACACGTCAGTGCCGTCGGGGTAGCCAGTGATAGTGCACACGGGCAGGTGGCAACCAATACAGCCAGTGTGATCCATAATGCATCTTCTGGGCGATGTTGATACCAGTAAAACCAAGTACAGGCGGAGATCACTAAGATAGCCGCAACAAAATAACGCGCTACAATATCAGCAATTTCTGCCACTTTGGGCTTGGAGCTTTGTGCTTCATCTTGCAGACGTACGATATTTGAGATCAGTGAGTTATTACGATCTTGGGTGACGCGCAAGGTAATATTGCCGTCCCCATTAATGGTACCGGCAAACACGTTATCACCGACACTGCGGGAAACCGGCATGGGTTCACCGGTTAACATGGATTCATCAATCGCCGTCTCGCCCTGCACAATTTCCCCGTCTGCCGGTAAACTTTCACCGGGTAAAACAGTGACAACGTCACTGATTTTCAACGTCTTGGCGGCCACTTGAGAACCATCAGCAAGGGTGGCCATTGCCGGTACAAGTTTTAACAGGTTGGCACTGGCGGCTGCGGCTTGACGGCGTGCGCGCATTTCAAGAAAGCGACCCAGCAACAAAAAGAAGGTGAACATGGAAATGGATTCAAAGAACACTTCACCTTTTTCCATGACGGTCGCATACAAGCTGGCGATATAGGCAAACAGCAGCGCAATGGAGACAGGGACATCCATACCCAACGTACGCGCGCGTAAATTGCGCCAGGCATTCAGATAGAAAGGTAAGGCTGAGTAGAGCAGGACAGGTGTAGCAAAGATCAAGCTGACCCAACGCAGGTAGTTTTTGAACTCTGCATCTAAGTCGCCAAAGATTTCAAAATAGAGTGCTACCGCCAGCATCATCACTTGCATGGTCGCGATGCCAGCTATCCCTAATCGATAGAGATAGTTTTTCATGGTGCGATGGTACAGTTGTTCTTGCGCATCCGCTTCAAAAGGCGCGGCTTTGTAACCGAGTTGATGAATGATATTGAGCAGATGACTTAATTTGGTTTGTTCGGGATCCCAGACCAGCAGGGCACGGTGGGTGGTCGTGTTAACGCGAATATTGATAACGCCGGCTTCGCGTTTGAGTTGTTTTTCAATCAGCCACGCACAGGCAGCACACGATACGCCATCAAGCGATAGAGAGGCTTCTTTGTGATTGGCGTTATCACGTACAAATTCTTGCTGTATGTCTTCGTGATCATACAGAAGGAGGGATTGCAGTTGTTGCGGCACTAAATCAGCTTTTTCTGCCGGTGCAGTGCGAAACTCATAATAGGACGTCAAGCCACTTGCCACGATGGTTTGCGCGACCGCTTCACACCCCGGACAACACATATCTCGTGGTTGCCCAAGGATCTCAACTTGGTGATGGTAATCCTGCGGAACAGGATCACCACAGTGGTAACAGTCTTTTGTCATTCCTTGCTCTGCCCGTACAACGAAATCGGGGTAGATGTTGGAAGATTTACACGTCCTTGCAACATCCAGTCTCCATTAAAAGGCTCAACTTCAATAAACCATGGGCCTGTTAATGCTTTTGTCGAAGCAAATCGGTAATTGCCTGACAGATCCGCACTCACCATTTGCGTAAAATCCTGATTCGCAAGTGTACGGTGGGTGAAGGTGACGCGTAAGTTGGGGTACGTGTCCAGTTCACCTTTGTCGAATTGAATCGCGATATCTTCATTCGCTACCGCAATGTTGGCTTTGAGTTGTAACGCGTCCGCCACGCGTAAACGCGACAGATCCAGATTAATGGCTTTGCCTTTTTTGTAATAGTCTTCAGCCACAAGATCAACCTTGTTTTCAGAGAAGATATACACAGCCGTTAAACTATAAACGATTGATGTAGCAGGGATGGCGAAAACAAACCAAGGCCAAAACTGCTTATACCATGGCGTATCCATATTGTTTACCCTTGAAGCGGTGAGGAGGCTGCCCTCAATGAATGAGGGCAGGTATTATGGCTCAGTGCGTTTGATCATCATGCGACTGAGAGGGTGTTATCCGTAATGCGTCGGCATTACTTTTTCGTGTCGTTGCTCAAGCTCCAGACATAGGCAGAGATAACCTGAATTTTTTCTTCACCCAGAATATCTTTCCATGCTGGCATTACACCTTGGCGGCCGTGAATGATGGTGTCTTCAACCGCACGACGCGAACCACCGTACAACCAGGTGTTATCGGTTAGATCAGGTGCACCAAATGCTGGGTTACCTTTACCATCCGTACCATGACACGCTGCACATACCACGAACTTCTGTTTACCCGCAGCGGCTTCTTTCGCATTCACTTTACGGCCAGACATGCTCAATACATAGCTGGTTACTTCAGTGACGCCATCAGCCCCTAATGAATCGATCCATGCTGGCATCACGCCAATACGGCCTTCCATGATAGTGGTTTTGATGGTTTCTGCTTCACCGCCATACAACCATGCACCGTCTGCCAGGTTAGGGTAACCCAACTGACCACGCGCATCGGAAGCATGACACTGGGCACAGTTCTGCAAGAACAGACGCTGACCCACTTTTAATGCTTCTTCATCCTGCGCGATATCCGTAATGGGACGAAGGTTGTTACCGGAGGCATCGTAGGCAATACGTTTGAACGTCTCACCAAACTCTGCTTCTGCGGCATCCAATTCACGTGCGTACTGATCAAGACGTTGCTCGCTGTGTGCATTGGCAATCGAGGCGTTAGACTCTTGCAATGAACGCACGGTTTGATCCGAACTTTGCCAACCCAGCACACCTTTGAAGCTACCCAGTCCTGGGTAAAGCACAAGGTAAACCGCACCAAAAACCAGCGTGCCCCAGAACATGTAGGACCACCATTTTGGCAGTGGGTTATTGATCTCACGAATACCATCGTACTCGTGCCCCATATCTTCACCTTCTGCGACACCCATGGTGTCACGACTACACCAAACCAGCAGGGCAGCAACACCAACAAACGTCGCGATAGTGATGATTGTTATCCATAGACTCCAAAACGTCGTCATGCTTCCTTGCTCCTGTCGTTTTCTCTGGTTGCCACGTCTTTGTCTTCATCGGCAAAAACCAGATTGGCAGCTTCTTCAAAGCGCGCCTTCTGACGTTTGCTGAATGCCCAAACGACAATGCCGATAAAACTGGTGAACAACACTACCGTCCAAATGCTATGAATGGTTCCAATATCCATTGGGTTCTCCTTATTTCATTGCATGGCCGAGTGACTGAAGGTAGGCGATGATCGCATCCATTTCAGTCTTGCCTTTCACTTCTTCACCTGCGTTGGCCACTTGCTCATCGGTATATGGCACACCAAATTTGTCTTTGAAGATGGCCAGTTTCTTAGAGGTCAGTTCGCCGTCCAAGACGTTCTCTTCTAACCACGGGAAGGCAGGCATGTTTGACTCAGGAACAACCGCACGCGGGTCACGCAAGTGAACACGGTGCCAGTCATCAGAATAACGACCACCTACACGTGCCAGATCCGGACCTGTACGTTTAGAACCCCATAGGAATGGGTGTTCCCATACGCTTTCACCGGCCAGAGAGTAGTGACCATAACGTTCTGTTTCTGAGCGGAAAGGACGGATCATCTGGCTGTGACAAACGTTACAGCCTTCACGGATATAAATATCACGACCTTCCATTTCCAGTGCCGTATAAGGACGCAGGTTATCAACCGGTTCGGTTGTCTGATCCTGATAAAGCAATGGGGTGATTTCAACCAGCGCACCAAAGCTGATTGCAAACACAATCAGAATGGCGAGAAGGCCGACATTTTTTTCTACAATCTCATGACGATTATTTGCCATTGTCGGACTCCTTATGCAGGTTGCTCAGTGGTGCGTAGGCTTTCTTTTGGCGCAGCAATGGTCTTGTAAGCGTTGTACGCCATTAAGAACATGCCCGACAGGAAGATTAAGCCACCAATGAAGCGAACAATGTAGAACGGGTAAGAGGCTTGTAGCGATTCAACAAAGCTATAAGTCAACGTACCGTCGGTATTAACCGCACGCCACATCAGACCTTGCATCACACCAGAAATCCACATCGCCACGATGTACAACACGGTACCGATGGTCGCTAACCAGAAGTGAACGTTGATCAGGCGGATAGAGTACATACGCTCTTGGCCGAACAGTTTTGGAATCAAATGGTAAATCGCACCAATAGAGACCATCGCAACCCAACCCAATGCGCCAGAGTGAACGTGACCAATGGTCCAGTCGGTGTAGTGCGACAGGGCATTGACCGTCTTAATGGCCATCATTGGACCTTCAAACGTCGACATACCGTAGAAAGACAGTGAAACGACAAGGAAGCGAAGGATAGGATCGTAGCGCAATTTATGCCATGCACCCGACAGTGTCATGATACCGTTGATCATCCCGCCCCAAGACGGTGCGAACAAGATCAGTGACATCACCATACCTAACGACTGCGTCCAGTCAGGAAGCGCGGTGTAGTGTAGGTGGTGAGGACCGGCCCAAATGTACAGAGAGATTAACGCCCAGAAATGGACAATCGATAGACGGTATGAGTACACCGGGCGACCTGCTTGTTTCGGTACGAAGTAATACATCATACCCAAGAAACCAGCGGTCAATAGGAAACCTACGGCGTTGTGCCCATACCACCATTGCACCATAGCATCCACAGCGCCGGAATAAGCCGAATAGGACTTACCCATAGATACTGGGACAGCTAGGCTATTCACAATGTGAAGTACCGCGACCGTCAGGATGAAGGCACCAAAGAACCAGTTCGCCACATAAATGTGGGACGTGTTTCGTTTAATCATGGTACCGAAAAAGACAATGGCATAGGCAACCCAGACAACAGCAATGGCGATATCAATCGGCCATTCCAGTTCTGCGTATTCTTTACCCGAAGTCCAACCCATCGGCAATGAAATTGCGGCGGATAGGATAATGGCTTGCCAACCCCAAAAGGTGAACGACGCTAACTTGCCACCAAACAGTCTGGCTTGACAGGTACGCTGCACAACGTAGTAAGACGTTGCAAATAGCGCACTGGTACCGAATGCGAAAATCACCGCATTAGTATGCAGTGGTCGCAAGCGGCTGTAAGTCAACCAGGGAGTGTCAAAGTTAAGTGCCGGCCACACCAATTGAGCGGCGATCAATACACCAACGCCCATGCCGACGATTCCCCAAAGTATGGTAGCTAAGGTGAACTGACGGACGACCGTATAGTTGTAGTTTTGTTCAAGCTGCTTTACTTGGCTCATGTTGTTGCTTCCAATTTGAATTGTTCAACTACACTTTATTTCCTTGTGCGAACAACAAGTTGTCGCAATGCCACCCAAAGCTTATTTATGGCACGTTGTTTTTATCAACAACTCACCAATTAAATTGCTATTTTGTTGTAAAAGTGGCATTTTCAATGACATATACTACTTGTTTTTACATATCATTGACAGAGTCAAGCCCACACATTGTTTACGGTTAAGCAACATTTATGTGAAAACTTTGACCTCTGTAACACGGGAAGCACGAAAAAACATGGCTGCAGAAAAGCTCACTAAAGGTCGATTTCTTCAAATTATCTTCTTAATGGCAGTGTTAATCACCGCATTTGTATGGAGAACAGTCACCTATGAAGATACAACCACAACGGCATCCAGTGCGTTTAGTTGCGTTTTAGGGTCACAAAACTGTACGGATAAAGAGAGCAAAAAGGTCAAAAATATTTCGCTGACACCGCTACCTGCCATTGCTAATCAGCCACTTGTTGTACAAATTGATAACACAAATGTTAAACCGACAGCGGTTGTTGAAGGGGTAAGTATGTTCATGGGGACGATTCCGGTCACCTTTGAACAAACGGCAACGGGTTGGAAAGGCACATTTAGTGTGCCAGAGTGCACACATTCTGAGATGGAATGGGCCGTTAAAATCACCCAAGGTGAAGAAGAGATTCTTGCAACATTCACTGTGAAAAAGTGATGTTAATTAAACGCTTAAAATGAAAAGTGTTGAATAAAAGGGGTTTATGATTAAACCCCTTTTATTATGGTAAATAAAATAGTAAACCAATGGATAAAGGGCTAAAAAGGTATACCTTGGGTGATGTCGAGGTTATTCCTGATAGATCATTTTTTTGGTCATGCCGCCATCTACTACAAAATTCTGTCCGGTAATAAAACGGGCATCCTCTGAAATTAAAAATTTCACCAGTCCTGTAATATCATCTGGCATACCGACACGGCCAACTGGGTGCTGCTCATGATCAATAGGTCGTAGCGGATCATTGATCACGTCAATCCAACCTGGCGAAATACAATTCACGCGAACGTCTGGCCCTAAGCTGATCGCTAATGAGTGGGTGAGTGCCACAATGCCACCTTTGGATGCGCTGTACGCTTCCGTATTCGGTTCGGATTGTAACGCACGAGTCGAACTCATATTTATCACCGCACCCTGTTGTTTTCGCAAATGCGGCAAACTGTATTTCGTTACAAGCAGCGGCGCGGTTAAATTCACCGCTATGACTTTATGCCAGTAGGAGAGATCAAGCGTCTCAAGGGGGGCATTGTAAGGATCAGCAATCGCGGCATTGTTAATCACACTATCAAGTCGTCCGTGCTGTCGGATAATGTCATCGATCAAGGCTTCAACCTCTGACTCAATCGCCACATCGACGTGCTTAAATCGAATCAGCGGGTTTTCCGAGACCAAGAGATCTCCTGCATCTTTATTCAGATCAGCCACCACGACTGTCATGGTTTTCGAGAGGGTATTTGCGATCCCTTTACCAATGCCGTTGGCACCACCAGTGATCAGGACTACGTGTTTTGTATTCGCTTCCATATTGCGCTCATCAATAAGAATCTAAGTGTTTTCAAGCACTATGATAACGGTTAAGTGGGTCAGAACTTTAATGATATATAGCAAAAAACATTTAGACAGTTCTGAAGTCTTGAGAAAAAACGATTATGATGAATGTTAATAAAAAACAATAATTACGTTCCAATGGATATATCCACAAGCTTCTCATCAAATCCGTCAACGTCTGGCGCCATCACGCAGGCCATTGCCTCTTTGCATCAAAAAATCATCAACCCTAAGTTGATATTGGTGTATTTCTCCGAAAACTATGAGGTAGAGACGCTTCAGCGGGCATTAACGGCAGCCTTTCCGTTTGCTCAGATCCTTGGGTCGACATCGTGCCAAGGTGTCATGACCGATGCGGGATATCATCAAGGTACAGGCGTCGCATTATGGGCAATCTCTGACTACGATGGTGCTTACGGCAGCGCGATTGTTGCCAGCCAGCGGCCAAAATATGAGATGGCACGCCAGGCACTACTCAAAGCCATTGCCAACAGTGGTCGACCGGGTGAATTGCCGTCACTCATTATTTTGCACGCAAGTCCGGGTGATGAGGAAGATGTTATTCGTGGTATCAATGATGAACTAGGCGTCTCTGTTCCGATCATTGGTGGCAGTGCAGCTGATGATTTTATTCAAGGGAATTGGCACATCTTTACCCATGAACAAACGTGTCAGGAGGGGGTCGGACTTAGTGTTATTTATCCATCTTGTCACATTAGTTATTCATTTCACTCCGGCTATGCGAGTACCGGTTTGTCGGCCATTGCGACCCGCGTTGATGACCGAGAGCTGCTTGAATTAGACGGCAGACCCGCCATTGAAGTGTATGAAGAATGGATGAAGGAGCGTTTGTCGCAAGGTAAAAATTTGGCAAAAAGCAGCAGCTTGAATCCATTGGGTCGTGTCGCGGGCCATATCCATGACATGCCATATTTCAAATTAGCCCATCCGAGAGAGATCACCCAGCGCGGTGGCATCAAACTGTTTGCACAAATAAAGAAAGGCGAAACGCTGTACTTTATGAACGGCACCGATGAGCGCCTGATAACGCGAGCGGGTCGGGTAGTGGATGCGGCTTGTCATATCGATGCAGACCATAATTTATTGCAGCCGATTGGTGGTATCACCATTTACTGTGCCGGTTGTATGCTGCGCGTGCAAGATCGCATGGATGAAGTCGCCGCGCATGTGAATCATGCAATGCACGAAGCGCCTTTTGTGAGTCCTTTTACGTTTGGTGAACAAGGTCAGTTTGAAGGTGGCGAAAACGCCCATGGCAACTTAATGATCTCTGCTGTGTTATTTCATAAGGATTAAGCCATGGCGAACTATGAATCTGAAAAACTTCAAGAAACCCTGCTTGATCTTATGCGCACGAAAGAGCGCGAAAACCAATTGCGTGAAGAAAATACTGCCATCCTTGCCGGCATGGCAGCTATGGCCGGTGCGAACAATAAGAGACAGGTTTTCAATGGGTTACTTTCAGTATTAAGAAAGTACATTGGGTTTGAGCACGCCTTAGTGTTAACACGAGAAGATGAAACCGCGCCACTCCAAGAACTGGTGACAACGTGTCGTTTTTTTGAATCCAGCGTTTGGCCCATTGGTAATACCTTTATTCGTTCCATGCATGGCGAAAGTATTGCGCTGTTCGATCCCAAACAGGTTTACGAATTCAAATCTCTGCCACTTGAACTCATCAAACATTGTCGCTCCGTGTTATTAACAGGGGTAAAAGTCAGTTCGGGTGATGCATTGCTACTGTTTTTGCATTCAGAAAAAGGGCAGTTTTCACCAAATTGCCGTCGGGTATTAGAGCGATTCCGCCCATTGCTTGAACGCGCCATTATCGATATTGATTACCGTGAACGTCTGCAATCGTTAGTGACTATTCGTACGCAAGAGCTGACACATAGCCAACAACGATTTAAAGATTTTGCGAAAACGGTAGGTGACTGGTTTTGGGAAGTCGATCCGGATTACCGATTTACCTACATATCATCACCACACTTAGCCAACCATGTTATTGATACACAAAGTATCTTATCAATTTTTGCTGATCAGCCAGAGTTTGCGCAGCAGCTTGAAACGGTGTTGGCACAACGCCAAACCTTTGAAGACTTCGAGTGGCAATTACCAAAAAGTGAAGGGGCCTTGTGGATCAGTTTCAGTGGCACACCGTATTTTAGTAAGCACGGTGAGTTACTGGGCTTTCGTGGTACCGCCAAAGACATCACGTATCGAAAGCAACGATTACAAGAACTGCAGGAAGCTCGCCAACAGGCAGAGGCGGCTAACAAAGCCAAGTCAGAATTTTTGGCGATGATGAGTCATGAAATCCGTACGCCATTGAATGCGGTATTAGGTTTACTCGACATTCTTGCAGACTCAGGATTAGACACCCAACAGTCAGGCTGGGTGAATCAGATGGATCAGTCCGCACAGTTACTGTTAACCATCATCAACGACATTTTGGATCTGTCGCGTGTTGAGTCTACTAATTTTGAATTGTTCAACGCAGAAATGTCGTTAACCAGTTGTTTGGATTTGGTCGCAACACAAATGCAAGAGCAAGCGAACAAGAAACAGATTCAGCTGCAAACTGCGATCAGCCCGTGGGTGCCAGAGAGCATCATTGGTGATAAAAACCGAATTTCTCAAGTGTTGTTCAACCTGATTGGCAATGCGATTAAGTTTACCAATGAAGGTTATGTTCGTGTGGATGTAGACAGAGTCGACAATGATCTGCACATCAAAATTACAGATACCGGTATTGGGATTGCGCCGGAAGCACAAAAGACATTGTTCAATCCATTCATGCAAGCCGATGGCAGTATCACACGGCAATACGGTGGTACCGGTTTGGGCCTGGCGATCAGCCAACATCTAGTGAAGAAAATGCATGGCCGCATTTCATTGCAAAGTCAGTTGGGTGTGGGCAGTTGTTTTACCGTTGTGATTCCAATCATCGAAGCCAGAGCACAGAGTGTTGAGACAAAAACATTTGTCGAGCAAGCGGCACAACCGATAGCCATGAATATCTTGGTAGCAGAAGACAGTCCGACCAATCAGTTGGTCGCCAAGTTAATGCTGGAGAAACGTGGACACCAAGTTCGAATCGCCAACAATGGGCATGAAGTCATTCAGATAACACAACAAGATGGTTGCGACTTTGATTTGATCTTCATGGACATTTCAATGCCGGGGATGGACGGCATATCGGCTACACAAGTTTTGCGGGCTAATGGTATTGATGTGCCAATCGTCGCGTTAACGGCGAACGTCATGCAGTCAGACCAAGAAGAATACTTCAACGCCGGTATGAATGGCTTTTTGGCCAAACCGATCTTGGCCAAAGAACTCGACAGCATGTTAAGTCAATATCAGCCAATGGATCGTTGCCGGTGATCTACGAAGATTGTTGCCGTTCAAAGCTCGACAGCGTTAAGGCTTGGTAAACCAAGCCTTGTAATTAACACCATGTTTTGAAGCACCAGGCAAACTGACCATTTGCAGCAGTGCTTAAAAATAGGTGTTAATTACCTATTTTATGGTAAATAGCCAATACTGTTAAATGCGACAAAAATCACATCATCAAGTAGAGAGTGAGGGAGAGCAAAGTGGAATACATAGCAACCAAGATACTGATAGATTTGGCTTTAATACATCTAATTTAACATAATATACATAATGCGCACTTAAGGTGTAGCTCCAAAGTTAAAGTGTCTCTTTTCTGCAAAGCTAAAATGTCCCGTTTTTACCTATCTTAATCTGCATCTGATTGTTTGATGCGAGCTTGAAATGATGTTGGTAACTATGAATGACAAAGAGATTTTAAAACTTGGTGCTATTCGAGATGTTTGCGAAAAACGGATCCGTCGTGCAGATGCCGCTCGGATTCTTTCGCTTAGCGTTCGCCAAGTGCAACGACTGGTTACTCGATTTCGTCAATTGGGTGCCGCTGGCCTTGTCCATCAACGCCGAGGTAAACCATCTTCCAATAAACTCAGTGACGATGTTCGATATCATTGCCTGAAGTTGATCAATGAAAAATATCCTGACTTCGGGCCAACATTAGCTCACGAAAAGTTATCGGAGATCCATGACATACACATCTCGTTGGAAACGTTACGCCAATGGATGATTGCCGATGGTCTCTGGGTTCCTCATTCCAAACGCAAACCCAAAATCTACCAACCCCGTAACCGGCGTGAATGTTTGGGTAAACTGATCCAAATTGATGGGCCTACATCACGGATGTTCTTTAAAAAATAAAAGCTTTGAAGAACGAAGCTCTCCAGTTGTAATCTGGTTTTCATTGATGATGCCACTGGCAAACTGATGAACTTACGGTTCAGTGAAACCGAGTCTGTGTTTGATTAGCGGCAACCCGAGAATACCTTGAACAACACGGCAAACCATTTGAATAAGCAATTCGTATTGTGCCTTGATCGCCATGCGGTGTTTTCTGTCTGAAAATATGTGACCTTACTCCCCGACTTCATCGCAGATTTCAACCTAGGCTTTGTGAATCCAGCTAATTGTCTGCTTCCAGGTATTGTTATTGGCACTTCAATTCGCATTATTCTTGTTCGGTTCGGTGATTATCACAGCAAAGTCTGTACGTAATTGCCCGTTGAATACGGCTTGAGTGTATGACTTGCAAGTTTGAATCGGTTTACAGGGCTATTGGGGTGTAAAAAACCTTTTTTGTGACACCGTAACCGCTAAGTAATAAAGAAAGTAGTGACTGATTGATACCATCTCTTAGATATAAAACCTTCACGATTCGCCCGTTCCCACTTTTTTCGTCACCTTGTTATAGAGATAACGCAAGCTATGGCAGTTAACACATCTGCTCTCTGTTGGTTTACGTAAAAGTCCCCTACAGAAAAGCAAATGATTCGGTTTTAAGGCAAACATAAAAAAGCCCGCTAGACCTATAGGTTTGCGGGCTTTTGAATATGTAACAGAGATCAAAATATTAAGTCTATATCGTTATTATCATTTTGAATTCGTTTAGCTGCTTCTTGTTCTTCTTTCTCTCTGATTAAATAGGCTTTTTCTTTTTCAAAAGCTTCTTCTACATCAAAATCAACCGTAATGGAGTTGATTATCGACAAGCAGGATAAGTATCTGAAATTTGAGACAGGGTTAATACCTATCAGACTACCGAGATTATTATTAGTAACTTGTTCAATTGATTTTAAATCAAAATATAATTTAAATGATTTATGAAGGTCCCAATTATTGATATATAAAATAAGTGAAGAGAATGCATTAATAGATTCCCTCTCGTTCACTCTACACTTACTTATGCGAGGCCATTTTTCTGCCATTATTATCGAGCTAGATAATGATCTAACTTTAAGGTCGATGTCGTAGAGTTTATTTAAATTATTTATTAAGACTCGTTCGTGACCATTACTTGAAATCACTTTATTTTGGCATGCTTTACTATCAATAGCATGAATAAATTTGGACTTACCTTCGAATATCTTATATCTGAAATGCATTGATTCATAAGCTTCAATTGATAAGTTGTTTTCATTTAAGTTATATGGGAGATAATATTTTTCGCCATGATTCCTTCTTCTTATTGCCACTTTAGCTAGATTGATAATATGAGGGTTTATATTAACCTCACCAATTTCATAAAATTTCTCACCAGAAAACCACTCTCTCATATTTCTTATATCTTCCTGAGAGAAAAAATTATTTTCTATTGCTGCACAAACGAGATGAGATATTCTTTTAGTTGTATCAGATCCTTCTTTAGGCATTGCGAATGAAATATAACTTTCATTGAGTTCACTTTTAACACTGTTGTAGATACAGAAGTCATAATGCTTTTTAAATCTAAAACAAGGTTGGGATATCGCTCTCCCATCACCATTCAATTTTTCTTTAACATAGTGACCATCTGCTGCATGACAACATGGGCATTCGGCATCAATTTTCACAAAATCACGAAAACTGATCTCAGTATGTTTCACCTCAATTTCAAACAATCGTTCTAATTGAAAGTAGTCTAATTCTTTTTTGAATCGTTTTGAAAAAACCGTAAGTGACATATGCATCCTTCAGGGATATTGCATTAAATTTACTCAATATAATTCATAATTCGAATCTAAGTCTATGATATCAAGCACAATAATCTTTATTATTGTCCATTCCTTCCTACCCAGCAATATGTACTCAAATTTCTGCAACGGGATGATCTTACTGGCGGGAGTGCCTGATTTGCATTGCAGGTAGTGGTACAACCATCTGCCTTTTGCATCATGACACAAGCAAACAGGAACTTATCAATGATGGCTTTCTAGACTCACCGTCTTTAATAAAAATACGCATACACCAAAAAGACAAAAGCCCCTTTCGGGGCTTTATACATTCAAAGCGTTCTTCAAAATCACTCAGCCAAAACTTCAACTGGCCCATGGTCATCACAGTGATCCCCATGTTGATGATGCAAACGGCCATCAACAATGTAGTCGATGTGATCGCCATGCTTCACTGCTTCATGTCCACAATCCGGGCCATGTACGTGACCATCACATTGGTGTTTGGCGTTACACTCATTCGGATGATTGTTATCAACGTCGATGACATGCTCGTCACAGTGATCGCCGTGTGGATGATGCAATACACCATCAACCAGGTAATCAACATGATCACCATGCTGAATGGCAGTATGTCCACAGTGAGGACCGTGTTGATGGTTCGCGTGTGTATGATGCGGATTTGAGCAAGACATCCTTGTTTCTCCTTAGGTGATAGACAGTTAACAAATCAATAGTAGTCGATGGTTGTGTCTGAATGATTGGACATTTGTGTTCTGTGATTTTCCTCAACAAAGTCCGACATCCCTGCCCGCTTTCTGATTACATAGGTCATCACCGATGACGCTTTCACACGACAAAAGCGAATCACACTGTGGATTTGTCAGGCATTAAATATTTCGAATAGGATTATCGATAGACAACCGATGAAAACAAAATGTGACGGCGTCACCCCATGCGATTACATCAACAAATTCAGTCTATAAACCAAACAATCAAGCCGAAGTTTAGTCACTCTGAGCATTCTCCAATTCAACAGCTGCCCGATTTGTTTATAAATCAATCAATATTAATGCGTGAGTACGGATTCATAAATGCATGTCATGGCCTGAAACAGACGTAATAAGCCATTAACTGCCCCGCTGTTTTGTCTCTTCAGAATATACATGATGAGCCAAACCGGTTAGAACGTACCAGTACAGAAAGGATTTCTTGATGATCTGGCAATAGATAAGGAAAGTGATGAACGCACTACAATCAGGCCAAAATTTGGTAATCGATAAAAACACATTTGATGTCAATGTCATGATTCATGCCGGCGTGGTAGATATGAATGATATTGATGTCTCTGCGTATCTTCTGGCATCGAATAAGAAAGTGAGATCAGATGCCGATTTCATTTTTTATAATCAGCCGACGTCGGAAGCCAATGCGGTTTCACTTAAAGCCATTGATGGTGGCTTTGCGTTTACGTTTGATGTGAGCCGCATGCCTGCGGATGTTACATCGGTCCCTATCACGGTGGCTATCCATTCATCACATGCATTCCGTGATGTCAGCAATGTGACGATCAGCGTCGCCAACCTGTTCTCATTTACCCCGAAAAATCAGTCAATGTCTGAGAAAGCGCTGATTTTGGGTGAAGTGTACAAACATAATGATAAGTGGAAATTTAAAGCCAGCGGGATGGGCTTTTATGGCGGATTAGGCCCGCTGGCCATTAACTATGGTGTCGATGTGGCTGGCGATCCCACTGAACAGCCGGCGACGACCTCGGTATCTTTAGAAAAGAAAATTGCAGACAATGCCCCTCGCCTGATCAATTTGGCGAAAGCAGCGACTGTTTCGCTAGAGAAAAATAACCTGACCCAGATTAAGGCGCGTGTGGGGTTTGTGTTAGATTGCTCAGGCAGTATGACGCGCCAGTTCTCTTCCGGGCATGTTCAATCTGTCTTAGATCGCATTGCGGTACTGGCAACGCAGTTTGATGATGATATGGCATTAGACTTGTGGGCTTTTGCGAATAAATGCAAAAAGTGCCCGGATGTGACCTTACAAAATTTGGATGGCTATATTGATAGCATTAGAAGCAAAGGCTTTTTCGCCAGTGAAATTGTGAAAGGCCTTGGCTTTGGTAACAACGAGCCACCAGTTTTAGAGGCCGTGCTTCAGCACTATCAACACACAAACATTCCGGCTTATGTCATTTTCATCACTGACGGGGGGATTTATGAGAACAAGAAAATTGAAAAGATTGTTCGAGATGCCTCTGACAAGCCGATTTTTTGGCAATGCGTCGGCCTTGGTGGCCATGGGTACGGTGTGCTAGAAAAGCTGGATGACATGGGTGGCCGAGTGTGTGATAACGCGGACTTTTTTGCCATTGATGATTTTGCCACCATCAAGGATGAGGAATTATATGCCCGCCTGTTGAATGAGTTCCCAGCCTGGTTGAAAGATGCAAAAGCTAAAGGTATCTACTAAACCATCAATAAGCCGTTAATTTCAGTGACAGCGTCACATATATTGTGACGCTGTCACCACGCATCTATATCTACGCTACGGCCATCTACGCTTGTCTCCCACCCCTACTATCGCGCCTCGATAGGCTTTGCAGTTACGAAGAACACGTCTACGCTTATAGCCAAGTTGAATATTGGCGACAGAGGTAATTGCTCGATGTCCATCTCTAAGAATAATCTTTTACTATTCATTGTATTAGGCTGCCTATCTCTCCCATCCAGTCTGTTGTTCGCTTCAGATTCAGAAGGGAAAATGACACTGACAAGCACGAGCGTTCAGGATGGAAAATCACTGACAAAGGCACAAGTGTTTGATAAATGGGGATGCACCGGGGAAAATGTCTCCCCCCAGTTGGCATGGGCAAATGTGCCGGAAGGTACCAAGAGTTTTGCGGTGACTATGTATGATCCGGATGCGCCCACAGGCAGTGGGTGGTGGCATTGGATGGTTGTGAATATTCCCGCTAAAGTGGTATCCCTTTCTGCTCATGCCGGGAATGAAACCAATGAGTTTCTTCCTGAAGGCGCCCGTCAAATTGCTAATGACTTTGGTTTTAAAGGGTTTGGTGGGGCTTGTCCGCCAGAAAAAGCCAAACCACATAACTATACGATCACGGTTTATGCATTAGACGTTGAAACGTTAGATTTACCGGAAAATCCGACGGCGGCTTATGGTGGGTACTTTATCCATCAGCATATGATTGATAAAGCTGAACTTATTGCCCCTTCATCCTTACGTTAATTCGAGCTCTCTACAAGTGACAGTGTCACTATAGAGGGCTTCTCCCCGACTTGTTCAGGCAAATTTACTGCGAAATGCGAAGTATACGGCTCCAACAAGACACAGTCCTGACCATAAGTAATCCAGCTTCAGCGGCTCACGCAGGTAAAAAACCGAGAATGGCACGAAAACCATTAACGTAATCACCTCTTGCATGATTTTCAGTTGGCCGACATTGAAGGTTGTGTAACCAATTCGATTCGCCGGTACTTGCAGCATGTATTCAAATAAGGCAATCCCCCAACTCACTAATGCTGCAATAATCCAGGGCTTGTTATTGAGTTCTTTTAGATGGGCATACCAAGCGAAGGTCATGAAAATATTGCTACAAAAAAGCAAAGAAATACTGACAACAACAGGATTCATACAGTTCTCGAGTGAATTATAGGGATGGAATAAGCGGCTGGATTATGAGGTGTTTTACCCTATTTCAGCAATAACAATCTTTCAAATTCCGTGTTTAAGCTTTGCCTTTAATGGTGTATATGATTGTTAAATCGAAGATAAGCAATAAAATTATAGTGCACTAGAGTATGGTAGTATTCCATCCTTTGCCTCAGCCTTATGGAGATAATCGGCACATTTTATCATTAAAAATCATGGTATTAACTATTTTATCGTGAAATACATGTCCACCAGCTTTGGTTGCTCATATATAAGCCAAGATCCTCATTTTATTAGCAATTTGCGCTATGTACTCTATCTTATACATATGAGCGTGTCTTTATATCCACCAGCGGCATATAGGGAATAATATAACGATGTGATGTCTAAGGGAGTAGCCATCGAAGATGAAGAAACTGTTGATATATGCCATCAGCCTGTGTCTGCTATTTTTCCCGCTGATCATTTCAGACGGCTTTGTGCCGCGCTATATTCATGACTTGCCTCTTCCTACTTCCAAGCAGCCTTTGGCTGGGTCACAATCCCCCTCTGCGCGATCTTCATTTATAGCGATGCAACGAGAAGCCTTTGAAGCCTCAAAAGATCTGTATATCGATATGGGGATTATTCCTGAGCACAAAGATAAACTTTTTTTTACGAGTCCTTTCCAAGAAAAACTGCTCGCGTTACCCGAACAGCACACTGCAAATATCTCGACGTCGACAGAGCCCTCTAAGCCATTGCCCCATTTTCAAGACATTGCTCCGCTGTTTATAACGACGCCTCATTCACGCAAGGTGAATACTGCCAATTCAGCCTTACTTTCTCTCGCCAATAATCATGCATCAGCAGGAGGCGCACTTCGATCTTCCGGTTCAAAAGGAACGGCCTCTCCCGCGGCAGCATCTTCAGGCTCAAGCTCGGCGGGTTCATCAGGGAATAATGCGATGGGATCAGGTGACAGCGGAGGCTCAGCAGGAAGCAGTGATGCAACCGCACAAGATGACGCAGCACAAGAAGAACAGATAAACTCGCCGACGACCGATCTTTATGCAGGAGAAACGCTAAACGAACCTGATACTGAACCGAGTACAGAACCTGGCACAGGAACGGATACAGGAAGAGAAAACGCCCTGCACCATACCAATGATCCAGAGGGTAATCACATAGCGTCTTCGGAGAGCCAAGCAGACAAGCAGCAACACGATGATAATGCCAATACGCCGCCAGATGAGGAAGAGAACGTGTCATATGATACACCGCAAACGGAGGCGATCTATGAAGTCATGTCCAACGCGCAAACGCCGCCTTCGACAATTCTGCTGAATCAGCCCATTAATCCTGATACGCCAAGAGCCAATCAAGCTATGCAGACAATTATCCCTGAGCCCTCGACGCTGTGGCTGTTTATGTTATTGCCTTTTGCGATCTGGCTTTCGTCTAAACGTCCTCTTCTCTGTCAATCGTGAAGTAAGAATACCTTTCTTCTGCTGACGTCTTTTCTTCCTCATGCGTGTCATGACGAGAATCATTATGGGTCGTCAATTCTGTATATTGATCATTTCATTCTGCGCGTTCTTCTTTATGATATAAAAATCAATAAGCCCTCTTAGAAAGAGCCGTCGTACTCTCTTCAATGGTTGCTTATGGTCATGGATTGGAACAAGCAAAATGGACGTGAAATGAAACGATTTCTGATTATTGAAGATAACAAAATGATGGCGATGATCCTGGCGCAGCTATTGCGTCAGTCTATACAGTCGCCGCAGATTCTACATGCGCCTACCTTACAGCAAACGTATCAATATTTGTCTCAGTATACCGTCGACGTCGTGTTTCTCGATTTGAATATTGAGCGTCCTTTAGATGGCATCGATCTACTCATGCATATTCGAAAGATTCATCCTACGTTGCCTGTCGTGATTGTGACGAGTGACAGTGAAATTGATACCGTGAAACGTGTCGTTGCGCTTAACCCGACCGACTATCTGATTAAACCTTTGTCCTTAAATAATCTGCAAGCATGTTTAGAAAAGTGCGCTATGTTGCAATAGCCAAAGCTGTTTTTACAGGGGATTTTTCACCGTAATAGCTTCGATGATTCGATAGCGCGTCATCTCTTTTAACGCCAGTAGCACTTAATGAATGATTGCATTTATTCATGTTGAGCGAATTACTCTCCCGACAAAGTGCAATCTAACACTTTGATGCATCATCATAAAATGCGATAATACTATCATTGTTAGCATTATCATTAGCCTCATCCACTGAGGTCAAATAAGTAGTATCCAATGGCAATTACAATTAGAGATATCGAAAAGCACTATTACATGATTGAAGAGCTAAAAGCGCTGACAGAAAGTAATGTGACGACCAAAGCCTTAATTAAAGGCGGCTATTTAGCGGTCGATTTAGGCAAGCAATTAGAAGCAGAAAAACAAAAACGACAAGAAGCAGAAATGGCCTTAGCGGCTTTAGAAGAAAAAGTGCAAGCATTTGTCTCAAGTCAACGGGCATTATTCCAAGCCGTATCAGCACCGGTAAAAGCCTCAGCCAGTGATTCAAATAACAAGTCCGCTATTGTGAAGGCGGTTCGATAAGCTCGCGTATTTCTCTTTAATTTCGCCCTCACAGATACCCATGCAGCCATAGTCCATGCAGCTATAAATAGTGACGCAGCGAGATATGCCGATGCGTCACTATCATTCATAATCCGGCATTCAATCTAGCATCTGCTGTCAGTGCCTCATAAAGCTTCTCTCAATAAAGCTCTTCTCAATAAAACCAACGGCTGCATTTCTCTTCGTCTGTATCACTCTCTATACGTTATTCTATACGTTATGACGAAACAGTCATGAGATAGGACTCACCACCAGTTCCGTATAACCCGTATTAGCATCAAACTCACGATGGAAATGCAGATTGCTATACGCGGCTAGGCAGATTTCGGCCGTATGAGACACCAGACTCCCTTCCATCAAATGTCCGCCGCAAACATGACCGTGCTGATCAGCCACAACGATATGTAAATGCACATGCTCTGGCGTCAGTGTGCCCATCAAACTCACAATCTCCAGAGGCCCAGGAAGGCTTTTCACTTGGGACGCATCGGCCAATCGTATATTGGCATGAGAGAGACAGCCTATCCCGCTAAGTAGTGAGCCGGCTTGCAGTTGATGTTGCTGAACATAGCTGAGAATTGCCTGTTTGAGATCCTGCCCTTGTGTTAATCGAAATGCGTGAGGGATAAGTGAATGCATGTGCTGTGAGCCTATGACGAATTGAATGAGGGTAAAAAACAACAAAGGCTTCCGAAGAAGCCCAATTGTGATATTTCTTTGTATTGTAAGAGATTAGGCGCGTTTGCCCCGCTTACGAGAGCCGCCTGAGTACGGAAACACGTTATGGATACGCTGTTTTACCTTTGACGGGACCGTCTTGGAAAAGACCAGCTTGGTATTAAAGCGCGTGTTATAGACTTTGATTTTGCCTGAGAACGGTTGCTTTTGTGCAATGTCCTTACAGCCCATCAGAAAGCCGCGTGGAATGTTCCCTTTCTGCTGCACTAACTTGCCGTCTTCAAACTTCAAGAGCATTGCAGGACGGTCAATAATGAACACCAGAAGGCATACCGCCACAACCAGTAAAATCACATACCACATAACGCACTCCTTCTAGCGCACGCGTTGTATCAACGTACAACACAACTTTATACCGTGTACGATATACCCACCGTACAACATTATCGAAAGCGATAGTCGCAGCATAAACCTGTTTGTGCGCTTATTACTGCGAGATTGGAGCCAAACCTTCTGCCAAAAGCGAAATCGACAAAATGTAAGGACTTAAGGCTTACTCCAGATCGAAATCAAGCAATTCATGCAGGTCGTTTTTGATATCCAGTACCTTACGACTGGCTGACTCTGTCTTACTTGACTCACTCAGTAAGTATTCGATGGTATCCGACAAGGTGCAATCAAGTTCTTTGGATTTTTCAGCCAATCTCTCCCAAACACGGTAATCTAAGTCAATCGACTTCTTGCGGGTATGGACTTGCTCGGCATTAAAGTGACGCTTACGTTTCGCACGAATCGCCTGCTTCAGCTTATTATCCAGATCCGGCGACATATGTTTATCAATCCATTTCAGCACGCGAGTGGGTTCATGCTCAATGGCCAGCAGATCGTTGACTGCTGCTTCCGCTTCACTGGTATCAATGTACCCTGTGATAGCGACGCCTTCTTTCCACTTTTTCACCAAATAATGCCATTTCCAACCGGCTTCCAAGTTTTCAAGCTGTTGATATTTCATAGTCGTCAGAGATTCTCGATAAGTGCACACTTAATGGTGACAGTGTAACTGTAGCCCCCATAAAGCTCAATTCCCTTTTCATATTTAAGCAATTGTTTTTAAGTCGTTCTCACTCTTACTGCAAATCACCTAAATATCCTTAATCATTCGCTATTATGCAGCTATTGATTCCTTTATACTGCTGTCTTTTTCACACTAACGACATAAAGCACAAGCCCATGCATGAAGAAACCTGGCGTACTATGACTCCAGACTACACTGAGTACCAAGCTATCTTGGAGCAGTATGACGATCTCTCCCCAGCCGTTACCGGAACCTTACAAGATCGCCTAACGGATGCCGTACGCCGGTTTACCGCTGTTGAACTACAACCTCGCGTATTGCGTATTACCGCGCCAGATAACAAGGTCTACCGTGACTATGTGATTGAGCTGATTGCCGCACATGCCGAGCACAACGGTGAAACGCCGGTGATTGTCGCGGGCGAGAATGTGTCTGAGCTGAGCCTGTTTGGCGCCGTATACCCACCAATTGAAGAAAACCACATTACCAAGCCACAAGTGAAACACGGTTTGGTGCACCAAGCCCATAATGGCTACTTGGTGTTGTCGGTTGGCGCGATTTTAGCTAACCCAAGTGTGTGGCCTCGCCTGAAAAGCATTCTGATGAATGGCTCTCTGGAATGGCAAGCCGCCTCTAATAAAACCCTCTACCCGCTGCCGCCTGCAGAACAACTTAATATCAAACTGGTATTGATTGGTGATCGCTTCTTGATGGGCGAGCTGGAAAACGCAGAACCGGATATCTCCTCTGGCTTTACCATGTACGGTGAGTTTGAGCAGGATCTGATGATCAATGAAGATAACCTGCCGCTGTATATGGCTTACCTGAAATCAATCATCAAGAAAGCCTCTCTTCCTGAGCTTGCCGATATTGATGCATTGACCATGGTGCTGAAAACCGGTGCCCGTTATGCCGAAGATCAGGTGCGTGTGCCTCTGTGCCCGATTTGGCATCAGAGCTTACTGTGTGAAGCTGCGATTGAATCTCACGGTCAGCCAATTACAGCGACCCATCTGAAAGATTCGATTGCTGCGCGTGAATACCGTGAGTCTTACCTGCCAGAGCGTGCGATTGAAGATATTCACCACGGTCAGGTTGTTATTAACTGTCAGGGTGAAGAAGTTGGCCAGGTGAATGGCCTGACCGTTGTTGAAGTACCAGGGCATCCGCGTGCTTACGGTGAGCCTGCACGTATTTCGTGTGTGGTGCACTTTGGTGACGGGGATATCTCTGACGTTGAACGTAAAGCAGAACTGGGCGGCAACATTCACGCCAAAGGCATGATGATCATGCAAGCGTTCTTGAGCACCGCATTAGATTTGGATCAACCGCTACCATTCTCTGCCTCTATCGTGTTTGAGCAATCTTACTCAGAAGTCGATGGTGACAGTGCATCATTGGCCGAACTGTGCTCGTTGGTATCTGCCTTGGCGATTCAACCGATCAATCAGCAAATCGCCGTCACCGGTGCCGTTGACCAGTTTGGTCGCGTACAGGCCGTTGGTGGTATTAATGAGAAGATTGAAGGCTTCTATAAGGTTTGTGCCTACCGTGGCCTAACAGGTAGCCAAGGTGTCATTCTGCCTCGTACTAACCTGACCAACCTGTGTCTGAACGATGAAGTGCTGGAAGCGATTAAAGCCGGCCAGTTCCACTTATGGACGGTTGAAAGCGTGGATGATGCTCTGCCGCTGCTGACAGGCAAAGTATTCCGTAGCGACGAGGAAGAGGACAACGAAACCTTATTGGCTCGTATTGCTGATCGTATCGATGCATTCCATAACGGGCCGCACGATAATCACTTTGGTTTATTGAGTCGACTACGTCACTGGTTTGTCCAGAACTGATCCGAGTTGTCTGGCGTACACGTGTAAGCTAAATTGGCTCCATACTTTTCAAGGAGCTTAAAAGTCTGATGAAACGCCAGCAATCTTATACTTACAATGAACTTGTTGCATGTGGTAAAGGCGAACTTTACGGCCCTGCATTTCCGTCTTTGCCGTCGGATAACATGCTGATGATTGACCGTATCACGACCATTACTGATGAAGGTGGTGATCATGGTAAAGGTTTCATCGTTGCAGAATTAGATATCAACCCGGATCTATGGTTCTTCGATTGTCACTTCAAGGGTGACCCAGTGATGCCAGGTTGTTTGGGTTTAGACGCCATGTGGCAGCTTGTAGGTTTCTTCCTAGGCTGGGCTGGCGGTGAAGGTAAAGGCCGAGCATTGGGTGTCGGCGAAGTGAAGTTCACCGGTCAAATTCTACCGGATGCAAAGAAAGTGACGTACGAAATCCAGCTTAAGCGTGTGATTAACCGTAAACTGATCATGGGTGTCGCAGATGGCCGTGTATTGGTAGATGGCAAAGAAATCTACGTCGCGAAAGATCTGAAAGTCGGTCTATTTAAAGACACGTCTACTTTCTAAGTGCTTTCTTAATGCACAGCGTCATTGAAGTGACAAGGTAACGAAACCAGATACACTTAATGACGATAGCAGCTCTCTGCTGAATATTATGATGAAGGTCGCGAAAGCGGCCTTTCTTCTTTATGCCCTATCACATCCCACTCTCGCATCCTCAGCCGCATCAATTCCTCGTTACGATTATCTTAATATCACCTATCCTCACTCAACACGCCACCAACAAAAGCACGTATCCATAATCTGAGCAGTAAGCACAGCACCAGAGAATCCACAACGCAGTCCCCCCTACGCTAGGCGTCAAATTACGTATGATAGAGAAGCAAAACGTGACGCCGTCACCAAGCGAGCAAACATATGATAGAGCTGTGATGGATGGTGATGCGATGTAATGAGTAGAAGTAGAGAGAGAACGAAATGAACAACCAGACATGAATGAGCCCCTGTTCCTAATAGGGGCTCAATAAGGGTGATATGAAGGGAGGTTTTATTATCTAAACAGGCCAGATTGCAGATCTTGTCTTGCTTCTCGCCAGCCACCTAGCCAGTTAGTACGGGCATCCGTTGCTTGATACGGACATTCTTCACTGGAACGACCATTGATACCAGCTTTATAGCCTTGAGATTGTGCGCGTTCCAAACGATCCCGCTTTTGTCTCTTCATAGTACGATCCTCATCCTTACTCAATTTGTGCGTGTTTCATTCATTACTATTGCATAATGATGGAGTTTTTGTGACTCCACTTATAAGAATTAGCCAAATGCGCGATGAGATCAACCCCAGAAGCACGTCAGGCCCACAAAGTGTGAGCCTGAATATAAAACGTGCAATTTTGACAAAAATTTACTTTCTGCGACGGAACCCTAACCAGCCAAGCACTGTCAGTGTCAGCAGACCAATAGAACCACCACTACGCTTGATGGTTGAATCTGCTTCTGGGCGAAGTTGAATAGACGGTGGGGTTTCGTCCTCAACTGAAATAGGGATCAACTTCACGGCGACGGTGCGCTCAGAGTTTGCTGCACCACCCTGACAGAATGATGTGCTGCTCAGGTTGTCGTAACCACCTTCACACTTAAATGCAGTTGCAGAAATCACACCGGCATCGTTAATGTCAGTCGCTTCAAAGATACGGTACTGGTTAGCCGCACCCGATGCATTACCGTCATTCACCAGATCATCCAGGAAGTACACATCGCCTTGCTTCAGTGCCATCTTAGATTTATCCGCTTCCGGTACATCCGAGCTGATATCACCCATCACATACGTAAACGCACGTTGACGACGGAAACGACCGTCTACCTGGTTCACGGTTTCCGCATCCAACTTACCTACGATCTGATCGTGGTTATTGATAGCCGCTGGGTAACCATTTGCCCCGCTGAAAAACCGTAAAGAAATGCTGCTATCTAAGAATGTAGGCGCAGCTGGTTTTGCTGTGTTGTCGTATACAAACATACGTTCAACGTAAGAACGGTTGTCTGAACGGTAGTTCTTCGCAACACCAATCACCTTATTGTTGGCGTTGACATCCGTTGCCAAGCTATAAGTCAAACGACGGTCGCCGTCGCTGTCTTCGATTGGCATTCCTGGAATAATGGTACGCTTCCAGGCTTCCGCACTGGCATCTGTTGTATTCGCAGGCAATTCCCAAACCGATGCACGAATCGCATAGAAATCACGGTTAGCTTCGTCAATAGACTGCTTGTCCACGGAGTCCGTCGTGAAACCAACGACAACAGGTTTATTACTTACCAGTGAAACCGCCGTTGCCCCCGCTTGGTAAGAACGGTCATTCTCATCAGGATCCAGCGCTGAATATGTATTACCATTTTTATCAACACGTTTTGACAGTAAGTTGGCGTAACCTTCACCCGCTACTGCACCACTGTCAACTGTCCAAAATACGGCATCGTTGGCAAATACAGACAATTGGCATTCTTTGGTACCGTAGAAATCAGCCAAACCAGCAGAGAATTTCGATGGGCATTCTTTAAATTGTGAATCGCTAAAGATTGGATCACCACGATTTTCACGGTTATCCGGCACCTTATTATCGACATCATTAAAATCACTTTGCGCAAATGAGCCACTGCCTACAACAAGCAATGTACCTGAACCTGCAGGATACTCTACGGCATCATACGCTAATGACTGACCCGCTGTTTTGGCAATCGCACTGCCGTTAGAAACAGGATTCAATGCTAAAGGTGTTGCTTTCTCGTCTTTGGAAATATCAAAAATATTCACAAAACCACGTTTCGCAAACTGACGGGCAAAGCGTCCATCTTTTTCAAAGTATGCACCGGTGGCAACACCCAGATCGTAAGTGCCGTCCGAATACGTACCTTCGGCATTCAGTACGGTATTGGTGGTTTTTCGTGAATCAACAAAAGTACCCAATGCTGCTTTTTCAGCATCGGCATAGCCAGTCGCATCATCCGCAAACGTGTCTACAACAGAAAAGCCCGATGTGCCTTTTACGGCAGTGGCATTACCAAAGTAATTCTTATCCCAAGCTTCCTGAACACGGACAAGGCCACCTAAACCGGAACGGTCTTCAACTAAATTGGTGTTATAACCTTTGCCATAATATTGTGTCAGCGCCCAGTTATCACACGTGTTCGGGCCTAGATTGCGCACACAGTAGTTATACAGGCGATCTTCATCGTTAATCTCCTGATAGTTATCACTGATATAAGGTATAACATCACGGTAAGGAACGCCTTCAGAACCCAAACGCCCTTCACCAATCACGGCATAATCAGCCCCATCCTGACAAGTGCCAGCAAAACAGTTTTCTCCCTCTTTCGAGGCGGCAATCCCTTTGGAGTGGAATTCAAGACGCTGAGGAATCAACGACTGATCGACATCATTAGGGTAATAATCCGTCCTGGACAGTGCCGTGGAGTCCGTCACTTCAACAACACGGTATACCGCTGCATTAGCGCTAGTAGCACCGGCGATCAAAATCGCCAGTGTCGATAATTTTAACGTCTTCTGTTGCATTAAGATTCCTTTTGCATTGCTTCAAGTTCTTCCCAGCGTTCAAATGCCGTTTCAAACTCCGCTTCCGCATCAGCCAGACGCGTCAGAGTCGCTTGAGTGTCATTCTTCATGTCAGAGAAGAAAGCAGGGTCATTAATTTGTTCCTGCAGCTGAGCAATTTCATTTTCCAGTTCTTCGATACGTAACGGCAGATCTTCAAGTTCCTTCTGCAGCTTGTAAGAGAGCTTCTTACCCGCGCGAGGACGGACATCTTGACGTTGCTTATTCTCTTCTTTTTTCTTCGCCGCTTCATAGGCAGCCGCTTGTGCTTTCGCTTGTTGACTTAGCGAATTAGCACGTTGTTCTTGTGCATCGTGATAGCCACCCACGTATTCATCAATGACACCGTTCCCTTCAAAGATCCAACTCGTTGTGACTGTATTATCAACAAATTGACGGTCGTGGCTTACTAATAGCAATGTCCCTTGGTAATTGGCAAGAATATCTTCCAAAAGTTCCAACGTTTCGATATCTAGATCGTTAGTTGGTTCATCTAACACCAATAAATTGTTCGGTTTTAGGAACAGTTTGGCCAATAGCAGACGGTTCTTCTCACCACCGGATAGTGCTTTCACCGGTGTGCGAGCACGACGAGGGTGGAACAGGAAGTCTTGTAGGTAACCCAATGCATGACGCGTACGACCGTTCACGGTCACTTCTTGTTTGCCGTCGGCCAGGTTATCCATTACGGTTTTTTCTGGGTCTAACACTTCGCGGTACTGGTCAAAGTACGCCACTTCCAGTTTAGTACCACAATGGAAACGCCCTTGTGCTTCCAGATTACCCAGCATGATTTTCAGCAAGGTACTCTTACCACAACCGTTCGGGCCAATAAGGGCAATGCGGTCACCACGCATGATATTGAAGCTGAAATCTTTGATGATTTCCTTGTCGCCATAGCTGTAGCTGATGTTTTCCGCTTCAAACACAATCTTGCCTGAACGGGTCGCATCTTGCAGCTGCATGTCAGCTTTGCCCATCACTTCACGACGTTCGCTACGTTCACGACGTAATTGCTTCAATGCACGTACACGGCCTTCGTTACGGGTACGACGGGCTTTAATGCCCTGACGGATCCACACTTCTTCTTGTGCCAGCTTCTTATCGAATTCGGCATTTTGCTCTGCTTCAACACGAAGCATCTCTTCTTTGTCTTCCAGGTACTTGTCGTAATCGCCAGGGAAAGACGCTAACTGACCACGGTCAAGATCGACGATGCGGGTTGCCATTGAGCGGATAAACGCACGGTCGTGAGAAATGAAGATGATGGAGCCTTTAAACTCTTTCAGGAAGCCTTCTAACCACTCAATGGTCGATACGTCCAAGTGGTTCGTCGGTTCATCCAGCAACAGAATGTCAGGGTCACAAACCAGTGCACGCGCCAATGCGGCTTTACGCTGCCAACCACCCGACAAATCTTTCAGTTGGGTTGATGGTGAAAGTTGCAGGTGCTCAAGTACAGACGTGATTTTGTTATCAAACTGCCACGCATCTGCGTGATCAATTTTCTCTTGGGCACGGTTAAGCTTCGCCAGGTTTGACTCTGACGGATCGTGCATAATCACTTCGAGTAAACGGTGGTACTCTTTCAGTACCTGACCAATATCAGCCAAGCCTTCAGACACAAAATCAAACACGGTGCCTTCTGCATCACGTGGAGGATCTTGCTCTAGACGAGAAACACGGAGCTCTGATTGACGCTGAATACTACCGTCATCCAGCAATACGTCACCGGCAATCACCTTCATCAAGGTCGACTTACCCGCACCATTTCGCCCTACCAAACACACACGCTCGTTCGGTTGTAGCAGGAATTCTGCTTTATCAAGCAATGCGTGATCACCGTACGCCAGTTGGGCGTTACTAATATTAATTAATGCCATTGTCGTTTAACCATGTTGCCAAGATCTCGGCGTCGAAAGGCCAGCCGAGTTCGGAAAGTAATGAATGTGTTTCTGAGGAGTGCAATGCCAGCACAGGAATGGTGACGCCGTAACGAGAAAAGAGCGCATCATCAAAGGCAATATCTACCACTTGAACGCGCTCTTCTATACCGGCTTGAACGAGCAGGCTATAAGCCTGCTCGCAAAGATGACATCCCTCTGTGCTATAGAGTGTGATTAGCACTTAATCTTCCTTGTGGGTAATGATCCAGCAGTTATGAATCTGCTTATTGCGGCCGAAGTCCATTGGCAGCGTTTTGTCAGAAATGTTCTTCGCCTGAAGGCCAAGCTCGGTCAGTTTCTCGATATCCATCTTGAAATGACGTTTGTTGTTTGAGAACACGATTTGACCTTCTGGGCGCAACATACGCTTCAGGTTTTCCATCAGCATAATGTGGTCGCGCTGTACATCAAAGCTCTGCGTCATACGCTTAGAGTTTGAGAACGTTGGCGGATCGATGAAGATCAGATCAAATGTCTCATCCACTTCTTGCAGCCACTGCAGACAGTCAGCCTGAACAAACTGGTGCTGACGGCCAACCTGACCATTCAACTCCATGTTCTCTTGTGCCCAACGCAGGTACGTGTTTGACATATCAACCGTTGTGGTTGATTTCGCGCCACCCACTGCCGCATGACACGTTGCAGAACCGGTGTAAGCAAACAAGTTCAGGAAGTCCTTACCTTCTGCCATCAAGCCCAGTTTACGACGAGTAATACGGTGATCCAGGAACAAACCGGTATCCAGGTAATCGTACAGGTTCACTTTCAGGTCAACACCGTACTCATTCACTACCATGTGGCGTTCTGCGCTCGATAGTTTCTGGTATTGGCTCTTGCCCTTCTGACGCTCACGCACTTTCAGGATCACTTTGCTGTTATCAACACCCGTTACCTGAATGGTGGCACGCAGAATGTCCATCAAACGACGACGTGCGATCTCTTCCGGTACGGATTTCGGTGCCGCGTATTCTTGGATAATCAAGAAGTCGTTGTATTTGTCGATAGCTGCGTTGTAGTTTGGCAAGTCAGCATCGTAAATACGGTAACATTCGATACCTTCTTTCTTCGCCCACTTATCCAACTTCGCAATGTTCTTCTTCAGACGGTTTGCAAAATCCGGTGCCACTTGTGTTTCTTCAAGTACGCCTTCTTTCTCGCCTTCAACGTGTTTAACGCCACCCGCAGTGATCAGGTAGGTTTTCAGTACACAATCCAGCGCACCATTGCGCAGTTTGAACTGCTTGTCTGCACGCATGCGAAGACAGCTCAATAGCTCATTAGACGATGAGTAGATTGACGCCGTTGAACCAGCAAAAGCCAGCTTCAAGCGGTTACCGAACTCACTGTACAGCGAAATCAGCTCAGGAGTTGTACCCAAACGCTCACCGTATGGTGGGTTACACAGGATCACACCGTTTGAGAAACCTTCCGGGCAAACCAATTGCGTCGCATCACCGTATTCTAGATCGATCAGATCTCGCACACCGGCACGGCCCGCGTTGTCACGTGCAATGCTCAGGACACGGCGGTCCATTTCACGACCAAAGAATTTCGTTGTTACCGCAGCAGGACCACGGCGCGCTTTCACTTTCGCTTCCGCGTGAATTTCTAGCCAGCCTTCTTTGTCGAAGTCTTTAATAGACTCAAAGCCCCACTTCTTGCGCTTCAGACCCGGTGCAATTTGCGCAGCAATCATAGCCGCTTCAATCAACAAGGTACCCGAACCACACATTGGGTCTAGCAATGGTTTGTCTGCTGTCCAGCCAGATTTCAGTACCAATGCTGCCGCATGAGTTTCACGTAACGGTGCTTTACCCGCTTCACTACGGTAACCACGCTGGTGCAAACCGCTACCGGCCATATCCAGACCCAGCACACCTTTTTCGCCAGATAGACGCATGTGGATACGTAGGTCAGGACGTTCACGGTCAATGTTAGGACGACGTAGATCCGCTTTCGTAAACTTGTCGACGATAGCATCTTTCACTTTCATCGCACCGTATTGGCTGTTACGGATTTCACGGTTTGTACCGTTGAAATCAACAACGATACGCGTATCGCTGCTGAAGTAATTTGGCCAGTTAATGGCAACTGCACCTAAGTACAGATCCATATCATCACGAACGGTAAATTCGCTCAGTACCTGAATGATACGAGATGAAATGCGTGTCCATAGACAGCAGCGGTAAGCCGTTGCTTGTTCGGCTTTAAAACGGACACCGGCGTTTACAACCTGAATGCTCTGTGCACCCAGTTGTTCCAATTCTTCTGCAAGAAGGTTCTCAAGACCTCGAGAGGTAATAGCTAGATATTGATTCATGAAGTTCTTTTCGCTCTTATGTTGCCTCGAATTATAACTGAAAACAGTGCAAATACCTTGTGCTAAAGCGGCCTTAAAGGCTTATTTAGCTAAAAAAACAGCAATGTCAGATGGCAGAGACACAATACAGCCACTGTAAAGTCTCCATGACCGAACCCTGTGGCAGAAAACACATGTCTCAACCATCACCACCAACATCCATATGTGTGCACAATCAAAAAACACCTCTTGTTTGTAAAGTACACGAGAGTCCATTGTGACCAGAGATTATCATTGTTCACATATAAAAACAGTGCAAATAAAAACCCTAAAATACAATAATTTAGTTACGTAGTCGCGACTAGAAGTGATATAAAAACGACGTGCAAATCATCATTTATTACCTGCTAACACGCTATTCTATCCTCTTGGTTGAGCCTTCTTCTTTCACCTCACAATCAATACTTTCCAATTTGGAAATTATCACATAAGAGGAAACTATCACGCACTAAGCAGTTATGTTATTAAATTACAGCAAGGCGGAAATAGAGGAAGATCCTCAAGGATTAAGTGTCATTATCACGCTGAAAATTGCGGCTTTTTGGGCTTTATTGAGCAAAAAGAGGCAGAAAATAAAGACAAAAAAAGTCAATAAATTCGAGCGGCATCACTCTCTTTGCCTGATTTATATACAGAAAATATCCAGTATCTCGAACATGATTTTATAAATCCTAGAAAATACAGTGACACCTCACCTGTCCACTCTCTCCGACCCGGCAAGAATGCCGCTCAATTCTCACTAAAGCCGGCCCTGATGCGCACCATTGAAATCCATATAAGATTTAACGTATTGCACGCAATGCGCTTTATCTGAAGCGATGCTGGCAGGTTTACTGACCCTTTATGGACAACAGAATGAACAGCAGATCCCTGACGCTGCAGCGTCAGAGATCCGTTGGTTTCGATCCGTTAATTTTATGTGATTCATCACGCGAGATTCTTGCTCTGTATGCTTGCCCCTCCCCCTGACAGGAAAAGACAGAGAAAGCCTCGTACCGCATGTGCATGTAACAGGCGTACAGACAAATGGTTATAGAGAGTGGCCAATGAATGGCAATGGATAGCTTACAGACGTGATCTCATACTGATAGGAAGTAGATTAACGCGCACACAAGCGTGCATCAGGGATTAGCGATAGGTGTCGTTCAGAGGGAATACGGACTGAAATAAAAAAGGCAGATATATGAGGCAATAAAAGCGAGCAAGAGGCAAATGATGGTAACGCGGCAAATAGAAGGTTTGATTATCAATATAACAGGCGTTTACTAATGCGAAATACTGTATGTGTATTAACCCACCAGAGCGAATCTAACCACAGACTCCTGCTCAATTTCTAATGATTTCATGCGGTTATTCATCACTTTAATGACTTCACAAAATGCCATTTCTTTAGAAACTGTCAATGTCAGAGGTGCGATATTGGCCATCATGCACAAGCTGGCACAACCGGTATTTTCAATGACCAGGTAATTCGCTTCACCAAATTCTGTCAATAACGTGACAACGTCACCCTGCTCAGGCTCTAGTCCCTCACTCAGCTCTTGGAAGAACCAACTTTTTGGCATTAAGGGCTTATGGAAACGACTCGCTGCAACAGCATTTAACGCCAGTTCAGCTTTACGCGGGGCAGAAAGGTCGAGTTGGTTAAGATTCTCGATGAACGTTTGGTAGGTCGTGGCATCATCGACAGTGAACACCGTCTTTGTGAATGCACATGGGATAAGATGTTTGGTTGGGATGGCCACACGGAAAATCATGTCATCGCCAAGATCTAACATTAGCGCGTCGTTCTGTTGGTCGTAGTACCACATCCATGAATTGTTCGGTTTCAACATATTACGCTCCAATATTCCGTTAGTATTCCGTTAGCGATCCGTTCGTGTTCTTGTATCCAACGCTTTAAAGAAAACTTTAGGAGAATTTTACTTTCTGCTGATGAAATAAAAAGAGGAAATAAACAGCAAAAACTGCTGCAAGACAAGTGAAATATTGACAAAAAACACAGTATTAACGTCGTTTGGCGATATTTCAGGCAAAAAAATACCGATAGAACGGATCCTATCGGTACTCAGTAAGATCAACGTATTATCCATCATTCAGTGACAGCGTCACTGCTTCTGTTCATCGTTAATCGCTTGTTATGAATTACAGGTTAGTGACGATGTCTTTAACCAGTTTTGGGCCGTGATAAATGAAGCCAGAGTAAACCTGTACCAGGCTAGCACCCGCTGCCATTTTTTCACGTGCAGAAATCGCTGAATCAATGCCGCCTACACCGATAATCGGCAATGCACCATCCAATGCTTCCGCCAGCATGCGGATCACTTCAGTACTGCGGTTTTGCAATGGGCGACCACTTAGGCCCCCTACTTCATCGCAGTTCTTCATGCCTTGGACCAGTGAACGATCGAGCGTGGTATTGGTTGCAATCACGCCGTCGATCTTATTCTTGATCAAAGAGTCAGCGATCTGCTTGATCTCGTGATCTTCAAGATCAGGTGCGATCTTCAGTGCCAGCGGTACGTACTTACCGTGTTGTTCTGCCAACGCTTGCTGTTTCTCTTTCAGCTGCGCTAACAACTCATCCAGCATTTCACCGTACTGAAGCGTACGTAATCCTGGTGTGTTTGGCGAAGAGATGTTTACCGCAATGTAACCTGCATATGGATACACTTTATCCATACAGATCAGGTAATCTTCTGCGCCCTTTTCAATCGGCGTGTCTTTGTTCTTACCAATATTGATGCCGATAACACCATCGTACTTGGTTTTCTTGACGTTCTCGATAAGGTTATCAACACCTAGGTTATTAAAACCAAAGCGGTTAATGATACCTTCTGCCGGAATAAGACGGAAAAGACGAGGCTTATCGTTACCTGACTGCGGACGCGGTGTCACCGTGCCGACTTCAACAAAACCGAAGCCCATTGCACCGAAGGCATCAATACATTCGCCGTTTTTATCAAGGCCTGCGGCTAAACCCACTGGGTTTTTGAACGTAATGCCCATGACTTCAACAGGACGATCAGGAACGTGTTGACGATAGAATAAATCGAGAGGAGTGCCAGTAAAGCGAGAAAAGTTCTGGATTGCGAGATCATGTGCCTTTTCAGCATCCAGCTGAAAAATTGCTGATCGAGCGAGGCGGTAAATCATTGTACCTCCTAAAAAAGCCCCGTATAAACGGGTAGGCATTATTCACCCTTTCCCCGCTAAACACAATCAATAATTTTAAGTTTATTGATAAAAATGCCCTTTACCCTGTCAACAAAGGGCATAGTAAGTATAAATAACGGTTTGTTTTTCCACTTAAAAATGCAATCGTTTACGGTGTGGTGCGCATAGCTCCTGTTATGTAAGCAAATCGACCACCAAAACAGCGCGGGAGGTCAATTACCCTACAAAACATCGCCTTCCGATGATTTTTGCATCTGCGCATCAGAGATACCGTGCTGCTACACGCTCAGCGCGCTTTTACAATTTATCCCGCCGTTCTGCAATTAAGATTAAGCAGCATCAACTCACGTAAAGCGACAGAGAACTTCGCAAATTCATGGGTCGTCCCCACTTTAAACTCCGCGAGAACGGTATTCCAGCGCTGAATCGCGGTCCGATTTTGTCCCATCCATTGGCTAATCAAGGCTTGAACCTCACCATCGTTACCTTCTCCGCTGGTAATCACCGCAGAAGTCAGCTGACGTTGCTGCCAGTCTAAATCCTCTCGGAATGATGCACGGGCCAAGGCCTGCCAATGGTTATCAACCGGTTGATTATGGATCTGTTTCAGGAACCAGTGCAGAGACAAATCAGCCCCCACCACAAAATAGACACGCGCAATAAAGTCGATGTCTTTTTTCAGCTCCTGCGCGATTTGTGCAATATCCATGGCAGAATACAAGCTGCTTAAACGAGCGACATGGGTTGCCAGCGTCTCGGGCACCCCCTGCGCTATCATGGCTTGTGCTTGCTCATGATGCTCTTGGACTTCTTCTGTGACAAGGTAACTATCCAGGTTATCCCGTAGGCGGTTCACCACTGGCTGATAGAACGCAATCATCTGTTCGATGCCAAGTTTTCTGTCTCTGTTGCGTAAAATCCAGCGAGTCGCACGACGTAACATACGGCGACAACGGTACAGGACGTCGTATTGCACCTCAGCCGGGATGACATTATCCAATCCTCTCACCTGCTCAAAGTAATGAGCAAAGTTGAAGATTTCACGTCCAACGGAATACGCACACGCAATTTCTGCCACCGAAGCGCCCGTTTCTTCCTGCAAACGAGTCACAAAGTTGCACCCCATTTCATTGGACATTTCATTTGCTAGGCTGGTGGCAATCAGCTCTTTACGCAGCGGATGCTGCTCCATTTGTCCACGGTATTGCGCTTGCAGGGCTTTAGGGAAATAAGCCGGCAGCAAACGGGCGTGATACGGATCATTGGCGACTTCATCTGTCACCAAGTCTTCTTTCAGTACCATTTTCCCATACGCCACCAGCACGGCGAGTTCAGGACGGGTTAATCCCATACCCGCTTTCTCACGCTCCGCCAACGTATCATCATCCGGCAGGTATTCTAAGGCGCGATCAAGCTTGCCGTTTTTCTCTAAATGGTGAATGAAGCGGATTTGCTCTTTCAATAGTTGTACATGTTGCTGCTGCGTCACCGAAATGGATTCACTTTGGCAATAAGCATCATCCAGCACAATCTCGCCGACTTCATCTTCCATTTGCTCTAACAATTCATTACGTTGTTTAAACGTCAGATCCCCGCCCGTGACCAAGCTGTTGAGCAGGATCTTAATGTTCACCTCATTATCCGAACAATCCACGCCGCCCACGTTATCGATAAAATCGGTATTAACTAAGCCTCCGCGCTTCGCAAACTCAACACGTCCCAGTTGGGTTAAGCCCAAGTTTCCGCCTTCTCCCACCACTTTGGCACGCAGTTCACTGCCATTCACGCGTAATGCATCATTAGCGCGATCCCCTACATCGGTATGGGTTTCCACTTCCGCTTTCACATAGGTGCCGATGCCACCATTCCAAAGCAGATCGACCTGCATGCGCAAAATCATGCCAATCAATTCATTGGGTGGGACACTTTGTTTACGGGTACCCAGTAATTTCTGTACTTGAGGTGTCAGTTTGATCGATTTACTGCGACGGGAATGCACGCCGCCCCCTTCGGAGATCAAAGAAGGATCATAATCCTCCCAACTGGATCGCGGCAGGTTAAACAAGCGCTCTCGTTCTTTCCAGCTGGTGGCTGCATTCGGTTCCGGATCCAAGAAAATGTGTAGATGATTAAAGGCCGCGACCAAACGCGTGTGTTTAGACAGCAGCATGCCGTTACCAAACACATCACCCGCCATGTCGCCGATACCAACACAGGTAAAGTCGGTTTCCTGACAATTGATACCCAGTTCGCGGAAGTGACGCTTCACCGATTCCCAACCGCCTTTCGCGGTGATCCCCATTTTCTTATGGTCATAACCATTGGATCCCCCAGAGGCAAACGCATCCCCCAGCCAAAAACCGTAATCTTCAGACACCGCATTGGCGAGATCAGAAAAGGTAGCCGTCCCCTTATCTGCCGCCACAACCAGGTACGGATCATCTTCATCGTGTCGCACCACGCTGGCGGGTGGTATCAAGGTGCCATCAACAATGTTGTCCGTCACATCTAACAAGGCGCGAATAAAACGCTTATAACAGCGTTGCCCTTCAGCCAGTATGGCTTCTCGACCGGTGAGCTGAGGCTGACGCTTACAAACAAAGCCGCCTTTCGCACCGACCGGCACAATCACGGTATTTTTAACCTGCTGCGCTTTCACTAAGCCCAGAATTTCCGTTCGGAAATCTTCCTGTCGATCCGACCAGCGCAGACCGCCGCGTGCCACTTTACCGCCACGTAAATGCACCCCCTCAATATCAGGCGCATAAACAAAAATCTCAAAGAACGGCACAGGCGGTGGAATATCAGGAATATCGGCAGGTCGCAGTTTCAGGGAGAGCCAAGGCTTGGCTTTCCCCTGATCGCCAAGTTGGTAATAATTGGTACGCTGAGTGGCAAGGATCATATCCATGTAGCGACGGATGATCCGATCGTCATCCAGACTCTCAACGTGTTCCAATTTCTCATTCAAATGGGCAATCAATCCCTGCTCGGCTTTTTCTGTATAGCTGCCTTTAGGATCAAAACGCAATCGGAACAAGGCCACCAGATCTTTCGCTAAATCGCTATGACCGGATAAAGTTTCCTCAATATAATGCTGACTGAATGGGAAGCCCACTTGTCGCATATAACGCGCAAAGCTGCGCAGAATGGTAATTTCTCGCCCGGTTAATCCGGCACACAGCACCAAACGGTTAAAGCCATCACTTTCCAGTTCGCCGTGCCAAATCGCGGCAAAGGCTTCTTGGAATCGATCCCGCGCTTCACTCAAATCAATACCCGTGCATGCATTGTGCAACATGGCGAAATCAAGGATCCAATAGACGATCCCTTCTGCTGTCACCACTTGATAAGGGGATTCACCGATCACCCGTAAGCCAAGATTTTCCAGCATCGGCATCACATCTGACAGATGGATAGGCTCATCCCGATGGAAAAGCTTCAGCTTCACAAATCGCGAATCATTGGCTTCTTCTTGCGGACGATAAAACAGCATACCGAGTTTGTTGTTTTCGCTCAGCGCTTCGAGTTGCGCGATATCCGCCACGGCTGAGCCCGGTAACATTTGTTCTTTGTAAGATCGCGGGAAAGCGCGGGCATAGTTTTTCGCCAGTGATGTCCCTTGGCTTTCACCAAAATTCGCCTTCAAAGATCCGTATAGCCGATCCTCCCACGACGAAGCGGCTTCCACTAAATTATGCTCAATGGTCTTCACATCAATGTCGTAGTTATTGTTTTCGACCCGCACAATATAATGGGTGCGTGCCAGTGGGCTTTCTGAAAAGAATGTGGTGAATTCGACATCTTGCTCAGACGCAAAATACTCTTTCAATACCGCCTGCGTTTTACGGCGCAATTCGGTGTTATAGCGTTCTTTGGTGACATACACCATGCAGGAGAAAAAGCGGCCAAACGGATCCCGTCGTACAAACAAGCGTAATAGATCCCGGTCTTGCATACGTACCACACCTCGACCGACTTCTAGCATTTCTTTTTCGTTGGCTTGAATCAGCTCATCACGGGGATAAGTTTCCAGCAAATTATTGAGCGCTTTCCAGGAATGTGATCCGCTCGGGTAACCACTTTCTTCGAGAATACGGGCGACTTTATCGCTCAACAACGGAATGTTCGTGGTGGATTGGTGATACGCCGTCGATGCGTATAGCCCGGTAAACCGATGTTCCCCAATGACATTGCCGTTGTCATCAAAACGTTTGATGCCGATATAATCGGTATAGGCGGGACGGTGGATCTTCGACTTGCCATTACTTTTTGTCAGGATCAGTAAATTCGGTTTGCGCGCTTCTATGCGGGCCGATTCGGGGAGTTGAGATAATCGTAGCGTCCGTACTTTATTGGGCTGGTTGAGGATCCCTAACCCACTGCCTTCACAGGGCCGCAATTCGTAATCCCCTTCGATGGGGATCAGATCATACTGGTGATAACCCATGAAAGTAAAATTGTGTCGGGTCAGCCAATCCAAAAACGCGATGGTCTCATCGCGAGCCGTTTTCTCCACTGGCAACGGCGCAGTTTTCAACTCTTTAACGACATCTTGCAGTTTGTTCTGCATTAACTGCCAATCATTCACCACGCACTCCACATCACTCAGTACGTGTTCCAGCTCGGCTTTCAGCGCCTCGAGTTCTTGCTTCTTGTTGAGTCGATCGACTTCGATATGGAATAAGGTTTGCAGATCCCCTTCTTTACCGCAGGCATCCATAATGGTGCCGGATGCATCCCGCTTAAAATAGTACGGGCCATTGAGCATTAGGTGACTGGTCATCCCCAAACGGGTTAATGCCAAACGTACGGAGTCGACAAGAAACGGTCGATCAGGCGTGACAATTTCAACAACGGTGTGAGTGGATTGCCAGCCATAACGGCTGAGTGTGGGGTTATAAACACGAACAGAAATTTTATCAGGCTGATTTTGTACTAAATGGTGCCAGAGACTTAACACCGCACCATAGAGATCAGATTCATTACGTTGTAAGAGATCGTCATCGGCCAATTGCCCCAATAATCGCTGGGCAAAGACTTCCACTAACGATTGCTGGCTACTTTCAATCTTATCCTGAATTAAGCCATACACTTTTTCGAGTAATACGGGCACTATCGGGTCAGGTGTCGTCATCGCCATACTCCATCGTTCTGTTTATCCATCAAGTATAGAGTCATATAACTCATTCACGAGATTGGTTTTTCTCTGCTGATCATCTCAATAATCAGCAGCACGTTGTTATGGCTATTGTAAGATCGATTGTTGCGATATCGTTACGCATTTGATGCTTCATATCAGACTGAATATCGAATGTGTGACTGGCATAAAGGTTTTGTTCGGTGAAATCCCCATCCAATCTGACTCTAGGCTCATGGCTGGTATATATGATTTATCGTCTTGATGAAAATCAGCATACCTGCTCTTTGCTATCACTCACCGATAATGCGGTTTGGTACCTACTGCATATTACGCAATCTTTTCGATGCGCTGAAACTTGTTATTGGCATCCACATGCAATCTAAATCGACCATAGATCCCGCTATGCCCAAGGAACGGTCGCAGGCGCACAGCAGGTAATTGCAGCCTTAAACCACAATCGGTCATCAACACCACGTTACTGGCAGCACCAGAGTAATGATGTAAAAACTGCTGATAATTCACAGCCAAAGAAAACGTGTAGCTTTTCATTTTGTGTAACACTCAAGCAATATCAATAAAAAAGGCGAGCACATCGGCTCGCCCTCATTCTACGCTAACGGATTATAAATCCAGTGCTTTTTGTACTTTCTCGTACAGGTCTTTCGCCAGATTATCCAGCTGTGACAATCGCTCCAGCTCTGCACGCATCAGCGCTTGACGCGCTTCATCGTACTGACGGTATTTCAGGAACGGTTCAATCAAACGCGATGCCACTTGCGGATTACTGGTGTTCAGTTCTGTCAGAATTTCTGTCAGGAACTGGTAACCAGAACCGTCTTTCGCATGGAAACGTACCGGGTTCATACCACAGAAGCTCGCCACCAAACTGCGTGTGCGGTTCGGGTTCTTTAAGCTAAATGCCGCATGCTTCATGGTTTCGCGTACATTGCTCAACGCATTATCGGCCGGGTTCTTACCTTGCAGCATGAACCACTTGTCCATCACCAAACCGTCATGGGTCCACTTCTCACTGAAGTCGGCCATTTGGGCTGCACGACATGCTAGTTGCGCGTTGTTCGCAGCAGCCATGGCGGCCATGGTGTCAGTCATGTTATCTGATGCTTGGTACTGACTTTCAACCAGCGCATTACCCTGATCGGTGTTCGCCAGATAAGCCAGACACGTATTGCGCAGAGCACGTTTTGCCATGGCATCGTGATCAACACTGTACGCCGCTTGCGTCAGGCTGTGGTAAATCGCGCTGAACTCATCCTGCATTTCACGGGCAAAGGTGTTTTCCAACTCACCCACAACCTGATGAATCGCATCCACATCCACGGTTTTGTACCAACCGGCAATTTCGTTCTCGCTTGGTAGTGTCAACATTTCTGCGATGAAAGCAGGATCAAGATCCGCATCCAACAGCACACCACGGAAGGCATCAATCACTTCAGACGGAAGGGCAAACGCCTCGCCTTGCTGCACATTAGCAACATTTTGTTTGATGTACTTAGCCAGCAGCATTTGGCCGGCATCCCAACGAGCAAACTCGTTACGGGCATGTACCATCAAGAACGTCAGTTCCGCATCGCTGTAATCGTATTCCAAAATAACTGGCGCAGAGAATTCACGTAGCATGGAAATCACTGGTTGTTCAGTGACGTTTTCAAATTCAAATACATGCTCGGCATCAGTAATGTCCAGTACATGATGCACCGGCTTACCGTTACATTGTAACGCGATCACCTCACCCTGTGGGTTGTACAGCTCAATATCGAACGGAATATGCAGCGGCAGCTTATCTTCCTGCCCTGGTGTTGGCGGCGTATGCTGCTTCACTGTGACACGGTAACGGTTTGAATCGGCAAGGTATTCAGTCTCAACGTTCACCACTGGTGTACCTGCCTGGCTGTACCAACGACGGAAGCGCTCAAGGCTGATACCGGATGCATCTTCCATGGCTGCCACGAAATCATCACATGTCGCCGCTGTACCATCATGACGCTCAAAGTACAGTTTCATCCCCGCCTGGAACTTCGCTTCACCCAATAGGGTGTGCATCATTCGAATCACTTCACTGCCCTTTTCGTATACCGTCAGGGTGTAGAAGTTGTTCATCTCAATCACTTTTTCAGGACGAATTGGATGAGACATCGGGCCGCGATCTTCAGCAAACTGAGGACCACGCATGATACGTACATTGTTGATACGGTTAACCGGTCGTGAACCCAGATCAGAGGAGAATTCCTGATCACGGAATACCGTTAGACCTTCTTTCAGGCTCAGCTGGAACCAGTCTCGACACGTCACACGGTTACCGGTCCAGTTATGGAAGTATTCGTGGCCAATCACCGCTTCAATACCTTGGTAATCAGTATCGGTCGCCGTTTTTGGGTTCGCCAGTACGAACTTAGAGTTAAAGACGTTCAGGCCTTTGTTTTCCATCGCACCCATGTTGAAGAAATCAACGGCCACGATCATGTAAATATCCAGATCATACTCTAGGCCGAAACGCGCTTCGTCCCACTTCATCGAGTTGATCAGCGATGTCATCGCGTACTCAGCGCGGTCTAGGTTGCCTTTATCAACGTAGATTTCCAAGGCAACGTTACGACCACTGACGGTGGTGTACTGATCACGCAAGACATCAAAGTCACCGGCAACCAGTGCAAACAAGTAACTTGGTTTTGGGAACGGGTCTTCCCACAGTACCCAATGACGACCATTGTCCAGCTCACCGCTGTCAATACGGTTACCGTTACTCATCAGGAATGGGTATGCGGCTTTATCGGCAATCACTTTTGTCGTGAAACGTGCCAATACATCCGGGCGATCCAGGTAGTAAGTAATACGACGGAAACCTTCTGCTTCACACTGCGTACAGAATGCACCACCTGATTTGTACAAGCCCTCAAGCAAGGTATTCGCTTCAGGATTAATTTCGGTTTCAATCAACAGCTCGCACGTTTCTGGCAACTGGTTGATCGTCAGTGTGCTCTCGCCTTCTGTGAAATCCGTCCACGCTTGGCCATCGACTTCAACACGCACCAATGTCAGATCATCGCCATCCAGCACAAGAGACGTTGCTTCTGGATTCAAACGCTTCACTTTATGCACTGCCACCACACGGGTTGCGGTGTCCTGCAAATCAAACTCCAGCAGGATGTCAGTGATTGTGAAGTCAGGTGATTGGTAATCTGAACGGTACTTTGCCGTTGGCTGATTCATTGTTGGTTGTTCGGCCATGTTAATTCCTTCTTTTTTCCGCGCTGATCTTTACCTATTGGTATTGCGAGTCTGGTGCTCGCTGGCGGTTAATTCCATTAAACTGCCTTTAGGTAAGACAAACAAGTGTATCCGGTCAATTCCTGCCGTCACGCTATCGTTACGCGACTAATTGCTGAATATTCGGCCAAGCCCACAATTTTGCAGTCAATTTCTGCTCAATATTTGACTCAATGTGAGGCTTACTGACAGCGTTTCATTTTGACTATACTTAACGTGATAAGCAATAATGTTTATTTAAATGTTTATTTACAGAGAGATCATCGAACATACACAATGTTTACACTATTCCTCTCAAACACACTAAAATGCTTATCATGCTTGTTGTTAGTGTGATTTCAGCGTATGGTACGTGGCCTAAAAAATTCAACTTTTTGAAACATTTTGAGACGACGTACGCTCAAAATAAGGTAAAATCTCCGAATTGCTTAAAACAACCACATTAGCTATGAATCATTCTGGACACATTGGGATTATCGACTCCCTGCTTGATACCGATGCATATAAGCTACATATGCAGCAAGCAATTTATCATCAATACCCAAACACTGAAGCGGTTGCGGAATTCCATTGCCGAAGCGAGGAAGACCTACGTCCTTTTAGCCAAGAGATTCAAGACCATATTAACCGTCTTGCTGGCCTTTCGTTTAGCGAAGAAGAAATTGCGTACCTGTCTACGTTAAGTTTCTTTAAGGAAGATTTCCTTAACTACCTGAAAGACTTTCAACTTAACAGTGAACAAGTTGAAATTGATACCTCAGGTGACCAACTCGCTATTAAGATCACAGGTAAGTGGCTGGACATCATTTTATGGGAAGTCCCTTTACTGGCCATTATTTGTGAAGTGCGCTGCCAGCACACTTACCCAAATGCGTCTGTAGACGGTGCCATTGCGCAGCTACAGGAAAAGCTAGAACGCTTCTACCAGCGAGCCAACGAAGAAGGCATTGATCTGGATGCGTTTAGCCTTGTTGACTTCGGTACACGCCGCCGCTTCTCTAAAGAAGTTCACCAACACGTGGTGGATTACCTGAAAGCCAACGTGCCAGAATTTAAAGGCACATCAAACTACCATCTTGCTCGCACTCGCGAACTGACACCGGTAGGCACACAGGCGCATGAGTGGTTCCAGGCACATCAACAATTGTCTGGTGAATTGGCCGACTCACAACAACTGGCGCTGAACCGCTGGCTACAGGAATACCCAGATTCATTGGGCATTGCCCTCACCGACTGCATCAATATGGATGCTTTCCTGCGTGACTTTGACCTGCGCCTGTCTGAGCGTTTCATCGGTTTGCGTCATGACAGTGGTGATCCTATCGCTTGGGGTGAAAAAGCTATCGCTCATTACGAAGAACTGGGGATTGATCCTCGTACCAAATCTTTGGTGTTCTCTGATAGCCTGACGCTAGACAAAGCGCTGACCATTTATAAGCACTTTGCCCACCGCATTAACACCAGCTTTGGTATTGGTACGCAGTTAACCTGTGATCTGCCAGGCGTGAAAACACTGAACGTGGTATTAAAACTCACGGAATGTGAAGGCCGTCCAGTCGCAAAAATTTCTGATGAGCCGGGTAAGAGTATTTGCCGTGACGCCGAGTACCTGTCTCAGTTACGCACTGCATTTAAGATTGTGGGATAATTTCCCGCCTGCTTCATTGGAAGTAACAACACAAAAAGCGAGAGCCTAGACTCTCGCTTTTTTATTTCCTTTCATTGATGTATTCCGCTTTCTATTTCAATCTATTCCAATAAACGTTGATTAAGTCATCGACACGTTCTTATCACCTACTCTCTTACCATGATGGCTTCCATACCAAATTGCTTATTGGTTAATGTCAGCGTGTCGCTCCCTAATTGGAATTGGCTGTCATGCTGGCCGTCTTCGTAAATCAGAACAATGCGATCATCTTCGATGAAATAAATACCACGATGCTCAATCTTTTTTCCATTTTTGCCTGAAACTTCAGCAGAGAAAAGGAAATCAGGGCGTAATGAAATGGCGAGTTCAGAAACAGATTCCCCCACATCCTGGCCGGAAATTTGCGAAGAACGCCAGTTACCCGGTAAATTCTCTGGTGCCAGTTTGGTGAAGCGCGCGCCGTCTAGCATAAACTGGTTATAACTCAGCATATAACTGTGATGCTGTTCCGGCTGGTCATAAGAAGAAAAGGTAATCGTTGTTTCATCGATATCGTAGATACCATCCCATTCATCCACACTGCCATCCACTTGTAATAGGCGGATCACGAAACGGTAATTCGATTTGAATTTAATATTCATAGCACGGTAGCTGGCGCCTTCGCTTTGTACGCCTTCATCCGTATTACTGAACCAATACCAATCTCCTAGCAACAAAGGATAATCAAACTCTGTTAAGTCATTGGCACGCACAGCTGTACTTAATGACGTAAAAAAGAGGACTGCGGCAATCATCAATGACTTCATCATAGCGTTCTCCTTTGATGCGGATGGATAACCTACCTATTTATAACCCTAGCCCTCATTTCAGATTAATGATGAGAAATTAGATGAATATCACGACATTTAATTTTTCGTCTCACCTTTGAGACGCATTGTTTCATTTGATTTTGGAGCAGGTTTGCATTCTCGTGTCGATAAAGCACGTAATATCAAATGATAGACATAAAAAAACGGCATCCGAAGATGCCGTTGTTTCATCAGTAAATACTGTATTCGCTAAAGACGTTAGCTTTGTGCGCTCACTAAATCTGCCGTAATCGCGACAGCTTCATCCAAGTACGCATCAGGTGCTTCATAGTCTTTAGGCACATCATCCAGCGTTGCAAACGGTTTTTCACCCATTGCTTTTTGACGCTGGTTCAAACGCGCCAGACGATCCGCATCATCTTTGTCCTGCTCAGCAATACGCTGCTTCTCATTCAGAGAAACCGTGTTGATATCTTTTTCAGCTTTATAAAGAGTAATGTCCTCTTGGATAAAGCCAAATTCCATATCTTTGCTGATACGCGCATCATGCTTGGCTTTCAGGCCCGGCAAGATGCTGGAGTAGTTATACAACTTCTTGTAATCAGCCGCTTTAATGCTATCCCACGGTAGTGCGTTGTCTTCAACACTCTCACCGGTTTCAGACGGATCAACCGCTGATGGGAAAGACAGATCCGGTACTACACCGAGATTCTGCGTACTGCCGCCGTTAATGCGGTAGAACTTTTGAATGGTGTATTGTACGTGACCCAAAGGCTTATCAAACAGATCATAGATATGGTTCAGAGAACGGTGCTGCTGCACGGTACCTTTACCAAATGACTGCTCGCCCAGAATCACAGCACGGCCGTAATCTTGCATCGCTGCTGCAAAAATTTCAGACGCTGAAGCACTGTAACGGTTAACCAATACGGTGAGTGGGCCATCAAAGTAAACACGATCATCAGAATCGCCATTCACTTTTACACGACCATAACTGTCACGCACCTGTACAACCGGGCCGCTATTAATGAACAATCCGGTTAATGCGGTAGCCTCAGTCAGCGCACCACCACCGTTATTACGCAAGTCGATAACCACGCCATCCACTTGCTGATCATTCAGTTTCGCCAGCTCTTTTTTGGTATCTTCAGACAAACCGACATAGAAACTTGGAATTTCAATCACCCCAATTTTCTTGCCTTGAGACATTTTGACTTCAGACTTCGCTGCGCGGTCTTCTAAACGAATTTTGTCACGAACGATTGTGACGTCGTAACTTTTCGCGTTATTACCTTCTGGCAAGATTTCCAGCTTAACCTTACTGCCTTTAGGGCCTTTGATTAGCTGAACAACATCATCCAAACGCCAGCCGATGACATCAACCACGTCTTTGCCATCTTGTGCCACGCCAATAATGCGATCCCCTGCCGCCAACTTCTTCGATGCCGACGCCGGGCCACCAGCCACTAAAGAACGGATAACGGTGTAGTCATCCACCACTTGCAACACAGCACCAATCCCTTCCAATGAAAGATTCATTTCTGATTGGAATTGTTCTGCATTACGAGGAGACAAATAGCTTGTATGCGGGTCAACTTCACGCGCAAACGCATTCATGTAAATTTGAAATACGTCTTCGCTGTGACTTTGAGTCAGTCGTTTCAGGGCATTATTGTATCGCTTACCCAAAGTTTCCTTAATTTCAGCCGGTGTTTTACCCGCTAATTTCAGGTTTAGGGCATCGTACTTCACGCGTTTACGCCAAATTTCATTCAGCTCGTCGCGATCTTTTGCCCACGGCAATTCAGAGCGGTCAATCACCATCTCTTCATTGGTGTCAAAATTAATATCGCGGTCAAGCAACGTTAGCGCGTATTGATAACGATCGTAGCGACGTTTAAGCGCAGTGTTATAAATGTCGAACGCGGCAGATGTATCCCCTCTTTTAAGTTGATCATCTAATTGCGTTTCCCATTTTTCAAACTGCTTAATGTCTGAAGCGGTTAGGAAGCTTTTATTGAAGTCCAGCATTTCGATATAACGATCGAAGACACTGGCCGAGAAGGTATCATCAAGTGCAAACTGCTTATAATGCGAGCGAGTAAAACGTGACGCAACGCGTTTGCTCGCGGTTGCATGCTGTTTTTCAGGCGCTAGCTGCGGAATATCACTGACGGAATATTTTGCCTCTAGGGCTTGCGCTGAAGCTGCCAGCATCATGCCAGCAGCTATCAGTGAGAAACGGAATCGACAGTTCATGCGTCGAGCATTCTCCTTTACGAACGCAAGTGCTCCGCTTTAACTACCATGGTTAGACCATTTGATAGGCGAACTCGCACATCGTCCTTATTGATTTCAACGATAGTCGCCGGCATGTTTCCGTTGCCCATGTTTACACTAACGTTCTTGCCAACAACTACTTCTTCAGCAGTTAGTGCACGGGTCGTTTCTGCAGGCTTTTTATTTAGCTTAGTCGTTTTTGGCTTAGTGTTCTTAGGTTTAGCCGTTTTTGCACGTACTTTTTTCGCTTTTGCTTCGCCGTCATTGTTTGCAGCCGCTTTCGCATCCGCTTGCTCTTTACGACGTGCACGTACTTTCGCTTTGCTTTCTTCTAGCGCTTGCTTAGCGTGATCAACGTGTTCCTGCTCCAACACACCACATTCGTTGCCATCAAGGTCAACACGGTTTGCACCGGCTTTCACACCGTGAAGGTAACGCCAGGAAGAAGTGTATTGACGCAGAGCTGTACGCAACTGAGTTTTACTTACTTTAGGGTCTTCATTTAGGCGCTCAGCCAAATCTTGGAAGATACCAATCTTAAGAGGCTTAGCTTCACCTTCAACAGTAAAACAGTTTGGGAAACGCTCAGCAATGTAGGCAATGACTTCTTTACTGTTCGTTAGCTTTTCAGAGTTTTCCATGGACTTTCCTGACAAAAGCGAGTTACCTCGCCGTTAGTACTTTTAATCAAAAAGAAATTGTTCCGCTATTATAGTTACCTACCGCTGAAAAACCACAGAAAGCATTCAATTAGAGCCTTTTTTGTAGCTCACCAACCAAAGTCACTAAGCCCTCTTCGTCATATTGGCTAAATCTTGACAAAATTGGGCTATCAATATCCAGCACACCAAACGGTTTGCCATCAATGATCAGCGGGATCACAATTTCAGAATTACTGGCTGCGTCACACGCAATGTGGCCTTCAAAAGCATGCACATCCTCGACGCGTTGAACGGTACGGGTCGCAATGGCGGTACCACATACCCCTTTACCTACCGGAATACGTACACACGCCGGTTTTCCCTGGAACGGCCCTAACACTAACTCGTCATCTTTTAATAGATAAAAGCCAACCCAGTTAATCTCCTCTAACTCCATGGCCAACAACGCACTAATATTAGACATATTAGCGATGCGATCTGTTTCCCCCTCAATTAAAGCCACCGCCTGCTTAACAAGCGTATTGTAGTTTACAGATCGATTTTCCATGGCCTACTCCTTTTATAGCCGTTAGAATAGCGCCTCTATTAATAATAGGAATCATTATCATCGTGAAAGGCAGTACAAACCAAATGATTAACTGGTCTTGGTTGATAAAGCAAGCAAAACATCATCGACCGAGACTCATCGTTGCCAACCTCATCGCCATCGTCGCGACACTGATTAGTGTGCCGATTCCTCTCTTGATGCCCTTAATGGTGGATGAGATCCTGCTAGAACAACCTGCTGGTGGCATTACGTTTCTCAATCATTTTCTTCCGCAATCTTGGCAACAGCCTACCGCTTACATCTTATTAGTACTGCTGTTTGTTATCGTCATGCGCGTGGCCAGTCAGGCATTGAATATTCTGCAAAGTCGCCAGTTCACATTGGTGGCCAAAGACATGACCTACAACTTGCGCAAAATGATGATCGACAAACTGGGTCGTATCAGCATGCGTCAGTACGAGGAACGCGGCAGTGGCGGGATCACCTCTCATTTGGTCACCGACGTTGAAACCATTGATAAATTTGTAGGCGATACTCTCAGTCGCTTTTTGATTGGCCTACTGACAGTGATCGGCACCGCCGCTATTTTACTGTGGTTGAACTGGCAATTGGGTTTGTTCATTCTGCTGGTCAACCCGATTGTAGTTTACGCCTCTAAGCTGATGGGAAACCGTGTTAAGAACCTGAAAAAAATGGAAAATCAGGCTTTTGAACGTTTCCAGCAACGTTTAGTCGAAACCTTAGACGGGATTTATCAGCTGCGTGCGGCGAACCGTGAACGCGACTTTTTGAATCAACTGAAAGACAGCGCGGATAACATTCGTCACGATGCAGATAAATACGCCTGGCAATCTGAAGCAGCAGGCCGTATCTCCTTCTTAATGTTCTTAGTGGGCTTTGAACTGTTTCGTGCCATGGCCATGATCATGGTGTTGTTCTCTGATCTGACTGTGGGCCAAATGTTCGCCGTGTTCGGTTATCTGTGGTTCATGTTAGGCCCTGTGCAAGAACTGCTGGGGATTCAGTTTGCGTGGTACAGCGCTTCCGCCGCCATGCAGCGCCTTAATACCTTGTTGAGTATTGAAGAAGAAGTGCGTCCGGTACAAACCGTGGATCCATTCAAGGGGCATTCAGCCATCGATATTACCCTACAGGACATTCACTTCTCGTATGATGAAGATAAAGAAGTGCTTCGCGGACTGAATCTGGCTATTCCGGCCGGTAAACGCGTGGCGCTTGTCGGCTCCTCCGGCGGCGGTAAATCGACCCTTATCCAGCTCTTACTGGGGATTTATCAAAAAGATCGTGGCGACATTCTGATCAATGGCCATCCCATTGAAGCAGTCAGCTACGAAGCACTGCGCGAGAAAATGGCAGTGGTCCTACAACACCCTGTCCTCTTTAATGATACGATGCGTCACAACTTGACGTTAGGTAAAGCATTTTCCGACGAACAACTGTGGCAAGCCTTAGATATTGCCCAGATGTCAGATGTCACCCAGCGCCTTACGGACGGCTTAGACACAGAAATCGGCCGCCAAGGGATCAAACTGTCTGGCGGACAACGTCAGCGTTTGGCGATTGCCCGTATGGTGTTGGCAAACCCTGAATTTGTGATTTTGGATGAAGCCACCTCGGCGCTGGATACCGCAACCGAAGCGGCGCTGCATATGGCCCTGAACCAGTTTCTGGCGAATCGTACTACCTTGATTGTGGCGCACCGTTTATCTGCGGTAAAACAAGCGGATGTGATTTACGTACTGGAAGATGGCCAAGTCAGCCAGAGCGGTACGCATCACGAGTTGGTGAATACAGCAGGCCTCTATCAAACCCTGTATGGGTCGGTACAGTCTGCAGACTCTGTGACTCCCATTGAAAGTAAAAATGAAGGTGACAACGTCACTGAAGTAACGGTAGCCAGAGCAAATCTAAAATAATAATATAGCGTTCATTTCGGGGCTTCGTGGTATATTCCTTCGTTGCATATCGCAACAGAGGGGCCAGCGTAGCCCTCATTTATTTGCGCATAATTTTACTTACTTTTCCGTTTTATAAAGGATTTACCCGTCATGACCACTGCGAGACTATGCCCAGATTGCGATCTGCCAGTGTTGCCACAGGTCGCCGAAAACGGGCAAAGCGCGTATTGTCCCCGCTGTAATGCCCGACTGTATCGGGGTGGTTCTTTTCGGTTTTCCAGCGAGTTTGCCATTGCACTCGCCTGCTTAATCCTGATTGTTCCCGCACACCTTTTTCCCCTGATCACCATTCGCCTGTTTGGTGTGATGATCCCAGCGACCTTGCCATCAGGTACCTTAACCCTTGCCCCTGATTTTCCGGCTGTCGCCTTCCTCATCTTATTCTGCAGCTCCATCGCGCCATTATTGGTCTGTGGTTCAGTGCTCAGCGCCCAAATCGGGTTACGTTACCGTCGCTTTAATCTGTTCAGACGGTCTATGTGGATCGTTACGCATTTAAAACATTGGGCGATGTTCGATGTTTTCTTGGTGAGCTTGGGGATTTCCTGCTTCAAAGTGCAAGACTACGCCGATATCTTTGTCGGTCCAGGCTTGTATTGTCTGGTGATCCTGCAAGTGCTGATGGCGGTATTGCTTACTCGGGTCAGCGTAAGCCGTTACTGGGAAGCCTGGCAGCCGGAAACCACCCATACCGTGAATGAAGAGTCGTTACATTGTCACGAGTGTCACATGACCCAAGGGGAAAATGACCACTGTGTGCGTTGCGGCAGTGAATTACACAAGCGCCTTCCCCTGTCGATTCAAAAAACCTGGGCCTATTTGATTGCCGCCACGGTGTTCATTTTTCCGGCTAACCTGTACCCCATTTCGATTTTCCTCAATAACGGGAAACGCGCAGAAGACACCATTTTCTCGGGTGTTGCCCTGCTGGTAAAAACCGACATGCTCGGTATCGCCATTATTATCTTTGTCGCCAGTATTGTTGTGCCAGTGGCGAAGATTTTGGGCTTAGCGTACATCTTGCTGACGATTCAATTTAAACGCAGCATCAACCACCTTCAACGGATGAAGCTTTACCGCTTTATCCAAATGATCGGTAAATGGTCAATGATGGATTTATTCGTGATTTCCATCATGGTCACCTTGATTGACCGCGACCAAATACTGGACTTTACCCCCGGCCCCGGAGCGATTGCTTTCGGTGTCGTTGTGGTCTTAACCATGCTTGCAGCAGAAAGCTTAGATTCTCGTCTGATATGGGACAACTATGAACAACGGACTCAACCAACAACAACCCGAGCCTGTAAAAATAAGGCGTGATCGGGGGATCTCACCATTATGGATCCTGCCGGTTTTGGCGCTCATTCTGGCAGGTTGGCTTGTTTTTAAAGCAGTCAATGAAGCCGGTGAACGCATTAAAATTCACTTTAACGACGCGGCAGGTTTAGTCGCGGGGCGTACAACCATCCGCTACCAAGGTTTGGAAGTGGGTATTGTGCGCGATGTGAATCTCTCTACCGACTTAAAGAGTATCTACGTCGAGGCGGATATCTATCCCGAAGCTGTGCGTACCTTAAAACAAGGCAGCCAATTTTGGTTAGTAAAACCAAAAGCATCCATCACCGGTATTTCTGGCTTAGATGCCCTCGTCTCGGGTAACTACATTGCTCTGCAGCCTGGGCCTGGTAAGTTTGCCAATGAGTTTACCTCGCTGGATTCTCAACCGGCCGATACCCCTGTGGGTGAAGGGTTAAAGATCCAATTGCGCGCGCCGAACTTAGGCTCCATCAATATTGGCTCTCAAGTACTGTATAAGAAGATCCCTGTGGGTGAAGTGTACAACTACACCCTGAGCAACAACAAAAAACGCGTCGTGATCGATGTGCTGATCAAGCCGCAATACAGTGAACTGGTGACCAATAAAAGCCGTTTCTGGAATGTCAGCGGCATGAGCGCCAACATCGGTTTCAATGGTGTCGATGTACAGTTTGAAAGCCTGTCTGCCATGATTAGCGGTGCGATTGCGTTTGACTCGCCGGATGAAGGCTTGCCGATTGATCCTAACCACCTGTTCCGTCTGTATCCGGATTTGAACACCGCAGGTCGTGGTATCGCTATCAAGATTGAATTACCAGAAGGTAATAACATCAGTGCCAGCGGTGCCAGCGGTGCCCCTATCGTGTATCGCGGCCTGCAAATTGGTCAGATTTCCGATCTGCGTTTTGACGATACCCGTCAGAAAATCATTGCCCATGCCGCGATTGAGCCAAGCATGAGTGATTTGCTGACAACCGGCTCTCGCCTACTGTTGGAAGAGGCCGAGTTATCGCTTAACGGCGTGAAGAATATCGGTAACCTGATCCGTGGTAACTTCCTGACCCTGATCCCGGGTGACGGTGAAGCAACACGCCAGTTTGTGGCTATCAATCAAGACGAACTGCAAGAGCAGCAACCGGGTATCGCCAGCTTCGCGCTATACGCAGATGAAAGTTTCGGTATCAAACGCGGTACTAAACTGATGCACCGTGGCATTGAAGTCGGTCGCGTAAAATCCGTGAAGCTGGATGGTAAACATGTTCGCTTCAATGTGATTGTACGTCCGGAATACACCCAGCTCGTGCGCTCAAGCAGCCGCTTCTATATCGATGGCGGTATTCAGGCTAACCTGAGTGCGCAAGGATTGGATGTTTCTGTGCCACCGGCAGATCAACTGATCACACAAGCCATCAGCTTTACCAGCAATGGCAGTGCGAAAATTCAATCTCAGTACCCGCTGTATAAGAGCCGCCAATTAGCGACCTTAGCAGAAGAGAAAGCCCGTGGCTTTGGTACGGTGACACTGTATGCGGACGAACTGCCACCGGTATCGGAAGGCAGCCCGGTGTTGTACCGCAACATGCAGGTGGGTGAAGTGAAAAACTACGCCCTGTCACGTGACGGTGTCACAATTTCGCTGAACATTGAGAACCAATATCGCCATCTGATCACCCCCGATACCGTATTCTGGAACCGCTCAGGCGTGGAAGTGGATGCGGGGTTAGGCGGCGTGAAAATTAAAGCCGACCCACTTTCAACGTTGATCAAAGGCGGTATCGCATTTGATGACATGAAAGGGATCAGCAACCGTTCTGGCTCTCGCTATAAACTGTACGCGAGCTTTAATGACGCCAAAGACTTTGGTTTATTAATTTCATTAAAGGCGAAAGATGCGAAATCCATCGCCGTGAATACCGATATTCGCTACCAAGGCGTGAACGTAGGTAAAGTGGTGGAAACCACACCAGACTTCACCCAAGGCAATGTGATGGTGAAAGCCCGTTTGTTCCCGAAATATGCGGATTTACTGGCGAAAAATGACAGCTATTTCTGGGTGGTCACACCAAAAATTAGCCTAACCGGTGCCAAAGATTTAGATACCCTGCTGAGTAGCTACATCGCCGTGACACCAGGCAAAGGTACCTATTCACAAACCTTCACCTTAGGGACTGCTGAACTGGTAAATTCTGGCCTGACCGTGGTACTGGAAAGCGAAAATCGTGATTCCATTTCCGAAGGTACCCCACTGCTTTACCGCGATATTCAAGTCGGTCAGGTTGTTGATGTGGCACTGGGTGAACTGGCCGATCGCGTCATCATTAAAGCGCAGATCGAACAGGCCTACAGCCATCTGGTTCGTACCGATTCGGTGTTCTGGAATGTGTCTGGCGTGGATGTCACCATTGGTCTGACCGGGGCAAATGTACAAACCGGCACCGTCGACAGTTTACTGCGTGGCGGCATCGCCTTTGCGACGCCGGAAGAACAACCGCTGGCCCCTAAAGCCAAAGCCAACACCCATTTCTTGCTGCACCAAACGGTGGATCCGGAATGGAAAACCTGGCGCACGGCGATCCCGAAACATTGATCGTCAACAAGCCAAGAAAACAGCGATAAACATCGCCATAAGAATCGAAAGGAGCGCACTGCGCTCCTTTCTTTTTACGTCCTGAATGACAAATGATAAACTCTGCCCACTGCTAGATAATCGAGACATTCCCTTGCATCCAAATATTCATATCCCTGACGCTTTTATCGAACAAATTCGCCAAATCATTCCGGCTCATCTGGATCTGGACGAGTTCCTTGCGATTTGTAAGACTCCACTGCGTCGTAGTATCCGCGTTAATACTCTAAAAATCAGTGTTGACGATTTTCTAGCGCGCGTAGCAGACAAAGACTGGACACTGACCCCTGTGCCTTGGTGTGACACCGGCTTTTGGATTGAGCGTGAAGACGAAGACAGCGTATCGCTAGGCAATACCGCCGAGCACATGGCAGGCTTGTTCTACATTCAAGAAGCCAGCTCAATGATGCCCGTCACCGCCCTGCTTAAAGACAATGATGCACTGGATTGCGTGCTGGACATGGCTTCTGCGCCCGGTTCAAAAACCACGCAAATTGCCTGTGCCATGCAAAACCGTGGCGCACTGGTGGCCAACGAATTAGCAGCAAGCCGTATTAAGGTTCTGCATGCCAACCTGCAACGTTGCGGCGTTTACAATGCGGCCCTGACTCACTTCGACGGTTGTGTCTTTGGTGGCTGGGCACCTGAAGCGTTTGATTCTATCCTGCTGGATGCGCCATGTTCCGGTGAAGGCGCGATCCGTAAAGATGAAGATGCGATGGAAAACTGGAGCTTAGCTTCTGTCGAAGACATCGCCAGTGTACAGCGCGATTTGATCATCAGTGGCTTCCAGGCACTGAAACCAGGCGGCGTGATGGTCTACTCCACCTGTACCCTGAACCTGAGTGAAAACCAGAAAGTGTGTCAGCATTTGAAAGACACCTTCGGTGATGCCGTGGCGTTTGAATCACTGGCGGATCTGTTTGACGGTGCCGAGAAAGCCCTGACAGAAGAAGGCTTCCTGCACGTTTACCCACAAATTTACGACAGTGAAGGTTTCTTCGTTGCTCGTATTCGCAAGTTGGCTGCGGTTGAAACGCCTGCCGTGAAAAAGCGCAAAGGTAAGTTCCCGTTCTCTCCGGCTTCGGATAAAGAAAGTCAAGACATCGCCAAACACTTTAGCGCCGATTTGGATATGCACATTCCTGAAGGCAGCGATCTATGGTTACGTGACAAAGAAGTGTGGTTATTCCCATCGCAGCTACGTAACTTGATCGACGAAATCCGTTTCCAGCGTATCGGCATCAAACTGGCTGAGCAGCATAAAAAAGGCTACCGTTGGCAACACGAAGCCATCATGACGCTGGCTAAAGGCAATGAGAGCACCGCCATTGCATTCACCTCTGAACAAGCAAAAGAATGGTTCATGGGCCGTGATATTCGCCCTGAAAACCTCTCTGGCCAAGGTGAAGTGATCGTGACATATCGCGACTACCCAATCGGCTTGGGTAAATGGGTGGGTAACCGTATTAAAAACGGCCTGCCACGTGAATTAGTGCGCGACACGAACCTTTTCGACATTTAATCCAGCACCTCTGTTTGGATCCCCTCTTGCGTTAACCTTGTGCCCCACCCATTCACTCTTATGAATACGGTGGGTCACAAGCCAGAACAAGTAACTGCCATATAATTGCACGCCTGCTGGTATTTTTTTGTTAAGTATCAGAGTTGAATAACATTCTCTTTGCTAAAACTGGCAAAAGATACTGCGTGAACTACCATTGATAGTGTAATTGATCTCCATTTACTAACCAGTTAGCGCAAGGCTCTCACGAGCCATTCCCCTAAGCCCGAAACAGGAGTCGTTTCGGGCTATTTTTTGCCCTTTTATCCCCTTCTAAATTTTCAGTCATTCATGGTTGGTTTCTAGACCAAAGCAATAAGATTACATTAATAACTTTATTAATCCCCTATTTATCATGATATTAAGCCTGATTTCTCTTGTTCGATTTATTTGAACAAGTCGCCCAACTTTTTCCGCTATCTTGATGTTCAGACTGGTCGTATAGTTTGTACATACCCTAAATACACAACGTATAAGACAAAATTTAAGGAAACAAATCATGGCAAACGTACTGGTTCTTAAATCAAGCATCCTTGGCGACTACTCTCAATCTAACGGCCTGATTGACCATCTGGTGAACTCGCTGGATACCACCTCTGTGATTGAACGTGACCTTGCGTCTACGCCAATTCCTGTACTTGATGGTGAAATTGCCGGCGGTTTACGTGGTGGGGACAACCTGACTCAGAAACAACAAGACGCACTGACCTTGTCGAACCAACTGATCGATGAAATCCAAGCCAGCGATACCCTGGTGATCGGCGCGCCAATGTATAATTTCTCTATCCCTACACAGCTGAAAAACTGGTTCGATTTCATTGCCCGTGCAGGCGTGACATTCAGCTACACGGAAAATGGCCCTGTCGGCATGCTCACCGGTAAAAAAGTGATTGTCGTGACCACTCGTGGCGGTATGCACAAAGATGGCGCGACAGATACCATGGTGCCTTACCTGAAAACCATTCTGGGTTTTGTCGGCATGACAGATGTGCAGTTTGTGTATGCAGAAGCCCTGAACATGGGTGAAGAAATGGCAAGCAAAGGGTTGGAAAACGCTAAAGCTGATATCGCTGAACTGGCGAAATAACCCGTCTCTTCATCGTTTGTTTCTGCGCGTTAAAGCGCCACCGTTAACGCAAACAGCCTCAGTAAACCAACGGCAACCTTAATGTGAGCGATTCACGCGAGATTGCCGGTTGTATGACTGAGGCTTTTTTCCATTCTCGATCCCACTTTTCACTCTCCATTGAGCATTTTCTGAATAATCGTGGTTATCTCGCCTCTTAATAGAAAATCAATAACATCAGTCAATGGAAGTGAGACATGTATTCAATCAATCCTTTTAGTGATGCGGACAGAACAGCCATTTGGGAAATGCTTGTCACCCGAGATATCAGAGCCTACTGCGAAGCGGATTGGCAGCAAGTCGAAAATGATTTTATCGCCGACGAATTCTTTGCTGTTAATGCGGGCAAGCACCCTGATCCGGCACAATGGAACCTCGCTTTTTCTACCCTCGCCCATTACCGCGATGAATGGGTAAAGCAAGCCCGTATCGCCGCAGACACCGAGTACGCTGAGCCATTAGAAGCGGCAGTCCATGCTGCCACCAAGCTGGAAAGTATTGAGATTGAAAATGGTCGTGCGATTGCGCGCAAACAGTTCAACGGTGAAATCAAACGGGCTGACGGCCACGTTGATACACTACTGTGGCAGACGCTGTATTACCTAAAACACACGTCTGACGGTTGGAAGATCTGCGGCTTTACTGGTTACCTGCCTTACACCGACTAGCCCATCATCACACCGGCTTTACAGCATACGATCAAGCGCGTCATGGCTGCGCGCTTATCTCTGCTTTACCGCATCAACGCGACGCTCTCCATGCATCTCGCTACTGAGACACTCCCATCTATACTCTAATAGTCATATTTTATGACCCGAGAATGACCTCACAGGTCTTTTCAACCAATTGGAGTGAAAACCATGGTTACTCCCAAAAGAACAGGTAGCCCCAGAAAAATCTCACACTACCTTGCTATTGCTGTTTCATGCAGCGCATTATCCTTCGGTGCCATCGCTGACGATGAAGCCAAAGACGCCCCAACAGCCGAAGAGTTACTGACTGATCAGATCGGCCGGGCCCGCTCTGCAGCCCCCGAATCTATCAGCCATGAAGCCACGATCATTGTGGACGGCAAGGTGGTGGCAAAAGGCACAAACGGTTGGACCTGCATGCCAGATACCTTCCCGGGTGACGGCATGCCGATGTGTAATGATGCCGTATGGATGGAAATGCTCTCCGCAATGATGAAAAAAGAGGATTTCAAAGCGACCAAAATCGGCATTTCCTACATGCTGCAAGGGGATCGCGGTGCGGGTGTCAGTAACAGCGACCCTTTCCATCCCGAGCCGAAAAAAGCCAAAGACTATGTGGAAACCGGCCCGCACTTAATGATCATCGTTCCCAAAGAGATGCTGGCAGGTATCACGGATGACCCCAGTACCGGCGGCCCTTATGTCATGTGGAAAGACACCCCATACGTACACATTATGGTGCCCGTTGCGGATAAATAACGATCCATCTATGTGATGACTCACAAACATGAACCCCACTGTTACCCAGTCGGGTTCATGTCACTCTACCCATAGCATTTATTGATAATTCACAAAACAACATAATTAAACGAGTAATTTGAATGCATGGCAATTAAATATACTTATTCACTAACAAAGTCTCTTTCATTTCATGATATGTATCCAGTAATTTCCAACCCCCAATTTCAAAATTATTCGATTTACCAATAATACCTACCAACAAATACACTTGGGAGTTTACTTATGAAATTAGCAATAATTACAGGATTGTTATCAATAGCTTTTTCTACCACATCAATCGCGCAATCAGACATATTTACTGATGAAACACTCAAAACTTCATTAAAAATAACAGAGCGTTTAATGACAGATGATGAATTAAACACTCTCTCTTCACTCAGTGGAAAAAGCAAAACATCCGTCAAACAAATCATATTGACGATTCAAGAAACCTGTATGAAAGACATCTTCCTTGGAAAGAAAATCACTGATGCACTTGCCGCTGAATTAGAGCAGTGCGTAAATGATAAAACACTGGACAGCTTCGACATCACACAAGACACCCTTGAAAAATGGGGACAACAACTCGATAACACTGAAGAAAAAGAACTTAATGCTATTTATGAAGAAATGGACAAGCTGATGAATAAAGAAGATTTAACCGCTAATGAAGAAAAACGATTGGAAGCGTTAAGCCAACAGATGCAAACATTGATATATGAGGAATCTGAAAACTTTAATGAACTGTTGAAGGATATTGGTGGTCAGTAAACAGTCTCTTTGGGAACGAACTCAAAAATACAAAAATCAAAGAAAGAGTGTGGTAACACTACTGGCTATCCACACTCTTTACGTCTCTTTAATACGCTATCAGTACGATGATGAATTTAATACTTCTTTTGCTGACCATGCCTGCGCAGGTGATGTACTCTGCGACGTCTTTGATTGCATACGCAGTACTGCCAACGGCCCTGTAACTAACGTTGCTGCAATCAATAGCGACACCGGCACTGCCGTAATTACAATAAATGATTGCAAGGCATTCAGGCCACCGTCACCGGCCACCAGCAACACAGCGGCTATGACGCCCATCGCCACAGCCCAGAAAAGACGCTGTGATTTCGTTGGCTGGTTATCGCCAGAAACCACCATGGCAATGGAGTACGCCATCGAATCCCCCGTGGTGACCACGAACGTTGTGGTCAATACCAAGAACGCAGGGATCAGTACTTCTTTAAACGGTAATTGCGCCAGTGATGCTAACAACACCGCAGGCAAACCCGACTCAGACAACGGTCCAGAGATCGCACCGGCAGTTTGCAATTCAAAAAAGATCCCGGTTCCGCCTAATACAGTAAACCAGAAATTTGTCACGATAGGTGCTGCGATGGCAACGGTAATCACCAACTCACGAATACTGCGCCCTTCTGAGATACGAGCAATAAAGATCGCCATCATCGGTGCGAAGCCAATGAACCAGCCCCAGAAGAACCACGTCCACCACTGATTCCACGCCGGCGCGTCCGTGTTCACACTCATTTCAGGTAAGTGCTGCAAATACGCCCCAAACGCCAGGCCAAAGTGCTCAAAGATAAAGGCTGTTGGACCAAAGATCAGTAGCACCATCAACAAAGCAAAAGCGCCAATGATATTAAAGCGGCTTAACCATTGCAGGCCCTTATCCATACCGGTGAAGGCAGATAAAGAGTAAATCGCCACCACAAACGCCAAAATGCCTAACTGTGTGCTGGTGGTGTTTTCTAACCCTGCAACCACTTCTAAGCTATAGCCCAGCTGTGAAGCCAAGAAACCAATCGGCCCAATCGTACCTGCTGCAACAGCAATGATGGCGCAGGCATCAATCACAGCCCCCAGCCAGTGCTGTTCCAATTTGTTACCCACCAATGGATAGAGCAATGCACGCGGACGTAACTTTACCCCTCCTTGGTGATGGGCATACATCAACACAATGGTGGCCAAGGTGCCAAGCGCCGCCCAAGCCAGAAAGCCCCAATGCATAAAACTTTGGCTAAGTGCTGGTACCACAGCTTCAGCGGTTTGGGGATCGACGCCCTCTACGCTTGGCGGAAGTGTCATAAAGTGATAAATCGGCTCAGCCGCTGACCAAAACACCCCGCCTCCGGCCAACAGTGTACACATAATCATTGCCAGCCAGCGGAATGTACCGATGCTCGGTGTAGATTGTGCACCAAGGCGTTGCTTGCCCCAACGACTACCCGCGATCAATAACGCGATAAGAAGGTTCAATACCATCAGCCATTGCCAAAAAGGGCCGAAAGTATCGGTAGACGCGGCGAATAAGGTATCGATGACCTGCCGCATGTGCGACATATCAAAGAGGGAGAACAGAAGGAATAGACTTAGAAAGCCAATCGTTAGAGTTGAAACGGTTTTATCAGCACCTTTCGGCGTTTTAGTCAGCATAATCATCTCACGGTCTGTGTGAGGGGCGGCACCTTAACAGCTCCAACAACAGGTTTCCAGTGAAATATTGCTTATTTTCTTTATGGTTAGTGATTTTCCGCTGCCTATGTGAGCGATTTTTAGTTTGATAAGAGGGAGTTACGGGATGTGTTCACAAACCGAAGAATTTCGACACAATCCTTCGTACACAAATGAAGTTGATATCAATATACTAATGTCAAAGTACTCGTATCAGAGTGCTAGTCTCAAGGTGTTATGCCCCCGCTCTTCCTATTACATGCCCATTTACGCGTAACCTCTACCGACATCACACCCAAATCACAAAAACGCAGTCGATTGCATATACTCGGCGTCGTATACTTTAACTACGCCATCACAAACACATTCATACAAGAAAATCGAAGAGTTATGACCATATTCCGACAGAAAGGACACATCACGATACTCAGTATGTACAAGGAGTTTAATGATCAATTTCCTGATGTCAGCAATAAAGCGAATCATATCCACATGGCATACTGGGGTGAAATCAATGATGATGCGTATTCTTGGTTTGCCAGTTTAGCAACGGCTTTAAATAAAGAGATGATACGTCAGCCCCCGAATAAGACACATGAAGCGATCTTTGAATTCTTCAGACAACACTATCTTATGGGCGATGCTCAAACGAAAAACTGTATTGATGTGTCCTTAGTCGAGAACCTGTTTTGGCAAGTCCCACAAAATAAAATAGAGCCCTATTGGACTCTATTTCCTGGAAAATTAAAATGTCTGTACGAAGCCTTTCATGGCTCTCCGCCTCGGACTTAGAACCATACAACTTCTTACAGTGAATACTTATCTTTCACATCACCAATAGTCTGAATATTCAGCCCCTTCGCATATTCATTGCGCTTTAGCCACATATTGTATTTTTTCAGTGCAGCACTGGGTTGCTGGCTATCACAATCCGATAATGGGAGGCTCCATGCTTCAAACGTCGGATCAACAACGTCCTGTTGGCGCTCAAAACGCATCATAAAATTATAAAGTAACACCCCTAACCGACGCCCACTGATCGCCCACCAAAGACGCTTCTTTTGGGTAAAGATGGTCATCGGTTGCTTGCTGGTGATGCAATAATCCTCCATCACACGCTGCATCGTCATTTTAGGTGGATGATCGGCCAACTCACTGTCTTCTCTCACCCCATCCTCCATAAAGGAACGAATCGCCTCCCATTCCATTACCGCGCTCTCTTTATCCAACGCCGGGATCGTCTGGCATACCCACTGCGAACCCACCATCGACTCGCGGGTTCCGCCAATGACCAGTACCGATTTAGCAGGTGCGGCTGTTGTTAGTCTTGCATTTTTATCTTCCACCCAGGCAAACATGGCTTCCCACGGCTGATAAGTCACTACCACCTTCTGCAGCTCCTCATCCCACTGACACATCGCAACCTCGCGGCGCTGCCGATGAAAACGAAAAGCGGTCGAACGTTTGGCAAGCTTCATTTCACGGATGATGGAGGAAAGACAAATCATCAGCATAAAAATGAGCGGTAGAAACATCATTAGCATACTCATGATAAAACCGGCATATTCCGTTTTAAGAACCACATCAACGCCATATATATCTCTAACGACATGCTCTTTTATTTGTGGCGTAAAGTCGCCAACAAAAGCATAAATCAACAAGGATAATATCAAGCCAAATGCCAGATAAGCGCTTAACGTTAAACCCAGTGATACATTGGCGACACGGCCACCGACATCTATATAGGTATAGTTACGCTTCAGGATAGAACGCGCCGAGTGTGCTTTCTTGAAATTTGTCGCGATCGGTAAAGGACTCAATATTAATTTTTTGACACCGTTACCTTTAACTTTCTGGCCAGCAAAATACGATAAAGCCTGATTCATTATTCTCATCCATTGATGGCTGTCATCCATGCCGAATGTGCCTTCAGGCACTATCATTTCTGATACAGCGTTAATACATGACGATTATGTGTTCAAACAAGCTATAACACAGCACCATCAAACGAAAACATTGCCCTCTTTGAATCGGCTTCTCAGTTATTTTGCGCACCATGTAACAATTCATGCAAAGCAATAAATAACAGCGTTCGCCTTACGAATTCCTTAACCGCATAAGATGAGAAATAATAATAAAAGCCACAAATAAAATTCATAACCCTGTCATTTACAACCTATCCCCATGAAATAAAAAGAATTGACGAAAAATACGTGCCAGCATTGAGATACATCTCAGTTACACCAATTCATGACCAACACACCAATAACATATAGTCACAAGGTATTCACTTGATTTATTTCAAGGCTAAAATTAAATTTCCTCCTGAATGAAAACAAAGGACTGATTATGACTTTTTCTGTTATTGGGCACGGCACTCCCATTATTTTATTACCTGGATTATTTGCTGGAAGTTGGATTTGGGATGAGGTGAAATCGGATTTAATCTCACAAGGCTATAAAGTCTATACCTTGGATGAGGCAATCCCTATTTCAATGAAGGGCTCGATTGATTTTGCGGTATTAAAGTTAGAAGAAATTATCAATCTCTGTGACGAGAAGCCGCTGATTGCCGGTAACTCTATGGGAGGATTGATCGCATTAGAATATGCCAGACAGAATCAAGAAAAAATTCGTGGTGTCATTGTTAGTGGATCTCCGGGCCTGACAGAGCTTGAAACCGGTGTGACATTCTCTGATTTGCGCAGTGGTGATGTTGATAAAGCCTATCTGCTGGCTGAACGTGTCTTTTATGATAAGGCCTTAATTCCTGAACACGGCGTCGCAGAGATCGCCCAGCTCTTTGGTGATAAACGTGCCTTCTTAAACATTGCTAAATGGCTAGGTTTCAGTCGTGAATACGATGTGCAGCACAGCCTAAACGCTCTGGCACTCGATGTACAACTCATCTGAGGCTCTCACGATGAGATCACCCCGATTACCCCATGGACAAGATTAGCAAAACAGTACCCTCACCTCTCAATGGATATCGTTGAGCAATGTGGTCATAGCCCGATGCTTGAAAAACCGACCGCGTTTTCACAAGCGATTGTGCATTATGCCACTTCACTCCTCGAAGAGAGCGTGGAATGTGTGTAAGTCATCGCTGAAAAAATACTGATACTGCCATTAAAAAGCCCGAGCACACATGGTGTACTCGGGCTTAATCAATAGATTGCCACTATAGTTAACCCATTAGAAAATGGCGTTAAACTGTACGTATGGCCCCCACATCACATCAAAACGATTGTACTTAAAGTAAATTTCATCGTCAGATGCGTCAGTCAAAAAGTTGTCCATCGTATATTCTAGCCGTGCACGCAAACCCGTTTGCAGTGAGAAACCTAAACCAGACGCTTCTCGCCAACGACGCTGATAAATATAACCAATATCGACACCGCCACTGACTACAAAGCCTGTTTTACCCGCAATACCACCTGTTTCACCATTACGCGCTCTTTCTTCTGCTTCAGCAGACATACTGTGCTTCACCACGCCAAAACCAAGATTTGGGCGCAAGAAGATACGATCATAATCTGTTTCGTAACGGGCACCATAAGCGGCTTCATCACTTCCCATCACAAACATAAGGCGGGCTTGTTCGTAATCTTCATCAAACGTTGACCCAATCACATGATCGCTGTCTTGGTTACGCGTGAACCCCACAGCACTTGGCATGGCATAGGTTGAATAACTTAGCCCTAAGTACATGCCGCCTTCACTCATCACTAACGTTTCAACATTCAGATACTCGGTTGAAAAGGCTTTAGAGACTTCACACCCGGCTTCCAAGCATAAACTCTCTCGTTCTGCTTTATAGGTCGCCAGCCCTTGTGTTTTTGTCCAATCAATCTTCAGACGTAATGTATCTGCCCCTTCAAAGAAACCATTAAAGTCCACCAAGCCAGTCAGCATATCGACCGCTTCTGATGTACCGTCAGGCCCTTTTTCTTTGGCTTGATTTGTCAGATACTTCAACGAAACTTGGGTATCGCTATAACGCGCCTGGAAATAGACAGAGTGAAGGAAACTTGGATCAATCTCGTAGTCAGTTTCAACATCATCACCGACAGATTGACTCGCATCCCACATGTTATAGGTCAATCCATAACCGGCCATGAAATCCAATTGTGACTGTGACTCATTGTCATTCGTATACTGGTCTTCCCCTTGCAGTAACTCTGGATCAACCAAATAAGTTTTCAGACTTTCATCACGGCTAGCGGTTGGGTCTTCTGCTGTCACTGCATATTGTGCGCCATAAACAAACACCTCAGGATCAAACCCAAAGTTACCGGCTTCACTGTTCGTCAATACATGACGACGCGGTTGCTGACCTGCAAACGAATACAGCGTCAACCCTTTATTAAAGGGGTTAATGTATTCATACATAGCAACCACACCCGCATTACGGTTAACCGGATACGTCGCAATCACATCGCGACGATCAGAGCGGTTATGCAAACGCGTAGGTAACACGTGCCATGCTGCGTTGTCTTGTCGGTCCAAGTTATACAGGTTGGCATAATGCAGCTGCTGTTTGTCCGCATTCACAAACGTAATGGCAACGGTACCGGCTAGGTTATTGTTGATCTGACCAAAATCAGACGCCATAGGCAGTGTAATTTGACGTTTGCTGTCCGCGGTATAAATGTCCAATGTATCTTCATTCAGACACAGTAGCTCACCGTTATAGCTAAACCCGGTTGCCTGAGCACTTTCACACAAACTGCTTTTACTACGAACATGAATATTTCGACCTGTAACAAAGAAATAATCATTACGTATACTGCTTTCATCATTAGCTTGTTTAACAAGCGCAAAAACACGATTTTTATAACGCGATACTGTTAACAATTCAGCATCCGGATTGAAACCATGTCGATAACCACCGATCTTCAGTACTTGGCTACAATCTTCTTCGCAGCTTTCAAAACGCTTATCAAGCGATACGCTTGGCGCACCGGCAGCATTACGCATCGCTTTTTCGGTAACAGCATGTGTTGCTGGCGACGTCAGTTCATACGCACTCGTTGCACAGCTCATTAAACCTAACAATGCGCAAAGCAATTGAGGATGTTTCATTTTGTGTAAAGTTCCAATTTTAACGTACATCATTTTCGCTTCTGTTCTTTCCTAAACGAAGCAAAGCAGGCTCTCCCAATGACGTTAACCGTCTTGAGATTAATAATAATGGGTTGATGTGTATTTCAGATAGGTGATAACACTTAACAGCTGGCTTTTATATTCCCTATATGCACCAAGATGAAAGTCATTAATTTATTTCCACTATTTTATTTTTTCACTTTTATGAATGCTATTAAAACCCTATCACTGATGACCATTAGGTGATAAAACACCCAGCACGAAACAAAAACCATCAAAACCTGTAAAATCAATCCATTAAGGTATTATTTAACACCAATATTTGTCGTAATTTTGACACATCCCTCAAACCAAGCCAGAAAAGGTAGTATACCTAAATAGCATTATCACTATTCACTTAACCCGTTAATGGTAACGACAACCTTTACTCAATAAAAATACTCTTCGTGCTTACTATGTGCTCCCGCATCTCATTTCCTTATCGATAATTATCTTTTTCCTGCAATCATCTTTGGTTACAAAAAGGATTTTGAATGCTATTTGATTTCAACCCTTTCATCATTGCCTCCCGTTCCGACGACAGTGATACTGTCCCTCTCAGCCTTCTTGTTTCTTCAGTGTGGGTTTTTGCGAGGCATAATATGGGTCTTCTTTCTCGTTTTTTTGGTTACACACATACGTCTTCTGAAAACGTCTTGGTCGCTAATCCCCTCATCAATACGCCGTTAAGTTTACAAGTACTCTTTAGCGATACGTTCGATATTGATGACTCAGACTTTATTAAAGCTTTTCGTGCTTATCATTCTTCATTGGCTAAAGCGTCATTTGAAACAGATGAAAGGCTCATCCAACAAAGTAGTTTAATCGGGTTACTGGGATGGGGAGAGCATGTCATTCAGATTGTGGGGTGTGATTATTCCATGCCCGCTGAAAACGTCGAAAGTTGTATCACAACCGCCCACTATGGACCGGCCTTAAAAGACGCCGCCCGTCTCAATCAAAGTCATGTTCTTCTTTATTACCGTGGATATGAGATCAACCCACTTAAGCAGTATGCAGCCTTGGCGTTAGTGGCTGGCTTTTTCACCTATTTTGGGGCGATTGTTATTACCAACGAAAATGCTTATACCTCCTTTCCGGCTCCTGAGCTTTCTCTCCATACTCGAGGGCAGCAGACAGATGGCAATATGATTGTTCAGCTAGAAACCTTGCCTTTGTTATTACTCTATTGCGGGTTCGTCGAATATGATGTGGCCGGTAATAATGGTGTATGCATTCGCACCTATGGCGCAGCACAGCTTGGGCTTCCTGATCTCGCCACATGGGTCCGTGACCACAGTACGAGTCAACAGATTTTTGATATGTTCAGTATGATTTTTGTCTATCTGCTGGCATCGGGGGCAACATTATCTGAAGGACACACCATGCAGGTCGGTGATGAGCGATTTATCAAACTGCGTTGCGCAGCACCTCATGAATATTACTTGGACAGTGATACCCCACTGTTTGTTACAGAGTGGATTGACGCTTCTGCCGTCAACCCAAACGATGCGCCTCCCTCGATCTTGCCCTCAATGGCAAACACAATCGCAAAATAAGCACCTTATTACGGGCGGTTGAATGACCGCCCTTATTACCTTCGCCCGACTTTTACGTCTTTATTCAATCCGTATTTAGCCTTTCAATGCCCTATTCAGCACATGTTCGGCCAATAAATGGGTATGCAAGTTTCTATCGGTATAATATTGCGCTTGCTGCCCAGTGGATACCACCTCTAGCCAATGTGCTGCCATCGCATGAAACCCTTTTGACGCCAGCATAGGCGTCCAATCCGGCAATTTTACTCGTTGTTCTTGATTCGCCTGCCAACACACACCCTCTGTCATCGAATCAAAACGGTAACTTCGATTGTGATATTGCGCTGAAACCGTTTCACTCGTTATGCCATGCAGGCGATTCATGGATGCCTGAAATAATCCATTGCGCTGTTGCCATTGCACATCCAAGCGAGTCATACGTGGCAAGCCACTTGCCTTTTCATGCGTGTTTTCAAACTGTACGTTAACTTGCACATCTTCCGGCTTCACATTGGCATACACATTGATGCTATCGAGCGGATGAATAAAATCGTCAAAAACAAAGGTACGCGCTTCCCCCGGCAAAGCATGACGATGTTTTTCCCAACGTAATCCACGCAGTGCTTCACTCATGTCATCGGTATCGCCTCGCATACCGGTCAAATGTGTCTGATAAAGCGGAATATAACGGCGGTTAAACCCCATAAAAATCGGCAACTGCTTACTGGCGGCGAGTTCATGCAAGCGCTCACAGTCGGCATAATTGTCAGCCAGAGGCTTATCAACGAATATCGGTAGCCCAAGCTGTAAAAAGAACTGTGCGATCTCGATATGTACCTGTGTGGCCGCATGTATCATGACTGCATCTAACCGCGCGTTAGCCAATTCACGATAATCGGTGTAACACTCAGTAATACGGTATTGTGCCGCTAATTGCGCTAGCTGCTGCGGTTGACGTGTACAAAACACCCACTCGACACCATTCATTTGAGTAAGCACAGGAAGATGCGCTTTCACCGCAATATCCCCTAATCCAATTAACGCAATTCTCATCCTATCTATCCCTTTTCTCATTGTGCTTTGCATCACAAAGACATCAATCACAGCCAAAATCGTACACAACTCACACAGAAATGCGTATTAAGCATTAAATACTGAGTGATATGACATTTATTTTACGTTCATCCCGCTAGACTTTGCTAAGATTTCCTCCCTTTTTCCGATGCAATACCGTTATGACTTTACGTTCATTTTTTGCTAAAAAAATTCCGGGGCTCATTGCTCTGCTACTGTTCGGCACACTCCTATCCGGCGTGCTTATGTTTTACTCGCAAGCCAATCTGGCCGCACCAGCTTCAGACGTTGCGGGGCAATTTTTTTCAGCGTTAACTTTCTCGGCCGGTAAACCGGGTTTTCTGATCACGGTCAGCGTGCTGATGGCTATTCCATTACTATTAAAAGTACCGCGTCAACAATTTCTGAAACTCGGCGTACAATTCGCCATTTTGCTGGTGTTAAGCTTTGCTGCCAAAAGTGGCTTAAAGCATCTTACGGAAGTGCCTCGCCCATATACCTACGAGCTAGAAGCTCTGGGCATTGTATCGTCACCGGAAGATTTCTATCAGTTGGATGAAAAAGGGAAAGATCATGCGGTGATGGAAGCGCGTCAACATGTCAGTGAATGGCGTATCCAGCATTGGTTAGGTGAAACCAACTATTCACTGCCTTCTGGCCATACCATCTTTGTGGCGGTATGTGTGGTGTTCTGGGGGGGCTTCTTCTTACGCCGTCGACACTATGTGCCTGCAGCTGCGTTGATTGTGTGGGCAACCGGTGTGGGCGTCAGTCGCATTTGGCTGGGCATGCATTGGCCAACAGACTTATTGGCATCGGTAGGATGTGCGGCGCTGCTTTATCTCTGTGTGCCAGAGTGGCAGTCTGAATCGTAACAAAATACGTTATCTCATCGTTCTGCTTATAAGCATAAATTGCAGACATAAAAAAGCCCTCGTGAATGAGGGCTTCTTTATATGCGACGCTTTATCGCGGTTCGTTCTTTTTGAACGCTCTAACGTTAACTGAACGGCTTTATTCGTCATTGCTGCTTAGGCGTTTGCCATGTCGACGCTGTGAACATACTCAACCACGATCTGGTTGCCACTGTAACGCACGTTTTTAATATCGCCATCCACAATATAGGTATTGGTCAATGTCACCTGATTCGGCAACGCCGCCCCAACCTGATTACGCAATGATGGCAAGGTCAACACCGGATCGACTCCGATATAACCACAGAACTGCGTCACGAAACGATGTTCTAGCGGCACGCTGCCTCGCAAGATATCAGAAAAAACAAGCTGGCTGACACCCAGTTTCTTTGCCATCTCAATTTGCGTAACGCGCATCTTTGCTTTGTAACTCATCCATGTGTCATGTAGTACCTGACGGTCCTGTTCTGTGTATTGCATCCCCAAAAATCCTAAAAAGCTATAATTTTCTAATTGTAGTAATTAAAACGTACCTGACCGGATAATTTGTCAGGGAAAAGTCAGTCTTTGCTGCTTTGAAAGCCACGTCACACAAGGCTTCATGGCTTTTCAGAGGTATGTAGGAGGATTCCTGATGTGGGTTCAAAGGCTTGTCATTTTTTGACCTATCGCAATTTTCTTACAATCTTCTGTTTGTGATTTTGCTGATTTACTCGATATAATCGCGAAATATGGTTTGGATGTGTGGTTTGAGTATGCGATTACAGCAATTCATCACAAAATGTGTGATTGCCCTGATGCTGATTTTGTCAGCGTCTTTTGGCATCACTGCATCTGCTTCCCAGCCACATAACATACCTGCCGATATGCGCAGCCATTGCACGAAGAGCATGCCAACATCACCAGAATGTTGTACCTCAATGCTCATGCAAGATAGCACTCAACACGGCGCTAAAAGCCAGCACACCAGCGGCTCGCACAGTAATGACAACTGCTGCGATGATATGCAATGCCAATCTCATAATCTGCATTTTGCAATTTTGGCCGATGCAATCGCCTACCACCCCTTATCCTTGTCACACGGGTTTGCTGAACCTGTTGAAAAACAACTCACGAATACCGAGTTTATTTTTCGTCCTCCTGTCACCTGTTAAATCTTGATTCATCCTTGATGCACAAGGCGCTGACTGGCGCAGGCATCACAACAACTATTCAACGATTTAACAGGTACATATTATGAAAAAGACATTCAACACCACGATTGCTAAAACACTGACGGCGGCTGCCCTGCTAACCATGACCACATCTGCATTTGCCGCAAAGTACACAGGGACTAACTACCTGTCACCTTACTGCGGTTGTTGTAAAGAGTGGGTTAAACACATGGAAGAGAACGACATTAAGTTGGACATGGTGTTTGAAGAGAACCTGACGCCAGTGAAAATCAAACTGGGTGTACGTCCAGAGTATGCATCGTGTCACACCGCTGAGATCAATGGTTACACCTTTGAAGGCCATATTCCTGCCAACGAGATTGTTCGCTTTTTGGAATCTCAGCCAAAGCGTATGAAAGGCCTGGCGGTAGGTGGTATGCCAATGGGTTCACCGGGTATGGAATACAACGATCAAAAAGACCCATACAACGTATTGGCGTTTGATGAGAACGGTAAAACCATGGTGTGGTCGCGCGAAAACCAGTAATCGCATCCACCACTTTCTACATATACATAAGCAACAAACAGAAAAGGCGCACACTGCGCCTTTTCTTTTATCTTCTGATCGTCGAACTGAATGCCGACCTCACCACGGGTTGAAACTTATAACTTAGCAAACCATGCTTGGTTGGGATCGTGCTCCTTCGCCCATTGCATATCTAATTCGCGCTGTTCCAGATAAATCTGCATGGCATTGAAATAGGTAAAGGCGGTGAATTCAGAATCCTGACCAAAATGCGCAAAGAACGCATCTTCTTGATCAGCCAATTGTTGCAAGGTCGTCACCCCGTGTTTGAACAGCCACTGTGTCGCCACAGCAGGCATCACGGTGCGATGTAAGATAAACTCACGGATATCAGCCAGCGGAACATCAATGCCGGAAGACGGGGTTGTCATCGGCATCGACAATGCTTGCTCTTCCGCTAATAATGCGCGCAAACTGGCAATGCTTGCCATACGCTCTTGTGCAGAATAACCATACGTGGTTTTCGCAAAGCGAATGGCATAGGCCAATTTCTCACGCCCCACCACTTCAATCACTTCTTCCAAGTAAGGTTGCGGAATGGCATAAGCTTTTGCGAGCTGCTCAACCGCATGCTGCAAGCTGGTATACGTGACGCCATCAAACTGTACATGAAAGGCGCTACTGAAAGATGCCATCGGCTGGCCATCTATCGCCAGCGGCCACCCGGCATAATTAACCCGTCCTTTGGCGATTTCATACATGGCCCAAGCACTTTCTTTGAACCCTTCCAGTGCCTTACCTTCAAATTCGCAGTCTTCGAGCTCTTCTTTGGTCCAGTTGATCCCGATCTGTAAATGCTTTTCGTACTTACGGTGTAACTGCTCTTTGACCTTATCGCGCAGAATGTCTAACCCACTCACTTTAATGGATTTACACAGCGAAAAACATTCCTGGCAACACGGCACTAAAATCGGCAGTGTCTGCTGATCATAGTTCGGTGACGCCATGAAGGAGTGAGATTCATAATACGGTTCACCACAAAACCAACAGGTATGTCGGTATTCAAATGGCACATCAATTACTTGGTAAGACAATGTCATAACATGCTTTTTATCAATGAAACACGTGTCTTATTATGCGACATCACCCTCGCAAAGGGAATTGTGCTACAGGGATGATCACGTTAAAATATTCGCCCTTTTCAACCATGGTGTGACCGAATGTCTGAACAAAAGCGAAAGGCGCTGAAGAAAATTGCAAAATGCCTCGAGCTAGGTAACTCGGCGAATGTCAATGAAGCCGCTCAAGCTATAAAGATGGCCCACCGTTTGATGCTGAAATATGGTCTTGAAAAAGACGATATCGAATTCATTCAAATGGGCAAAACGAAAACAGCCACCTTACTGCCAACTGACATCAGCCCTCAGATATTGAAGATCATTCGTGGGATCAATCGCCGCTTTGGCGTTGAATGTGTACTGACGAACCATAAAGGTCTCAAACAAGCTGAGTTTATCGGCATGGCTGAACGCGCCATTTTTGCTGCCTTCGCCTTTGATGTCGTTTACCGTGAGATGAACCAGCAGACCGGCCAGTTCCGCAACAGCTTCCAAGGCACAGGCACAAGTACGTCGGAAATTACCCGTCGCGTGTCTTCTTTCTTAGCCGGTTGGCTGGAAGGCGCGTTGGAAAAACTGCCCGTACTGACCACTGATGATGATCATGACCAGCGCATGACAAACTTCATCGATAAAGAGTTTAAGAACCTCGACCGTGAGACGTTCAAGCAGCAATTGCAAGAAGCCATGAAAGCATTGACCGATGACTACGAGAAAGGCATGAAGAAAGGCCGTTCTATTTCTGTCAGTCGTCCGGTGGGTGGCAGTCGCGCTCACGAACCCAAGCTTCTCTCCTCTTAATGCTTTGCCATTGACTCCCACATGCCTAAAAAACAGTCGCCCTGTCGGCTGTTTTTTTGTATGCCAGATAAACAGTTAGTCGATATCGTCACAGCGACGGTAAACTTCTCGTGCAAAAAAACAGCATTTAATGCAATCACGTCATCTTATCGTCATGAAGTGGGATGTAAATCGCATTTCTGTGATACAATGAATCAAAATTCCCTTTAACCGATAGCCTTCAGACATGAAATTCCCTGGTCAGCGTAAATCCAAGCATTACTTCCCAGTCAATGCCCGCGATCCATTAGTTGCTCAAATCCAGCAAGAAAATCCGCTATCTCGTACCCACTTGGTTGGTGTTGGTCAAACCATCGTTGATATCGAAGCACGTATTGATGATGAGTTTCTGGCTCGCCATAACTTAAGTAAAGGTCACTCATTAGTCCTTGCGGAAGATAAAGCCGAATTACTCTACCAAGAGCTGAAAGAACGTAATCTGATCAGCCATGAATACCCTGGTGATACCATTGGTAACACGCTGCACAACTACTCTGTGCTGGCAGATGACAAATCCATCCTGTTGGGTGTGATGAGTCAAGATCTAAAAATCGGTTCTTACGCTTACCGCTACTTGTGCAACACATCAAGCCGTATGGATCTTGATTACTTGCAACCTGTGGATGGCCCTATCGGTCGTTGCTACACCCTGATCACCGAAGACGGTGAGCGCACCTTCGCCATTAACGAAGGTGAAATGAATCAGCTTAAGCCTGAATTCGTGCCAGAATGCGCATTTGAAAATGCGTCTGCCCTTGTCCTTTCCTCTTACCTTGTTCGTGGCAAACCTGGCGATCCGATGAAGGATTCAGCACTGAAAGCCATTGAATTTGCGAAAAAGCATAACGTACCGGTTGTACTGACACTGGGTACAAAGTATGTGATTGAAGGCAAACAAGAGTGGTGGATTGAGTTCCTGAAAGAGCACGTTACCTGTGTAGCGATGAACGAGGAAGAAGCCGAAGCACTGACTGGCGAAAAAGATCCATTGGTTGCCGCTGATAAAGCCCTAGAGTGGGTTGATCTTGTACTATGTACTGCTGGCCCTGTTGGCCTGTACATGGCGGGTTACACTGAAGACGAGCTGAAGCGCGAATCTACCCTACCACTACTACCTGGTCGTATTCCTGAATTCAACAAATACGAATTCAGCCGTCCAATGATGAAAGCAACGTGTGAAAACCCAATTCGCGTTTACTCTCATATCGCCCCTTACCTAGGTGGCCCGGTAGAAATCAAAAACACTAACGGTGCTGGTGATGCCGCATTGTCTGCACTATTGCATGATATGTCTGCCAACCGTTACCACAAAGCGAACGTGCCAAACTCGGCAAAACACGCAGGTGACTTCTTGTCATACTCTTCATTCTCTCAAATTTGTCAGTACTCTAACCGTGTGAGTTACGAAGTATTGACGCAGCATGCCCCTCGCCTATCGCGTGGCCTGCCTGAGCGCGAAGATTGCCTCGAAGAAGCTTACTGGGAGCGTTAATCGTTCAGCTGTTCGCGACATACAAAAAAAGCCCGGTTGGGCTTTTTTTGTGTCCGATGAATCTGTTTTGCAATGCATCAAGCATTAAAGTGTTCTGAAGTTTGCTTATCAATAGAATCCATCTTTGTATGATTACCAGAATCTGTATCACCGCCTCCAGTATTTCGACGCGCAAAGTTTTCTGGTGAACAAAGTAAATAGAAACCAAGAATTAAACCGGCAAGGCTAAATTCATATTCAATTGCGCGACTGATGGTAAGATCGATCATTGTCACGACAATCACTGCCAATAGGTAATACCATCCTTTATGGCCGATATTTTTCCAACGGGCGACATTCACCCCAATGCCCAACCATAAGCCTAATAAACCAGCGACAACAAGCATACCCATTGATGACATTGAATCCTCAACATTCGTCATGCCTTCAATAACACCAAAAATAATCGCAATGAAAATCAGTATAGAGAGAAGACTGATGCCGATATAGTGACGTCGCTTCATCGCATTGGTTTTAAAAAACAGGATATTGTACAAACTCAATGGAATTCGATCAGTTTGCGAGCCTACGACAAATGCGTCCACGGCATCAGCGGGGGATTGCGCGCGTATTTCATAACAGACGATGACGAAACCTTGTTGTTGAAGCTGCTCGATTTCGCGCTCACAGTCTAGCTTAGACAAATCTATTGCAAGCCTAACGTTATCTCTTTCTAATACTTTGTATGAATTCATCCCTGTTTACCTTTCATGTTTACGGCTGTAACGGCGCAATATTAATCTTGATAATACTTATGCATAAAATGCATACTCATCATTGCCTTCACTGCTATAGCCCGATGGCTTAACAAAATTTGGGGGGGCTATCATCAAATACAATGAAAACAATATCGTAACGCCAAAAGTGCCTTTCGCTGTTAAAAGCATAAAGCCTATTATCATCAGTACTATCATTGTATAAATATAGGCCGTTCCGCTATGACCAATATTTCTCCACCTAGCAACAGACATCGCGAGAGAGAACCAAAATGAAAGAAAGAATATTAACGCCATTGAAATTAAGATCGGGGTATTTTGACTATTGCCATAAAACCCAACAATACTATTGAACAAAATCTTTAAAATTAACCCACATGTCCCACCGATGAGAGAACTCAATCCAATGTAATGCAAACGACTTAAAGAGTTCGTACTAAAGAAAAGCAAATTATATAGCGTGAATGGTACTGATTCCCGCTTCTTATTCGGTGTTGGTTTAGTCTCCCCTATCTCAGAGTGATACCGATTAAGTGCATCATGTTCAGATTCAGCCTCTACATTTTCGTCAAATATTTCAAAGCCTTGCTGACGTAACCTCTCAACCTCTTCCTGATAATTCTCTTTCGACTTATCAACAGCAAATTTCATGCTGCCTCTATTCAAAATAATATATTTCTTCATCCTAGCCTAAACATTATTTTTTGAAATTTTCAATTTTTAACGTTTATTTAAGATGAGCACAATTGTCATATGGATGTTTTAAAATACACATCCAAATAATTACTGCAACATGTCACATTATTTTCATCGGATACAAAAAAGCCGGATATAAAATCCGGCCTCTTATCATGCATTCAGCAAGTTACTGTTCAATAATGATTAGCACTCGTTGATTGCGTTACGAACACGTTTATCCGACACCGGATACGGTGTGCCAAGTTGCTGAGCAAAGAAGCTTACGCGTAACTCTTCAATCATCCAACGGATTTCCTTTACCTTCTCCGGTACAGGCTGGCCTTTTGGAATCTTATTCAGCAACTCTTTGTAATCCGACACAACAGATTCAATTTTCAGAATATGCATGCGGTCTTTATTCGGGTCAATCGGCAGCTTTTCCATACGACGCTCAATCGCGCGCATGTAACGCAGGATATCCGGTAGACGACGCCAGCCACACTCTGTCGCAAAGCCTTTGAAGATCAAGCCTTCGATTTGCGCCTTTATATCAGACAGTGCAAACGCCATGGACAAATCAATACGCCCTTTCAAACGCTTATTGATATTGAACGCGGTTGTTAAGATCTCTTCCACCTGCTTGGCGATATCAACAACCGTGTCACCCAATTCACCACGAATGTGCTCCTTCAGCGATTCAAACGCTTCCGACTCCCATACTAAACCGCCCTGCTGTTCGATCAGTTTATCGATACCACAAGCAATACAGTCATCGATCAGATCCATCACACGGCCGTACGGGTTAAAGTACAGACCCAACTTAGATTTGTTCGGCAAGTTCGTATGCAGGTATTTGATCGGCGATGGTACGTTCAACAATACCAGACGACGCTGACCTTGCTGCATGGCTGTGCGCTGTTCTTCTTCGGTTTCAAACAGTTTGATACCAACAGAATCTTTGTTATCAACAATCGCCGGATACGCTTTTACTTCAAAACCACCGCGTTTTTGCTGATAACGTTCAGGCAACTTGCCGAAACTCCAGGTTTTCAAGCCATCTTGCTCGATATCATCATCCGCTACCTTCGACAGCGTTTCCTGCACTTTCTCTTTCAGGCCATCTTTCAGGCTGTACAGATCTTTACTCTCTTTCAGCTTACGGTTACGGTGATCGACCACACGGTATGTGATTTTCAGGTGATCAGGGATCTGCTCTGGGTTCCAGTCTTCACGCATCACGGTCACACCGGTCATGCGTTTCAGTTCTTTCTCCAATGAATCCAACAACGGCATCGCCATGGCTTCTGCGCGCGCCAAGAACGCATCCGCATAGTTAGGGGCTGGCACAAAGTTACGGCGCACTGGTTTAGGAAGCGACTTGATCAATGCAACCACCAATTCCTGACGTAAACCCGGGATCTGCCAATCGAAACCGTCTACGGTCACTTGGTTCAGGATTGGTAGCGGTACGTGAACCGTTACACCGTCACTGTCTTCGCCCGGCTCAAACTGGTAGCTCAACTTCAGCTTCAAGTTACCTTGGTGCCAGAAGTTAGGGTAATCCAGATCGGTAACATGGCTTGCATCACCACGGAACAACATTTCACGTTCAAAGTTCAGCAGCTCTGCGTTATCACGGCTGGCTTTTTTCCACCAAGTATCAAAGTGGCGGCCAGACACAACAGTATGCTCAACACGTTGATCGTAGAAATCAAACAACGCATCGTCATCAATCAAAATGTCACGACGACGGGATTTATGCTCAAGCTCTTCGACTTCTTGCAGCAACTTACGGTTCTGATGGAAGAACTTGTGTTTGGTTTCCCAATCCCCTTCCACCAGCGCAGAACGAATGAACAATTCACGTGACAATACCGGATCAATGCGGCCGTAATTTACTTTACGTTTTGCGACCACCGGGATGCCGTAAATCGTCACTTTTTCATACGCGGCAACCGAAGCCTGTTTCTTCTCCCAGTGCGGTTCACTGTAGCTGCGCTTGATCAGATGCTCAGCCAGTGGCTCTACCCACTCCGGCTGGATCTTGGCAGCAATACGGCCCCACAGCTTTGAGGTTTCTACCAGCTCAGCCACCATGACCCACTTCGGCTGTTTCTTGAAAATTCCGGAGCCAGGGAAGATATTGAAACGGGCATTACGCGCGCCGTGGTATTCGTTCTTCTCCTGATCTTTCATACCGATGTGCGACAACATGCCGGACAACAAAGCGGTATGAACGCCATCGTAACTGGCTTCTTGTTCGTTCAGGCGGTAGTCCAACTCTTTCACGACCTGACTGACCTGGTAGTAAATGTCTTGCCATTCACGTACACGCAGGTAGTTCAGGTAATCTTTCTTACACTGACGACGGAACTGATTACCCGACAGGGCTTTTTGCTGCTCCTGAACGTAATTCCACAGATTTACAAACGTCAGGAAGTCAGAATCTTTATCGTAGAAGCGGCGATGTTTCTCATCGGATGCTTGTTGCTTGTCAGATGGACGCTCACGCGGGTCCTGAATCGACAAAGCCGAGGCAATGATCATCACTTCACGCAATGCCCCCTGCTTCGGCGCTTCTAGCACCATACGTGCTAAACGCGGGTCAATAGGCAAACGTGCCAACTGGCGACCAATGGCCGACAAGCGCTTACGGGGATCCGTGGCTTTAGGATTAATCGCCCCCAGCTCTTCCAGTAGGCGGATACCGTCTTGAATATTGCGGTTATCCGGCGCTTCTACGAATGGGAAGGCTTGAATATCACCCAAACCAATCGCTGTCATTTGCAGGATAACGGAGGCCAGGTTGGTACGCAGAATTTCTGGATCCGTAAACTCTGGGCGAGACAGGAAGTCTTCCTCAGAATACAAACGAATACAGATACCTTCTGCCACACGACCACATCGACCTTTACGCTGGTTCGCACTCGCCTGAGAAATACGTTCAATCGGCAGACGCTGTACCTTGGTGCGGTAACTGTATCGGCTGATACGTGCCGTACCCGGGTCAATAACGTATTTGATGCCCGGAACCGTCAGTGAGGTTTCCGCTACGTTGGTAGACAGGATAATGCGACGACCCGCATGGGTTTGGAAAACACGGTTTTGTTCGCCGGCTGACAAACGGGCGTACAACGGCAAGATTTCCGTATCACGTAACTTACGTTTTTCCAGTGCATCGGCGGTATCGCGAATTTCACGTTCACCGTTCATGAAGATCAGGATGTCACCTAACCCTTCATCACACAGTTCATCAACCGCATCAAAAATGGCTTGTAGCTGATCACGATCGTTATCCTCTGACTCTTCAGACATCGGACGGTAACGCACTTCTACCGGATAGGTACGGCCCGACACTTCAATGATAGGCGCATTATTGAAGTGCTTAGAGAAACGCTCTGGATCGATGGTTGCCGAGGTGATGATCACTTTCAGATCAGGACGCTTTGGCAACAACTCACGCAGGTAACCCATGATGAAATCGATGTTCAGACTACGTTCGTGCGCTTCATCGATAATGATGGTGTCGTATTGGTTCAGGTAACGGTCATTCTGAATTTCAGCCAGCAAAATACCGTCTGTCATCAGTTTGACCTGGCTGCGATCTGACACTTGGTCATTGAATCGCACTTTATAACCGACGTACGAACCCAGTTCACATTGCAGCTCTTCTGCGATACGACTTGCCACAGAGCGCGCCGCCAAACGACGTGGCTGGGTATGGCCGATCATGCCTTTGGTACCCAGCCCCAGTTCCATACAGATCTTCGGTAGCTGAGTGGTTTTACCCGAACCGGTTTCACCCGCCACGATCACGACCTGATTATGCTTAATCGCTTCGGCAATATCGTCTTTCTTCTGGCTGACAGGCAGTTGTTCTGGGTACGTAATGGTAGGACGTTGGGTCGCGCGCAACTCTACAGTCTGCATAGACTTAGCAATATCGAGCGCGATCTCATCAAACACGGCATGCTTGGCCTGTTCGTTCTTAATTCGAGCCGCACCTTGCACGCGTTTGTGCAAACGGAACTGATCGCGCATCATGCAATCTTTAATGGCGGCCTTCAGCGTTTTTTCATTGTTCAAAACGCTAGACTGAGAGGTATTCGACTGACTCAATGGAATTCCTGATAATTCAGTTGACTATTTTTCAAAATTGCTTGAATTCTACCACACTAATGGACAATGCGGCATCTAAGCCGTCTTTCCTGCACTTTCTTGCCCTATCAGCATATCCATTTGAATTATATTTATGCTTTAAGGTATTATTTTGCGCAATTAATCAACACAGAGTAAACACCATGAAAAAATCGCTTGTCGGCTTAGTACTAGCCGCGACGCTTTCTGCGCCTGCGTTTGCTAACCAACCTATTCAATTATCTGTACCGGGTAACAACCTACCGGATGGCAATGTCAAAGGCTTCCGTGCTTCTCTGCTTTACGGGCAAACCCCGTCTGTGACAGGTTTCCAGTTACCGATTTTCGGTCTAGCGGAATCTCAAAACTTTACTGGTCTAAGTGTGGGTGTCTTTTTCGGTGCAAACCGCGTCACTAACCATTCAACCGGTGCCAAATTTGGCTTGGTAAACTGGAACGACAACAGCGCGCAAGGGGCTGATGTGGGTTTCTTTAACTACAACGGCGGTCAATTTACGGGTCTGCAGTTTGGTACTGTGAACTACACAGCACGTTTAAACGGTGTTCAGTTCGGCTTTGTTAACGCAACGGATCGCATCGAAAAAGGCATTCAGATTGGCCTGATTAACTACGACAAATCCGGTACGTTTGTCAGCAAAGATCTCCCAGTCTTCCCAATCATTAACATGCGTTTCTGATTCAAAGTTGACTGATTCCTCGATGTTTCCTCGTCGTTGAATCGCACGTTTGCTATGCCGGGCCGTCTCATTCGCCCGGCATAGGCACACTCCCTGCGCCGCATTCTGCACTAGCTTTTTCTGCACTCAGCATCCCTTTTTCCTTCACCTTTTCACGCACGCTCTGGATAAATGGGATAAGTAGCACGACAAATCTGCCCTTTGGGAACTCTTCGCCTCTACAAAAGTCTTATTCTTCATTGGCTCATCGGTTGAAAATACCCAACAAGGCCACATCTATACTTAATACGTACCATTTAATAATGATGACAACGAACAGCTGAGGTATATGCATGTTCAAACAACTACGAACACTTTTCCGCCAGGTCATGCATGAAGGCAGTGAGGGCAGTACCGTTGACACCCCGTCTTTGAATTTAGCGATGGCTTGCCTGCTTTGTGAGGTCTCTAATGCCGATCACAATGATGATCCGCGCGAAAAAACAGCCAAAGTCCATCAATTAATGCATTTGTTAGGTTTAACGGAAGAAGCGGCCAACACCTTACTGACGCAGGCCCAAGCGCAAACACAACAATCAGTGTCTCTGTATGAATTTACGACTAAGCTGCGTACCCTTCAGCCAGAAGAGCGCTATAGCTTGATTGAAGCCATGTGGGATGTGGCCTACGCCGATGGGATTCTCGATCCGATGGAGGAAGCGGTGATCCGCCAGGTGGCTGAGCTGATCTATGTCGATCACTCAGAGTTTATTCGCGCCAAACTGGCTGCTCAACCTCATTCTGACGCCTAGTTTTACTCGTATACCGTCACGCCCTTCCTCGTGACCGCCATTGTCAGTCAGCAATGGCGACCGAACTATCGCACGAGGAAGGTTGTGCATTTTTATAACAACATGCTGGCTTAGCGCTTCGAGCTTACCGCTAAAAACGCCTCTTCAATATCCTGGTACAAGGTCGACACCCAAGGTTGAGCGGCTTCTGCTGGCACTAAGGATTGCTTGCGGGGATCGACCGGCGAAATAATCACCCTTGTATTCCCTTGGCCGATGGTATTCACCAATACAAACAGCTCTTCAATAGCCGGATCGCCCATGGCTAAACACCCCACTGATACCGCTTTACCATGAATAAAAATATTCGTGCCCGGCTCGGTTCTGCCTTCTTTTTCCGCCCACTGGCTATCAAACGCATTGGGATAATTGAGTTTCATCGACAAGTGATAGGCACTGTTCGGATTCAGACCAATGATCCGGTAAATCCCTTCTGGTACTTGTTTGTCGCCTTCTCTCAGTTTAGGGCCTAGCTCTCCGCTGGCGGCAAGTACGTCATACTGTTTTACCCGTTGCCATGCCACGTTAGCCTTACCGTCGTCTTGCTTAACGGACTCTTCTGCCATGCTCTCAGCTTTAGCCCACAGCTCGACCCGCTTTTCAGCTTTCACGGCTAACAACGCAATCTCTTTGGGGGGATAAGCCATACCTGCGTCATCAAACGCCGTTTTTAAACGTGATTCTGCCGATTCACCGTACTTGTCAACAACGTCAGCTACCGTTTGTTTGCCTTTCATTTTCGTATACACCGGATACCAATACCCTCGCCCATAAACAAATAACCATACCAGTACACACAGACACAGCACTGCAAATGCAGCTAATTTCCCTTTCATCCTTGTCCCTTCTCTTTATCGTTGCATTCCCATGCAGCTGGTTTTTCGGATTGATATCGCCGTTAATTGCGAGGTTGATAGCGATAACGCCCCGTGATGGTGTAATCAAACAGCATGTCTTCCAATACCGGTCCCCGACCGATGTTATGCACAATTAAGGGACGTTTTCCGTCCTCTGACCATTTGTCGACCACAATACCGATATGCGGTAAGTTACCCGGTAACATCCAAGTGACAATCTCGCCAGGCTGATATTGCATCGCTTCATGACTGATCGGCAAACGCTCACCATGACGCTCAAAGAAAATTTGGAGATTAGGGACTCGGCGGTGGTCGATATTACGGTCGGTACGGGTCAGCCCCCAAATCCGCTTGGAAGGATAGGAAGAAAAGTGCTGACGCATGTCTTCATGGACTAACACTTGCAGATCAATGCCCAATTGACGGTAGCTGCGAATCACCACATCGGTACACACACCAATGTCGGCAGGCACATCACCATTCGGATAAGCGATCCGCATATAGCGGCCATCGTAACGCACTGAATGTGTCGTGCGCGCCATTGCGGCCGCGACAAGATTATCAGGCCATCCCTGCTGTACGATTACATCCACGTTTTCATCAGCAAAAGGCGCCAAACTCATGGTGGACAGCACCAGCCCCATCATGGCTAATCGGATTTGCATGCTTACACTCCTTGTCTGCTTCATCCTAATTACGTTTATGAAAGTGTACGCGAGAGCAGTCTACGAAGCGTCAAGGGGGTGCAAAGAGATCAATCGACCTCTTTGCATTTTTCTGTCTTTACAGATTGTTGCATTGATCACGTGAGTAAAAACGCGATTTTCACTCTCTGAATATTGCGGATAAAAGCATGATGGTTAAACAACGTGGTCGTTAACGCACATCAATGACACGGCTGGCTTTACGGTATTGCACTTTCCACCCATTCCAGCGTGGCAGTTCCCATCGCTTCGGATCTTGTTTACGCTTACCACTGACGTGCACGGCGATCACCAGCTTACGTGCAAGGTGATATTCAATCTCCATCACCAAATCTGTTAATACAACCTGATGGGGATACTCAGCATCAAAGTCACTGCGCTCCCAATCCGGGATCCCTGAAAATGCAAAGTCATCCAGCGTGAACATCTCTAAGTCTTCTGCTGACTCCACACCCAGCGCATCAATCTGTTCACTGAGCCAAGATCGTAATTCCACAGGTTCAGGTGACAATAAACAGGTAGAGGCATCATAGCGCCCTAGCGATAAATACAAATTCCATTGATGAATATCTACGTGACGGGCTTCGGATAAACCTGGCAATAACGTCCCTTCAAGCACTAAATCAATCAACGCTTCTTGTGCGCATTCGCCCTGCGGTAACGCCCAGTGGCGATGAATGACACGACCGGCATACACACGTTGATGCTCAACCCAACAACCGTCTTCATCCACTTTGGTGTCGCCAAACACGGTGTCACCAAAGGCTAAATCGTTCAACCAGTCCATCGGCACGGGAGCCATGCACGTCGCCAAAATAGTATTCTGCTTCACCCCTTTCCCGGGTAAGGCAAACTGATCAAACACAAGTGCCGCTTCTGCGGTTTCTGGATAGCGTGAATCACGGGCGATGGTGACTTCACAGTACCCATTTCCCAATGCCTGACGTCGGCGTTCACGTCGTACAAACACCAATTCAGGTGCAGCCGTCATGACCGCTTTCAGCCAATCTTCACGACGTACAGAGGAGGCAACCTCTAACATCGGTAAACCTAATGCATCACGGATTTGTTCAGCCAGCATACGGGCTTCCGCTAGGATAGCAGGGTCGATATTCAACCACTCAGGTACGTGACCACGTAACAACTTGATGAGTGTCATCGCATCACAATGCAACGGTTCCCATTTCGTGAGTTTTTCCAGTCGCTCTTCGCCACTGGGCATGTTCCATACGCGCTGATACACACTCAATGCGGCGGAGAGATCCACCATGGCTTCGCGGCTCGCCTTATCGGGCATCGCCGTGATCAAGTGAGCAAACAAGGTATCAATCGGCAACGGATATAACACGCGACCATGGGGCGTCGCCTCCCCCTTGTCATTGATTGCCTGCATCCCTGTCAGCTTATCTGCCGCTTGCTGCATGGATTTTTCCGGCAACGCATCGACAAACAACAAATCCTTTAATGGGTATCCGCAGCATGCCGCCGCCAACATCGGCTCAACCAATTCTTCACGGTGCAATTCAGGCGGTGTGATCAACTCTAATGGTGCCGCCTGCCCATACAACCGAATGCAATGGCCATCTCTGACTCGACCCGCTCGTCCTTTTCGCTGCTCGGCACTGGCCCGGGAAATCGCATGTAAACCCAGCACGGTACGACCATTACGCTGATGGGTGCGACGCTCTAAGCCGGAATCGATGATCAGTGTCACGCCAGGGATGGTCACTGATGTTTCCGCAACATTAGTGGAAAAGATGATGCGTTGTTTGTCACTTTCTGTCAGCGCGCGGTGACGATCCGAATCCGACACTGACGCATGTAATGGAATAAGATCCAGCGTGCCATTTTCAATATCACGGCACAGTGCTTTTTTCACACTGGCGATACACTGGGTGATTTCTTTGCGACCAGGCAGAAAAACGAGAATATCTTGGTGTGCCTGATACTGCTCGACAATCACGTTCGTAATCTGCGAATCCATATGGCGTTCATCTGGCATATTGCGACTGTCAGAGGCAATATGCGACACACTCACCGCAAAATTTCGTCCTGCCGCTTGCAAACATTGTCCGCCCAGATATGCCGTTAAACGCTCACTGTCCAACGTTGCCGACGTCACTACCAAGCGGTGTTGAGCACGCGTTTTTAGCATGGCTAACAGCAAATCCGTATCCCAACGGCGCTCATGAAATTCATCAATGATCACCGTTTTAAAACTCGCCAGCCCATCTTCACTCAACCAGCGCAGCGCCACACCCGGTGTCACAAACACGATGTCACTGTTATCCGTGAACTGGTTATCAAAGCGAATGGCATAACCCACAGAATGGCCGACCTTTTCACCGCGATATTGAGCCACAAATTCTGCCAATGCACTACAGGCCACACGCCGGGGTTCTACCACCAATACCCGCCCCTGCTGCGCAGCCCACACAGGCAAACGCGTCGATTTACCGGAACCGGTTTCAGCCACCACCACCAGGTGGGATGTCGGTAATTGAGCAAGAAAATCCGTTTCAATAGCATCAATAGGAAGCGAGAAATGCGCAGGCTGCATAGGCATAGTGAGTCACAAAAACTGGGAATATAAGGAGAGGTGCATTTTGGCAATATGCCTTGCAGACTGCAAGGCATCCTCATCGACATGGTTACCTAATGCACACCGACGTCTAAATTTCTCTTATCTAAACAGCTATTTATCTCTCATCCCTTATCTCCCTCCCTCAATTGACAATAGTGGCCTTATCTTTGCATCGTTTAAAAGTGTGGATCAGCATAATAATAAGAGGATAGGAAAAGTGACTATGCCCATTTACCAAAGCGCTAAAATTTGGCTAGCCGCCCTGACGTTCACATTACTAAGTAGTGCGTTTTCTGCCCGTGCGACCCTCGTCAGCATTGATAACTGTTCCGGCAGTGTCACTGAAGGTCCAGCAATCAGTTGTGAAATCACCGAGGATCCACCCAACCCGATATCGAAAAATCCTAACAATAATAAGTTACTGGCTTGGGATGAGGTGCAAAACCATACACTGACAGCACCATTACAAGTCGATCGTGTTTTTGATGAAAATGCCTCTTTCATCTCTGATGCCGGTAATGGGGATTACTTTATTGCGACGGGGACGATCGTATCCAGCCACTATGTACAATGGGATCCTAAAAAAAGAGGAAGCATTGCCGCAGACATCGTCCTTGATTCCCAAGTTTTTGCTTACATCACATCAGACGCTAACCTGTTTGCCAGTGATTCTGCGCTGGCATTACCGGGGATTGATTACAATGATTTCAATTTACGCGGGCTGGAAAGTGGTGACAGTACCCTTTTTGATGGCGCCAATACTGCAATTGCATGGACGGCCAGCTCACCAGGCGATTGGACACGATTGATCACCGCTTATTCACCGGCCGCTGAGATTTCGGAACCGGCCCCACTCCCTCTATTTTTAGCCAGTCTTGTACTTATTGGCCTAGCACGCCAGGGTAAAAGAAAGTAAGCCACATCGTTTCACTTTTATTGTCTTTATATCTGTTTCGCCGAGCGGTATTCGCACCCCGCTCGGATTTTTTTATTCAGACGTACTTTCTGGGCACTTTGTGAACCATTATGATCGATTCCCCAGTAGAATTGTCATATTCCTTCATAAATTATTGACTTTTACGCTCGAGTCCATAGCCTGTACAAACTCAGGTCTTTCGTGGCTTGAGGTTATTCCCAATTCATTGAGGCAATCGTCATCATGACCCGCAAAGAAATTTTTAATCCTGAGCTATGGGATGCCGTCCCTGGTTTTGATTTTGAAGATATCACTTACCACCGCGCCAAAGACCAAGGCACAGTACGTATCGCGATCAATCGCCCGGACTGTTTGAATGCTTTCCGCCCAAAAACGGTGGATGAGCTGTTTACTGCATTGGATCACGCTCGTCAGTGGTCTGACGTTGGCTGTGTACTGCTAACCGGTAATGGTCCCTCAGAAAAAGGTCAGTGGTCTTTCTCTTCTGGCGGTGATCAGCGTATCCGTGGCAAAGATGGCTACAAATACGAAGGTGAAGAAGCGGGTAAAGCCGATGTAGCCCGCATGGGACGCCTACACATTCTTGAAGTGCAACGCATGATTCGCTTTATGCCAAAAGTCGTGATTGCTGTGGTACCGGGTTGGGCTGTGGGTGGCGGTCATAGCCTACACGTTGTGTGTGACCTGACGCTAGCTTCAAAAGAGCATGCTATCTTCAAACAAACCGATCCGGATGTGGCATCGTTCGACTCTGGCTACGGCTCAGCCTACTTGGCGAAAATGATCGGCCAGAAGCGTGCTCGTGAGATTTTCTTCTGTGGTTTTAACTACAGTGCGCAAGAAGCGTATGAAATGGGCATGGTCAACAAAGTGGTTGATCACTTTGAACTGGAAGAAGAAGCACTGCGCTGGGCAAAAGAGATCAACAGCAAGTCACCAACCGCAATGCGTATGCTGAAATACGGCTTCAACCTGCCTGACGATGGCTTGGTCGGTCAGCAGCTGTTTGCAGGTGAAGCAACACGTCTGGCTTATGGCACTGCCGAAGCACAAGAAGGCCGTGATGCATTCCTAGAAAAACGTGATCAGGACTTTAGCCAATTCCCTTGGCATTATTGATAGCGTAATCTATTTGGCGGAAGGGTTGATTACTTCCCTTTCGCCTATATCACACCACACGATTTAACGTATTTTCTCGCTTCATTCCTTTCACTGACGTTCCTATCGAATCCTCCTTTCTTCATAACGCGTTTATTCGTAAATCAGTTATTCATCACACGTTGGTCTCTATAGCGCACAAATGAGCCACACTTGTATCCTGTCTATTTAATCATCACTTTTTGCTTGTATCTCTCACTTCACACTTATCCCTGACGAACAACACCCAACAAAACACACAAACCAACAAATGAATGGCAACACAAAAGCATCAAAATGAAAACGCATTTAACAAACACGGCCACATAAATAATGGCGATGATGCCAATTCTCAATTGGATGAAAAAACACCAAATTGAACACACCCCATGATCACACGACCGTGTCATATTCCACACATAAGAAACACATCACAGATACATGGAAACATAAAATTCACACTTTTCATTTTACCGTGTTAATGACCGTAAAAATCTGCTCGAAAACTTGATCTAATTCGCTAAATTATCACGGATTCTCTTTGAATATTCAGGCGCGTAGATCTACGATTAGCCCTTAAATGAAAACTGCTTTTTTCATACCTCTACTCAAAACAGAGCTGATTGCATGAACAACGACAAACGCCCACTCTATATCCCTTACGCAGGCCCTGCGCTACTTGAAACTCCCCTTCTAAACAAAGGCAGTGCATTCTCTGTAGAAGAACGTATGTTCTTCAACCTGGAAGGCCTACTTCCAGAAGCGATCGAAACCATCGAAGAACAAGCAGAACGTGCATATAAGCAGTTCATGCAGTTCGACAACGATATGGATAAGCACATTTACCTGCGCAACATCCAAGACACCAATGAAACCTTGTTCTACCGCTTGGTAGAAAACCACATCACGGAAATGATGCCGATCATCTACACCCCAACCGTAGGTGCTGCATGTGAAGATTTCTCTAACATTTACCGTCGTGGCCGTGGTCTATTCATCTCTTACCCGAACCGTGACCGCATCGAAGACATGCTGAACAACGCCTCTCGTCACAATGTAAAAGTGATCGTGGTGACCGACGGTGAACGTATTCTTGGTCTGGGTGACCAGGGTATCGGTGGTATGGGTATTCCAATCGGTAAACTGTCTCTGTACACCGCATGTGGTGGTATCAGCCCGGCTTACACCCTGCCAGTGGTTTTGGATGTGGGTACAAACAACCCGCAACGTCTTTCTGACCCTATGTACATGGGTTGGCGTCATCCTCGTATTTCTGGTCAGGAATACGATACGTTTGTTGATGATTTCATTCAGGCTGTTAAGCACCGTTGGCCGGACGCTCTTATCCAATTTGAAGATTTCGCACAGAAAAATGCGATGCCACTGCTTGAGCGTTACAAAGACGAAGTGTGCTGCTTCAACGATGATATTCAAGGCACTGCGGCAGTGACGGTGGGTTCTCTACTGGCTGCATGTAAAGCGGCAGGCAGCAAACTGTCTGATCAGCGTGTAACGTTCTTGGGTGCAGGTTCTGCGGGTTGTGGTATTGCAGAAGCTATCGTGGCACAAATGGTGTCTGAAGGCATCAGCGAGCAGAAAGCACGTAGCCAAGTCTTCATGGTTGACCGTTGGGGTCTGTTGGTTGACGACATGCCTAACCTGATCAACTTCCAGAAGAAATTGGTACAGACACGTGAAGTGATCAGCCAGTGGGATACAGAAGACAATAACATCTCGCTATTGGATGTAATGCGTAATGCGAAACCAAACATCCTGATCGGTGTGTCTGGCGTACCGGGCCTATTCAGTGAAGAAGTGATTCGCGAAATGCACAAGCATTGTGAACGCCCTATCATCTTCCCACTGTCTAACCCAACCAGCCGTGTAGAAGCGACGCCGGCGGATCTGATCCGTTGGACAGACGGTAACGCATTGGTTGCAACCGGTTCACCGTTTGAACCAGTGATGCACAACGAGAAGATCTACCCAATCGCACAATGTAATAACAGCTACATCTTCCCGGGTATCGGTTTGGGTGTACTGGCTGTAGGTGCAACCCGTGTAACAGATGAAATGCTGATGGAAAGTAGCCGTGCACTAGCAGAGTGCTCACCATTAGCCATTAACGGTACAGGGGCACTGTTGCCACCACTGGAAGAGATCCAGAACGTATCGCGTCACATCGCCTTTGCAGTAGCGAAGAAAGCGGTTGAGCAGCGTAAGGCAACAAAGAACACTGACGAGCGTATTAAAGAGAAGATCGACGACAACTTCTGGCGCTCAGAATACCGCCGATACAAGCGTACTTCGTTCTAAAACCTGTCAGAAGTCTGACAAATGCCCTCAAAACCCGCCATTGTGCGGGTTTTTTCATATCTATTCACTACATCATACTGCAACAAAATGCAATTTTAAGTGTTTGCAAATTACATAAAATTAGTGACCTGTCCAATATTTCCACATCATTGATGTTCACCACGCTAGACAAGCATTACTATACTCACTTATGCAACACATGCTCCATGTTATACGAATCAAATACAACAAAGTTAACAATAAAACTAGGTGGTATAACCTATGCAAGAACTACCAATCTGCACGGAATGTGGTCAGGATGAGGAATACCTAATTTCAGATTCAGGGCAACATACTTGTATTTGCGGTCATGAGTTCATGGTTCTTGACACCGAAAATTGTGATGAAACGCATAATTTTATCGAGAACGTTGATTTACTTAAACGCAGCCGTTTTTTTGATAATTATTCAACGCTTGTTCACTAATTGCTCACCCGTAATACATCCCCTATAAAGGCCAGTCATTCGACTGGCCTTCTGCCCTCTCACCATATGAAAAAGAAAGCCTTCCCACCCTGCGGAAATAAGCCTCTTTGCACATGATTATTTTCTTACATAATGAGAATTGCCGTTTTACAGCGAAATGCCACAGTTAATTTTACTAACAAATTTCGTTAATTTAATGTAAAAACCCAAAATAACTGTAATTGAGCAACGTTCAAAACCTACAGTTACTAAGATGATTGATATTAAGGCAATGCATTGTTTTAAAAGAATTTATTAAACAGAATATCGTTCTGCAACATATTTGCACGCAGCATACATTTACAAAGCGTGATCTAAGTCACGCTGAAATTGAAGATTTTCATGCTAACTTACCGTCCCGTCTACAGATGAAATAGCTGATTCTCTGTTTCATTTATGTAACCTTTTCTGGTTATGCACTACCTGCTTTTTATAGACATAAAAAATATAAATTCAGAATCGTAGTATGAACTGTCATGTAAATGGACGTTCCAGTTTATTCAATGTCGTTGTTAGACATTGAATGTCATATACAGGAAATTATCATGAGCGTTAGTAACGAAACTTGGTTAACCGCACTGAACGACGGCTTAAGTACCGTGATCGGTGCCATTAACGGCTTACTTTGGGGTCAACTTCTGGTTTACCTTCTGGTTGCTGTGGGTGTTTACTTCACTTTACGTCTAGGCTTCATTCAAATTCGTCAGTTCAAGCACGCAATCGATGTCCTTAAGAGCGGCAGAGATGTGGATAACGGCCTGAGCTCTTACGAAGTCTTCTGTACTTCTATGGCTGCACGTGTCGGTACAGGTAACATGGCGGGTGTTGCGGTTGCTCTAGCTGCTGGTGGCCCGGGTGCTATCTTCTGGATGTGGTTGATTGCCCTATTCGGTATGGCAACTGCCTTCATCGAATCTACCCTTGCTCAGATCTACAAGACTAAAGACGTAGATGGCCAGTACCGTGGTGGTCCGGCTTACTACATGGAAAAAGGTCTGGGTCAGCGTTGGATGGGTTCTCTTTTCTCCGTCTTTTTGATCATCGCGTTCGGCCTTGTCTTTAATGCGGTTCAAGCAAACACCATTACCGATGCACTAAGCCACTCTTTCGGCTTTGATGAAACCATCATGGGTGTGGTGATTGTTGCGTTCTCTGCCTTCTTTATCATGGGCGGTCTACGTAAAGTCGCTTCAGCCTCTGCACGCATCGTACCGGTGATGGCCATTGGTTACCTTGCAATTGCACTACTGATTGTAGTGATGAACATCACTGAGCTACCAGCAGTACTGGCACTGATTGTGAAGAGTGCATTCGGCTGGCAGGAAGCAGCAGCAGGTGGTGTGGCGTACACTATCGCACAGGCTATGCAGAGCGGTATCGCACGTGGTTTGTTCTCGAACGAAGCCGGTATGGGTTCTGCGGCTAACGTAGCAGCAAGTGCAACACCAAACCCGAACCACCCTGCTTCTCAGGGCTTTGTTCAGATGCTGGGTGTTTTCGTTGATACCATCGTGATCTGTACAGCGTCTGCTGCCATGATCATGCTAAGTGGTGTGATGGATCAGCCAGATGCAGCAACCGGTATCAGCCTGCTTCAGCAAGCATTGACCAGTGAGCTAGGCGGCTGGACAACTTACTTCATGGCTGCGGCTATCATCCTGTTCTGTTTCTCATCTATCATCGCTAACTACAGCTATGCAGAAACAAACGTGATGTTCCTAAACGGTAACACGAAGAAAGGTCTGCTGGCATTCCGTCTGTGTGTACTGGGTATGGTGATGTTCGGTTCTGTGGCTTCTCTGCCTGTTGTATGGAACCTGGCGGATGCATCTATGGGTATGATGGCTCTAATCAACATCGTCGCGTTGGCACTGCTTTCAGGCTTGGCTATCCGTGTTATCAAAGACTACGAAACACAGCTTAAGCAAGGTCAAACCCCTGAGTTCGACCGTTCTAAGTTCCCTGAGCTAGAAGAGCTGGACGGCGCATGGCACCCAGAAGACAACGTGGAACCAGCAACGTTCAACAAGTAATGGATACGCCATTCATCAAATAACGAAGAGCCAGCATGATGCTGGCTCTTTTTTTATGCCGTCATCTTTCTTTTCTCTATTCCCTACCCCGCCTAAGCCACATCAGACCGCACAGACTTCTCGCCTCCAGCTGATTACCATTCCTACTTACCGCTCAAGGCTTTAATGAATAGCTTCCATCCAATTGCAGATACCAAATGCTGGCATAAATATCACTGGCTAGCGGTATTGCTGCCGACAAAGCAATAAGGACTTTTGACTCTTAACCATGAGCGATGATGAAAAAAGAAACAAAAACACAAACAACTAGATGTGTAAACAAATTGGCGCAAAAGCAAAAAGATCAGCAATAAGCAGACATAAAAAAAGTGCAGCGAGAACACTGCACTTTATGGACAAACAATCAGTTAATTAAGAAAGCGTCGAATTAACGCGCTGCTCGCTCTGCGGTAATGCGGATCACATCAACCACAACGGCACTTGCCGCTTCCAGTGACGGTGTAGGCAAGTACTCATAAATAGAATGGAAGTTATGTGCACCGGTAAAGATGTTCGGACAAGGCAAGCCTTTCTGAGACAATACCGCACCGTCGTAACCACCACGCATTGGGATGGCCTTCATTTCGATGTTATTGCGTGCATACGCTTCTTTAGCGATATCAATCGGGAAGCTCGCCTCGCCTTCCAGGCTGTTTGCCACGTTTTCATAGCGGTCAGACAAGTTAATTTGTACTGAGCCTTCACCCCACAGGGCTTCACAGTTATCAGCCAGCTGCTGCAAGAACGCCATACGTGAAGCATAACCTTGCTTGGTGAAATCACGGATATCCATTTTCAGCACGGTTTTCGCACTGTTACCGGCTAACTCTTTCACCCAGTAGTAACCTTCACAACCTTCAGTGTATTCAGGTGCTTCACCGCCAGGTAGCATCGCAATAAACTTATGCGCCATTAACAGCGAGTTTTTCAACTTGCCTTTGGCTGACATTGGGTGTGCAGACTGACCAATGAAGTTAATCACCGCATCACCGGCATTCCAGTTTTCATGGACAAACTCACCAATGCCGCAGCAATCCAGTGTATAACCGAAGTCGGCACCAAAGCTGTCTACATCAAACGCTTTTGCACCACGCAGACCTTGTTCTTCGTCTGGCACAAAGGCCACTTTGACCGGCCCGTGTTTGATCTCAGGGTTAGCTTGCAACACCTGCAATGCATGCATGATCGCCGCAATCGCCGCTTTGTCGTCAGCACCCAGCAAGCTGGTACCATCAGTAACAATGATATCCTGACCTTGGTAACCCTTTAGTTCAGGGAATTCAGATTGTTTCATGACGATATCCAGCGCGCTATTTAGCGTAATATCGCCACCTTCGTAATGCACAACCTGTGCATTGGTGTCGTTTGTTTGCTCCATACTGGTGTCTAAGTGAGCAAAGAATGACACCGTTTGTGTTGGGTAATCTACATTGCTTGGCAACGTCGCTGTCAGAATCGCCGTATCACGCAGGACAATCTCTTCCATACCCAGAGCTTCTAGCTCTTTTGCCAGCAACTGTGCCAATTCCATTTGACCTGGTGACGACGGCATAATGCCCGCTGCACCGTTTTCGCGGCTTGTCGTCGTATTAATGCGAGTGTAATTGATGAAACGATCCACAATATTCATAGCAAGCTCCCAATCGTTGAGCATTGAATAAAAAGACATGACTATCGACTGTTTACAACATCTGGTGCAATCAATCGAGGGGCATGGCATTTTATTTGACCATTATTCGCTAAAAACAAAAAAAGGCTGCGGGACCCCCTCCCACAGCCTTGTTCGGTATGTCTTACACCAAGATTTGAGAACAAATCATCACGGTAACCAGACCACCTAACATTGGGATCATGGTACGTTTTGCCAGTTCAATCGGTGAAACGTTAGCCACTGCCGCACACGCGATAACCACGCCTGCAACAGGTGATGCTGAACGCATTAGGCCCGCAGACAGCTGCATTGGTAGTGCAACGTGTGCCGTTGCCGTACCTACCTGTGCTGCCACGTCTGGTGCCAAGTTAGAGAAGCTGAAGAATGCCGCGTTACCGGAGCCAGACAGCATCGTGATGGTCACAATGATACCCACCAGCATGACGATCATCGCCAAGTAACCCAAGCCCATGTTGGCTGCAGAGTTCAGCAGTAGGTCAATGAAACCGATCGCTTTCAGACCCACAACGAAAGTTTGTGCGGCAATGATCAGGGTTACTACGCCCGAGAACACATTACCCATGCCTTCGAAGTACACTTTTAGCGATGCGGCCACTTCTTTACCGTCACGGGTGTAGATGTAATCACACACCATAGAGACGAACAGCGCGATAAACATCGCTGTCACTACGTCCATACGGATAGACGTAATCGCAAAGCTACTGAATGTCAGCAACAAACCCAGTGGCAGTACAGGCAGAATCGCGAACCACTTCGGTGCTGGGCGCTGCTCTTTCGCATCTAGGTTAAACTCATGCTTAACGCCCTTTTCTGCATCTTTCTGATCAAAGTAACGCTGACTGAAGAAGTGCAGTGTCGCGATCACAATAATCGCCGCCACAGAAACCGGTAGCTGGTAGCTTGCAAAGTACGTAGCCACATCAATGCCTGATACTTCTGCCGCTTTGTTCGCTGCCGATGAGGCTGGACCTAAGTCCAAACAGCCGGTTGTCGCTACCACTGCAGCTGCTGCTGCCGGGTTACAGCCAACACCCACCAATACCGGGTACATTGCCACCAACAGCAATAGCGCCAGACCGGTCGCACTTGGGATGAAGATGTTGATCAGCTGACCAATCACATATGCCATCGCCAGTACAAGGTACGGGTTTTTGATGTAAGACAGTGGCTTGGTCGCGATTTGTACCATCGCGTTAGCCGCACCAATGTGGCCCATGTATTTTGAGAAACCACCCACAGCCATGATGATCAAACCCAACTTGGCCAGTGTAGAAGATGAAATGACCTTAATCACTTCAAAGAAATCGACAATCACAGAACCGGTGTGTGAACCGCCTTTTGGCAAGAACTCGGTATTACCGTTGAACACACCCATTGCAATCATTAATAAACCGGCAAGAAATAATACAGCCTGTGTGTTGTATTTCTTCACGATAAAGTAACCGACGGCGAAAATCATCGGCAACGCTAAATACGTAATCATGAATATCCTCTTCAATCATCATTAGAGTATTAAAAGCAAGCGTATTTATCTTTACGTTAATGGCTTCCCTTTTTATTTCTTTTCTTTGCTGCTCACCAACAAGGAATAATTAAAGAAATAAAATCCTTAGCCCTATCACGCAAAATAAAAAGTAGAATAGCGATAGTTGTTATGATTTAAATATACTGAATTCTTCAAAAAGTCCTTCTATGCGTTGAAAACGATTGTCCTTTTCCTGCTGCAATGACAGCCCTTTTATCAAGGCTTCGATCAGTGCAAATCCTGCAGCACGGTTGTTGAAATAGCCTTTCCCTTCACTTTCGACCATAAACTGCACGTCGCTGTACGGCACAAAAGGATTCACAGGTTGGTCAGTTAGCGTGATGATCTGTCCGCCACACTCATGGAACCAACGCACCAACTTGACGGTCACGCTGGAATAGCGGTGATAAGAAATCGCAAATAACGTATCTTCTTTCGTTACGTCCACTAATTGGTGTGGCAACGTAGAGATATCCCCTTTCAAAAAGATCACTTCTTTGCGTAAGTATCTCGCTAATAAAAAGAAATAGTTTGCGAGTGCTTCGGATGAGGCACTGCCCATCACATACAATTTGCCGCGTGGCTGACACATAATATCAATCGCACGCTCAAAATCTTGTTCAGATAACGCATCAAAAGTCTTCTCTACGTTATCTTTTACTTCGCGATAATGGCTTATGAGGAGACCATGAATATCATCCGGATTGTCATTATTCGTTTGATGCTCATAGCGTTCGATAGGAATCGTTAACGTTTGGGTGAGATCTTCTGTGACCTCTTTTTTAAAATCAATAAAACCACTGAAACCCAACCGCTGTAAAAAACGCCCCAGTGTCGCTTTACCGACACCAATTTGTTTGCACAACTCATCAATTTTGGCAAAAGGTAATACAGCGTAATGCTGCATAAAATACTGTGCAATACGCGTTTCTGCATCCGTGTGCGTATCGAATTTATTCACAGCATTGATGAACTCTTGCTTGTTCATGGGTGTAAATTCCCGCTCAATCCATTTCGTGGGAAATTTTTCCACCAGCACGTCATTTAGGCAAGGGAATGGGAAATTCCCATCTCAAATTTGTGATCGTACCCCTTACTCACACCCAACAAAGATAATTCATTAATCAATGTTGATATAAATATTTACAACAAATTAACCACTGAATACTTAATTGCCTAAAATGGCATCACCTTATGTTTTTCACCTCATGTCTATGACAAGAAAAGTCAGAAGCATGAAAATTCATGAATAACCGCATTCCGTATCGCTATACGTTATCTTTCTTCATTCGGGACTTTTTTCCCATCACCTAAGCATAAACATGATCATAAACAGAAAAAAAGCTGACGGGGTTTCCCTGTGCTGCTTTCCTCTTAATCGTCATTTTTTTGTCGCCACCTCTCAATTCGCTCAATTTTTCCGCGAATAGTTGAGTGATATTTCAGCATCTCTATTTATATTTACTCTTTAATCACAGAAACAATGACTGACCATTGTTTGAGCAAAGTGGTGATCATCCTTACTAATCAAGTACCTGACTTCACAAAATTGAATCGTTTGCGAAATTTTTCAAAAATGATGATCTCAGTTCTGATTTTTTGCAATTGCCGTCAGTTTTCATCTTGTATATAGTGCGCAAGCCTCAAATATGTAAGGCTTTTTTCCATGACAGCATGATTTAACACTGTCATTTCCCCTCTACGAAGATACTTATAAACAGGTAGTTATATGAAGTTATCTAAGCCTCTTGTCGCTTTGTCCGTTACTGTCGCGCTTGCGGGTTGTGCACAAAACACCACACAGCCGGATGATTCATTCACCCTAACGGTTGCACATATTAACGACACTCACTCTAACTTCGACCCGGTGAAATCGAGCTTCGTAGCGAACGATACCCTTGTATATAACGAGTTTGGTGGCTACCCTCGCCTTCAAACCATGGCAACGGAATACAAGCAAGCCGCTAAAGATGAAAATCGTAGCTTCTTGTTCCTGCACGGCGGTGACGCGTGGCAAGGCAGCGCATACTTCAAGCTAAACGAAGGTGCAATGAACGCAGAGTTACTGAGCCAAATGGGCCTAGACGCAATGGCACTGGGTAACCACGAATTTGACCTGAACAATGCCAAGCTGAACAAATTCATCAGCGACATCAACTTCCCGGTTGTGGCGGCAAACGTCGATACCAGCGAAGATCCTGATCTAAAAGGTCAAACCAACCTGAAGCCTTATGTGCTGTTCGCGTTTGACGGCAACACCAAAACGCCTATCACCGACATCAACAACCTGCCAAAAGGCCAAGACATCGTGGCGGTATTCGGTATCGCGCTTGATGACATGCCAAACCTGGCACCAAACACCGGTAAAGTGAAATTTGCTGATATGGTGGAATCGGCGCAAGCAACCGTCGATATGCTAAAAGCGAAAGGCGTGAATAACGTGATCGCACTGACGCACATCGGTAACGCGGTTGACGTTGATGTGGCATCGAAAGTCAACGGTATTGACCTTATCGTTGGCGGCCACTCTCACACCCTACTGGGTGATTTCACCAACATCGGTCATGACCATGCGGGCACTTACGCGCAAATGGTGAAAAACCCGAACGGCATCACGCAGACCTGTGTGGTACAAGCGGGCGAATACGCACAAGCGATCGGTCAATTGGATGTGACCTTCGACGCACAAGGTAACATCACTCAGTGTGCGGGCCTGAATACTCTGCTGACTAACGATGAGTTCTACCACTCACCAATGCGTGAAGCGAGCAGCAAGTTCTCTGCTGATGAAATGGCTGATGTAGTGGATTTCGTAGAAGGTGAAGACAACATCGCTATCACTGCTGAAGAAGCAAACATGCGTAACCTTATCGACACCAAGTACAAGCCTGCGGTTGATAAAGCGTACGGTAAAGTGATTGCACAGGTGCCGGTTGAGATCCGTCATGAGCGTCGTCCTGGCGATCGCGGTACTGACAAACACGGTTCAGACGTTGCCCCTATTCTAGCTGAAGGCCAATACTTCTGGGCAAACACGCCAGCGGTACAAGCATTGACTGGCATGAAAGTGGACTTTTCACTGATCGGTGCGGGCGGTATCCGTAAGAATATCGAAGCCGGTGAATACCGTGAAGGGAACATCGCACTTGAGCTGATCCCATTCTCTAACTTCATGTCTGTGGTACCTGTGAAAGGTAGCGTGATCAAAGAGCTGCTGGAAAGCACTGTGAACGCGACACTGCCTGAAGGTGCGCACGCGGGTAAATTCCCATACGGCGGTCACATCCGTTACCAATTCACTGAAACAGCGAAAAACAAAGCGGGTAAGTTGGATTTCGTTGAAGTGATGACGGGCACCAAAGAGAAACCGGTTTGGACGCCTCTGGATATGAACAAGACATACAATGTTGCGATCAACAACTACAACGCAACCGGTAACGATGGCTGGACACCATTGTTCAATGCACAGAAGAAAGATTCTGGCCGTGTTGACCTGGCATTCGTTGACGAGAAGCTGACTGCGTTCCCAGTGAAAAACATTGAAAGCGTTAACGGCAAATACAAAGTGCGTTACGAAGGTGCCGCGCCTAACTGTAAAGCGGACAACACCCGTTGTAACACCGATGCACAGGCAGTGATCGACTACATGGCAGAAAATACGCCTGTATTGAAGCCAATTTCGTACGAAGTGGTCACGTTCAACCGTGCTAAATAATCAGCAATCATTCTGATCGTATCTGTCATGTCCTGACACCCCAATGTCAGACTGTCATTTCAAGGGCCTGCTCTCAGGCCCTTTTTTCTACCCGCAATTTCCCAGTATCTGCTGGCAATGCCACCACCTGTGCAGATATTTTGTTCAGCTGGAATTCTCGATACGGGCTAAGGCTTTATCCTGCTCACGCTCTCTATTACACTACCCTCGCGTATTAACCATACACAGCGCAACACTCGCTTGAACGGCTAAGGACACACTGAATGCAACAAGTAACCATTGCTCCAAACCCACAAATCGCCACTATCTTCCAGAAATGGGCTGAAGACTGGGCGAATGAAGCACAAGGCGACAAAAAAGACACGGCGAACAAGTTTCACACGGTGTACAACATTGCCGCAAACATGTTCCAGAAAGGCGGTGAAGTGGATTTGCAGATTTTGCATGCGCTGTTTGAAGACTGTAAGCAAAAGCTGGAAAATGCGAATGCGATGAACGCAAAAGTGAAAGCTGCATTGAGTGAAGATGATCCTCGCGCTAAAGCGATCATCGGCAAGATTACCCTAACAGCAAATGATGCTTCGCACGTTGTTCGCTACTTGGGTCAGCTACTGAAGCCTTCGGCTTAATCAGCATTAATGCGGCTTTTGTCGCGATGAATTTTGGCTCACCGCACGCTTGTGGTGAGCCTCCTTCTCTTCGAGCCATTCTTTTTCCTTCCTCATCATTGCCTATCCCTTGCTGACATTGCTCTCAGCCAAAACTTTGAAATCTCTCTCAACCTTAAATTTTGCATATTGTTTTTTATTCTGTTCAGGCAGAGCGTAGTGATCTCTCCATCCATCATTTCAAGGACAAGAATGAAAAAGACATTGGCATTGAGCCTGACGCTGTTGCTTTCAACGGGTGTATTTACGAGCGCATTCACGAACGCATTCACGAACGCATTCACGAACGCATTTGCAAGCACATCCGTGGACACAGCCGTGGACACCTCCGTGAACACATCCGTGGACACCTCCGTGAACACATCCGTGGACACCTCCGTGAACACCCAGCAAAAACAACTCAAAGACAGTATGCTTTCATCCCCAACGCTCAGGTGTTTAGGTACAGAACCTTTTTGGGGGATCGATGTAAAAGGTAAAGCACTGATTTTCTCTGATTTGAGTGGGGAGGAAACGCTTTATAACATCAATTTCTACAGCAGCAGTATCAACCATACCAATCGCTGGGTGATGCAGGCCATTAATAAAGAGGCGGAGTCCCCTATCTCACTCGCGCTGCATCAAACCAATCAATGTACCGATGGTATGAGTGATTTCGTCTATCAGCATGAAGTGATTATCACCATGCCTGATCACGCGGTGTACAGTGGATGTTGTAACCGTCTACCGACGTCTGAAGCAAATAGCCAATAGAGCCATTCAGGAAGCCCCCTCAAAAAACAAACAGGCATCCCGTTAAGGATGCCTGTTTGGTCTTCGTTTATTCTCATTCACACTTTTTTATTCATGAAGCTTCATGCCACACACTGTGTGATTCTGCTTACTCGTCCGACGCCGTTGTCGTTCCATTTCCCGCTACAAACCCATGCTCTCGACGACGGAAACCCGCTTTGGGTAAGAAAAACTCACATGCCGCACGGGTGGCTATTGTGGGTTGTTCCCATGCACCACAGAGATCCTTCTGATTATCCGGCGTGCGGGTAAACTGACGGCATTGACCACACTTTTCCATGATGATAACGCGCTCCTTGAGCGAAGAGTAAAACGCAATTCAGCTTATTGTTTGGCCAGACTAAGATTGCTTTGCTCGCCATTACGTACTGATGCCACCAATGCCAGAATTTCTTTGATGAATGCGATATAAAAAATAGGGAAAATCTGCCCCATCACAATGAAGTAACTCACTTTGTAGCGAAACGGTGTCTCACCATTTTCGGACATATCAAACAACATCGCGCCGCGCCATAGCTGCAACCCTAGCAGTCCAAGTGTGACCAACGAGCCGATGACAAGATAAATAACTAACAACATTGTAAAAATGAACGACATACAACACATCCTTGGTTTCATTCAATGAAATGACATTACCCAACAAGTAATGCGCGTTGTCACCGGGGTAACACATTGCCCGCCAACACGCCGTAGAGAAATCTACCACTTCTTATGAGTGAATAAATAAGATTGCGCCGTTCACCATCTATAAAGCACTAAACTTCGAGTCAAGATCCATAGCAATGTAATAATCAGATCTATCATTAAAGGCGTCACGCTAATTGCTGTCGTATTAATCGCTCGCAGATTCAAACCTGTGATTAAGCATATCCGCCAATCGGTATCCCGCTAACACCAACCGTTTTTCTACCGCCAATTGTCCTTGTTGATAGTATTCACTTGGGGGCGTTGATTGCTTTTTCACACTGTAAGCCAGTGGTGCCAACGCCACACTCTCTGCTACCCATTGCTTCACATCACCCACAGGAACACTTTTTAATTCTGGTAGCGACGTACGTGGGTATTTTGCTTGTAAAGATTGTGCCAATTTGTCGGCCTGCATCTTCTTCTCTAGTAAGCCTAATCCGTCATCCCAAAGATGATGAAGATTTTCTTGTGGCACCTTGAGCGTGTACTTGTTACCGCCATAATCAGAACTGCACCATAATCGATGCACACTTTTCGCCACCGTGTGTGTCGGTTGGTGCGCATCCCCTGTTAAATGTATCAAGAACATCAAACTGGCCGCTTGAGGTTGTGTTTGAAAGGACTCATACAACGCAGCAGTCGCCATTTCAATATTAGGCTCGCGAATAAAATCACAGTCTGACGAGGCCGGGTACGTGTAATTGATATAATGCCAAGGCCCCGTCGTTTTTTCATCCCACTGGTTCAGTGATGCTGGAATCGTCTCACCCATCATTTTCCAAACACGCTGTGCCGGATCTTTTCGGATCATATCCGGCACTATCGATAACTCAGCAAACGCACTGACATTATGGTTGCTATCCATGACTCGCTGTATTTTGCTCGGTAATGCGATGTACGCCGTATCTGTAAGAAAATCCACCTGCTTTCGGGCAGCAGGCGTCAGGTTTTGGTAGGCAATCTCACCTATCACCACATGGCCGGTAAAATTCCACGCATTGGCAGGTAATGAAAATAAACCTGTCGGTAACAACAGTGCAGATGCAAAGAGCATGGCGTATTTAGTCATAATGAATCATCGCAAGCAATTGAGGGCAGGATAGCCGTTCAAATTAAGATTGGTATTTCTCGTAAAGGCCTTCAATAGAAAAATCGAAGAGTTGTTGCAGTGTCACTTTGGCATCAGTGATAGAGACCACATCAAATTGCGCGGTGACCGACTTACGGCCAAATGTTCCCAAAAAACCAGGCTTCTGCACAATATCAACACTAAGCAGCCCACTGTCGATATCCGTCGGGACTAATTGAAAACTGGCATAACGGCGCTTAATATCCCCAAGCAGGAAAAACAAGCCTCCTCCTTCTCCCCACTTTTCCGTCAGAACCACCTCTTCAGCCCACGGGTAACGATCAATAATGTCACACAGAGCTTCATGAGACGTCACCACTTTTTCGTGATCGACTAACTCTGTACCGTCTGTTCGGTGCTGGTAATACACCGTCACAACATTCTTCATGCTCAATTCCTTTTGTGATGGTTCACCGTTCTCCTTGGTAAACCGCTGACTAACTCCGTTTGCCCTCTTGGCGACGGGTTCGCCACGTGAAAATATCTCTGAATCGGTGGCCGTGATATTTTTCAGGGCAATGGATACGTCTAAAGTTCACCACAATACCGATGATGGCCGGTATCGCCAAGAGGCATATAGCGGCTTGAATCACGTTTTCGGCACCTGACCGGAGAATGATCACCCCATTAAATGCACACAATGCAAGCAAGACGGCATTGGCACGAATCGCCCATCGCGCTAACTGCCTGTACGCTTGCCAATCATACACATACCAATCCGCACTGAATGTCAGACACTCGGTACACAACCGCGACATGGGCACTTCTTCCGTTTCATACTGGCAATGCGGACAACGGGCTTTTCTCATTTACACATTCCTTGTTGTACGGTGTACAACGGTGTTAAATCGTTCATAGAAATTTAAGTCACCCCGCGAGCCAGTCATACCCATAACTTTGGCCGCACAACGGATGCCCATTGTACTCTTTCCTGTGCGTTGGTGCGTTGAGTGCAAACCAATGGGGTCCTATGGGTAAACAGCCCTTACACACGCGTGGCCAGAAAGTCTTCAAGCAGACTCACATCCACCTTCACCCCTTCGCGGGTTTTCTCTGCCACATAAAACGCAGCATTCAAACCGGCATACAGCTCCCCGTAACGCGGTGATAGCTCCCTGACAGCGTAATGACCAAATGTCAGGGTATGCAGGCGTTTCATGTCCGTTTCTTTCCCCGAAAAATAATCAATCAGCCAGTGTAACTGCGCTTCAACCGATGTGTAAATCGGTACAATAAAAGCGTTAGGCTGTGCCTGTAACAACAACAATGCGCGTTCGCAGACGGCTAATTTCAATGCTTCCTGACTCATGGTTATCCTCCACCTATGCGTTCCACGGCCTACCACAGCAACGGGGCATGTTAACCACTTATAAATTGTTAACATTTCACCCACATTTCAATCTAGTGTCTATAAAGAGGCCCGCATAAACAAGCAGTTAACGAAAAAAACATTCGTCATGCCCTATCTTTTTTGCAAATCATGCAACCTCCGACGTGCATTACTGAGCAATGGCAAAACAATCTAAACATAGCAGCTCAGAGGAAATACGCTGACTTTCCAAAATTGAACATTTTGATTGTCCATTTTATATAAACAATGCACATTTTTATGTTGCAAACGTTTTCGTAGACGTTAGAATCCCCCGCAATCGTTTACCCCAGTTTTTTGTGAGTCTTTTATGTCATCCCGCAAAATGAACCTCGATTCATTTTTTAAGATCAGTGAACGTGGCAGCAGCGTGCGCCAAGAAGTTATCGCTGGTTTAACCACCTTCTTAGCCATGGTTTACTCTGTTATCGTGGTGCCTAACATGCTGGGTGCAGCTGGGTTTGATGCGGGTGCCACCTTCGTCGCAACCTGTTTAGTGGCCGCTTTCGGTTCTTTACTCATGGGCTTGTGGGTTAACCTGCCACTGGCAATCGGGTGTGCGATTTCTCTGACTGCTTTTACTGCATTCAGCCTGGTACTGGGTCAAGGCGTACCGGTTCCGGTTGCCCTGGGTGCGGTCTTCCTGATGGGTGTCATTTTTACCCTGATCAGTGTTACTGGCGTTCGTACTTGGATTCTTAATAACCTGCCATTTGGTATCGCACACGGTACAGGTATTGGTATTGGCCTGTTCTTACTATTGATTGCAGCAAACGGTACGGGCCTTATTGTGAAAAACCCGGGTGCGGGTTTACCGGTTGCGCTAGGCGATATCTCTTCTTTCCCTGTGCTAATGTCGGTACTTGGCTTGGCCGCTATTCTGGGCTTAGAAAAACGCCGCGTACCGGGTGGCATTTTGATGGTTATCGTCGTGCTATCGGTATTGGGTTTGATTTTCGATGAGAAAGTGACGTTCCAAGGCCTGTTTGCCCTACCGTCTTTGACTAACGCTGACGGCGAATCACTGATCTTCTCAATGGACATCAAAGGCGCACTAAGCGCAGCGGTGCTGCCATCAGTATTGGCGTTAGTAATGACGGCTATTTTTGATGCGACAGGCACTATCCGTGCGATTACCGGCCAAGCAAACCTGCTGGATAAAAATGGCAACATCATCAACGGCGGCAAAGCGCTGACCGCTGACTCCATGAGTTCTGCGTTTTCTGGTTTAGTAGGTGGCGCACCAGCGGCGGTTTACATTGAATCTGCGGCCGGTACAGCGGCTGGCGGTAAAACCGGCCTGACGGCAAGCGTTGTTGGCGTATTGTTCCTACTGATGATCTTCCTGTCACCACTGAGCTACCTTGTGCCTGTTTACGCGACGGCTCCCGCCCTGATGTACGTAGGTTTGTTGATGCTGAGCAACGTCAGCAAGTTGGATTTCGACGACTTTGTTGATGCGATGTCTGGCCTTATTTGTGCAGTATTTATCATCCTGAGCGGTAACATCGTCACCGGTATTATGCTGGGCTTTGTAAGCTTGGTGATTGGTCGCCTGTTCTCGGGTGATATCAAGAAGCTGAACATCGGTACCGTAATCATCACACTGGTACTGGTTGTCTTCTACTTAGGTGGTTGGGCAATCTAACGGCTTCACTGTCACGCGAGTGATTCAGAATCAATAAAAGAAAAACGCCGATCTTGCTTAATCAAGATCGGCGTTTTTGTTTTTAAATGCGGTAAGTGTGCAATCTATTATTCACTTATTCGATTGATTAGGCTGATAGTGCTCATCCACCCAAATGTCATTGATCTCATCCGCTTGTTGCTGCGCGGTAAAACGCTCCCACACTAAGCCATTCACATCTGTTTCGCAGGTAAAGACTTCACTGTTCGGTGCCGTGTCTGGCACTTCCCAACCTACATGTCGCACCACACCGCTGGGTGTATCGGTCGTTTTTCTGACGGACAAATTCAGAAGCGCCGTGCGCCACAACGCGTATTCGCCGGCAATGTGCAAACAAGGACGTGCCCCTACCCGCTTGGAATAATCGTCGACGGTGGCCTCTATATCATGCGTGGATATTGCAAGATGCAGTCTGTTGCCTGATGGTTTATCCGTTTCCATTCATTGTCCCTTTTTTATTATCTCTCTTTTCTTTCTCTTTATGGTCCTTGCTCTTTATGACGGCGTCTTTAACGATACAGCGGTTTCACATGAGGTTTTCGGATATACACCAAAATAAACGCGGCTAAACCAATGCTGATCAGCTGCATCACCACATTACTGATTGAGAACTCAGCGTCAGGATAAATTGGAAATACCGACAACGCCCCTAGCGGAATAGACACCGCATATAACATATTGGTTAACGTCCAACCCCATGATTTCAGGGTCAACAAGCCAACAATCGAGAACAATAGACCTATACCAAACACGAAACTGACCAGCGCCATGGCATGGATCCAAAATGGAAAATCGGGAATGGAGGAAGACATCATCAGCAAACCGACACCACCCAGTGTGCTAAAGAGTCCTCCTAGACCACCGTATATCGCAATTAAGATTATCCCAACCGGCTTCTTTGTACTGCTCATTATCTCTCCTTGATGATGTGTTCACGAATGTGTTCACGAATGTGTTCACGAATGTGTTCACGAATGTGTCCACGAATGTGTTCACGAAGTGTCCACGAAGTGTTCGCAGAGGTACTCACTCGAACCATTAGCCTGTTGTTTACCCTATCAATTTTCTGTGAATAGATGAATCTATCACCTTATCCAAAGTAAAGAGGCAACACGAATATTCCAGTGAAAATGTCGTGCGCACCGTTACATCAAGATGACAGACATATCTCTTTGAGTGAGCTTCCTCTCACAACTTAGCAGCAGCCATATCACCACAGGATTAACACACTTTAAAATCAAACTTGATGGCATTCATCTCAGACCCGAACATAACGAACAGGAAAACTATGCGCTACGTACTGGCCATTGATGGCGGTGGCATTCGTGGGATTATTCCGGCCCTGATCCTCAAGCAATTAGAACAACTCAGTGGCCAAGCCTGCTGTGAAATGTTTGATTTGATGTGCGGCACGTCCACCGGGGGCATGCTTTCTTTAGGGTTATCACTCAATAAGCCAGGAGAGGCTCGTCCTTTTACCGCTGCTGAGTTAGTGCATATCTATCAACATCGTGGTAAAGACATCTTCCCCCGCTCGCTTTTGCAAGGGGTCGCATCTGTGGGCGGGCTGGCCGATGAGAAATACTCCAGCGATGGCTTAGAGTCAGTTCTGGCTGAATATTTTGGCAATGCTACCATGCAGACAGCGGTGACGGATGTCATGGTGACTAGCTACGACATTGAAGCCCGTGAACCCTTTTTCTTCAAAAGTTGGAAAACACATAGCCAAGATGTGCTGATGCGTCACGCAGCCAGAGCCACCACTGCGGCGCCCACTTACTTTGAACCCGCTCGCGTATGCATTAACAATACCCATCGCGCCCTCATTGACGGTGGCGTATTTATGAATAACCCTGCCGTTTCTGCGTATGTTGAAGCCAAAAAACGTTTTCCCAATGAAGCGATCAAGGTGCTTTCATTAGGAACCGGGGAACTGGTACGTTCCATTCCCTATGAGGAAGCCAAAGACTGGGGCAAAGTAGGCTGGGCCTTACCGGCGATGAGTTGTATGTTTGATGGGGTATCTGACGCGGCAGATCATCAAATGCAGGTATTATTGGGTGATAACTACCTGCGCCTGCAAACGGATCTGAATGATGCGGATGACAATATGGATAACGTCACAGACGACAATATCCAGGCACTTTCTACATTGGCGTATAATCTGGTCACAGAGAACATCACAGCCCTCACAACCTTCATGGGGATCCCTGCTTGTGATATGACAGTGATTGCTCCTTTAAAAAGTGACACTGTCACTACATGCAGAAAAATAGTAGACGAAAAAGTAGGCAACGCATTTGATGATGAGCTAGATGATGAATTAGCTGTCACCTAAGCATCACCCCATGATATAAACAACGCAACCGCTCTCAACTTGCTGTTCGGTCTGAGCGGTTCGCGGTGCTTACGATGGCTGATTAACGGTCATCACCTTGCTCTGCCGATGCTACCGTTGATTTGATCGTCTTCTTCAGGTTATTCATAAACTGTCTAAAGTGCGGCATAAAGTCCGCAAACAGCGGATGCTTGCGATCAGCCATCATCACGGGTCCTAACAATCGCAATGCCACACCAACGCGTGTTGCGTCATTTTCTTCCAGACCACTGCCCTGCTTTACTTTCTCGACAATTGCCATCAAGTCTTCACGATCCTGAACGGTAAACGTCAATGTTTTCGCTTCGCCCACCTCTTCAATGGTGATACGGTATTCGTGGCCACGTTTCTTTTTATCTGGTGTATTCATCATAAACCTCTGTCTCTATTCTGTTCTTCGGTGCATTCATCGCTATGAATGTCATTAACGGTGAAGCAATTGTTTAATTTTCGGTTTGACAGTGATCGCCATGATTGGCATCACCACAAGACTCACCGGTAAAGCCGCCATCAACCCATTCCACCAGCCGGCTAAAAACACATGCATGTCCGTAAATCCAAAATGACTCGCTGCTGCCATAAATGCCATGATGGACTCCATCACACACGCCATGATCACCCCGATAACCAAGTTTCGGGTCGCCTCTTTCGCCTTTGGCATTAAGGCACCTACAATGCGACTGACTACCCACATGCTCATCAGCGCTAAAGGCTTAACGGTAAGAATGACCATGCCGAAGGCACGCAGCCAGTCATGGAAGAAAGTATCGCTGAAGCCCACATTGCGGTACGTCATCACGCCAGTAAAAATACTGCACATCACGGCGATGAAAGCCGCAAGCACTAACACACCAGACACGCTCCACTGCGTGGATGAACCTGACTTTACCGTCTCTGGTGATCGTTCACTGGCAGAATGGCTCACACGATCTCTCCTATGTTTGATAAACAGGCCTAACAAGCTAGGCTTTTCGTGCTTAGCTTCTAGTGCTTAGCCTCACTTGCACATCACACGCTTTAAGTTGATAATGTCAACTATAGATCGCATAGTTGATATTATCAACCATATTTTAAGAGATCCTTCTATGGCCCATGACACATCACTCGATAGCCTGCTCCATCTTGTTCATATCATGAAACGCCAACTTCATGATCATATTGAACAATTAGGATTACCTCTGACGCCTATGCATGTGCGTGTGATTAAAATCATTGATCGAAAATCGCCTTGTACTGCCAATGACATTGTGCAATTTTTGAACCGAGACAAAGCGCAAGTGACCCGCTTGCTCAATACACTCATCGAGAAAGGCTATATTGAAAAGGTGCCCAATCCTGACGATAAACGCAGCCAGCGCCTGCTTCTGACAAACAGCGGTGCAGCCATCATGGCGCAAATTAGTGGGATAGATGAAAAGATGAGTCAGCAGTTAACAGCGGGAATAACCACAGAAGATTTGGCAGCCTTAAAACGCATCACACAACAAATGGCCAAAAACCTTCAATAATCTTTGATTGCGTGAAAGCCTGTACTTTAAAGTCAGCACATGAAAATCATCATGTAAAACGACAACCGGCACGTTAAGCCATATCGCCAACGTGCCGATTTAACGCGATATATCAGTCACATTAAGGCGCTAGTTGACGAGGCGACGGTTATGCATCATGGTCGCCAGATCCCCCATGCCGATTGCCAAGATCCAATACTTCAGCATAGAGCCGATCAAAACAACCTCATCCGTATTAGGCGCAGTGATAATGGAAGCAACCGTTGCGAATGACAATACCAGCGCCCCCGGCACAGAAGTATAAAATAAACCGAATGGACCTAGAACAAAGGTCAATAAGAAAGACGTTAAGCGGGATTTTGGACTACGGCATTCTTGATGAAAGTGCATATTTCAATCCTTTTAATAAAGCAACAATTCTCACATCACATAACATTTATCTGTTGTTACAAAGCAATGTCATCACTTAATCATCTACACGTCGTCCAATTCAAAATTCATATCACTTATATATACAGAATATAAAGCACATTCAGTGGCATTCAGCACACAAGTTGAAACAATGCATCCATGCCAGCTACTTTCTGTCATATTTGAGACGAAATCGAAATTTATCCCTCACCTTCTCCCATTCCCAATTCCAAACCCATGCCGAGTCCCTGCTCTCGTCCCAGTCATTCAATGTATCCGTAACGATTAGCGCTCAAGCAGCAAATTGATGCCTAACACCGAAAGAAACGCAGCACACACACGATTAAAACGTTGTGCCATGTGCGGTTGTGTAAACCACTGTCTCAAGTACAGCCCACACAAGGCATACAGGGAAATAGCGGCGACCTCTAACAGTAAGAACACACCGCCCAATACGAAAAACTGTGCATTAATGTCTTTTGACACATCGACAAACTGAGGCAGAAACGCCGTAAAGATAAGAATGGCTTTAGGATTACCCGCAGCAAGGAAGAACTCTTGTTTGGCTAACCCCCAACGGTTTCGGATTTGCTGGCTATCTGATACTAGACTCGCTTCTGAACGCCACAGTTGATAGGCAATCCAAAGCAAATAGATCGCCCCTATCGTTTTAATCAGAAAAAAGACCGTTTCAGACGCATACAGCACCACAGTCAAACCAGATGCGGTCAAGGCAATCATCCCCGCGAATGCCACAATCCGCCCCATACCCGCAAGCAATGCTGACTGAAAGCCATAACAACGTGCATTGTTCATCGACAACAAATTATTCGGCCCCGGCGTCATGTTCAGTGCAAAACAGGCCGGTATAAAAAACAGTAATTCCCCTAATCCCATCATCATTCCTTGATTTATGGTTATATGCTCACTTCTCAAACAAACGGTTTCATTAACTCGCATCTGACGGATGATTAATCCCATCGGTGATCCTAACGGGTTCCAACTCATACGGATTCACGCCTTCCAAGCACGCAACATTGATCGCAAACTGATGAGGATTGGAACGGCGATGGTGATGGGTATAAATCCCGCAGGTTTTGCAGAAGTAATGTTTGGCCGTCATGGTATTAAATTGATAAAGCGTCAGATTATCTTCGCCTTTTACCACTTTCAGGTTCTCAAGCAGTACTGAAGCGGCAATCGCCCCGCGCTTTCTGCACATTGAACACGAACAGCGACGTGGATCTTCCAATCCATTGGGCATCGTCAATGCCAACTCTACGGCCCCACAATGACACGTTGCTTTATGTACAGGTTTGATATCCATATTTTCCTTCCTTCATTCACGATGCATAACGTATTTCTCAAACTTGGCTTAAGGCAATATGACCCATTCCCGTTCAATCGCCTATAAAACAGACAACTATCCGTACTTACACCGCCAAAAAAAGTGACTTTCCTCCCAAAAAATCACGATTCCTTCACGTTCTGCGTTTTATAGTGCCACTACCAGCCAGCGCTCATCTGGTTGATGAAAATCATAAATAACAATAATGCACTGCATCACTAGGAAAAAGCACCAACGCCATGAACAATCATTCAAAGAAAATCAACCAGCGTCGTCGTCCTCAATTTGAACAAACACAAAAGCGTATTGTGAAAGCCAAAGATCTGAGCGAGCTGATTGTTCGTGTTCAAGGTGTGAGAAAAAAAGAAGAGTGATCAAAAAAGCGCACAGTAATAAGGCTATTTCCTTTTTACTGTGCGCTTCTATCATCTTAAGGAACAATTTACAGAGATTGCCATCCTTTAAAAACAAGATTCGGCGGTGACGTCACCGTGACTTTTCCGACTTCGGCATCCCCAATCGCCTCATCGTAGTGCACGCCGCCATCCCCTGTCACCGTGACCGATTTCCCCAGTAATGACCCCTTAAAGCCAACACTGGAGCTGATGGCGATATCCGTCAATGGCGCATAAATCGCTGCATACACTTGCTCAACACCACCGGTGATATACACCCCCGTTCCGCTGTACGAACTAAAGATGGAGAACACCGGCAACCCGTCGGCGGTTAAACCATGAGGCGGCGTGATCACTTCTGCCCCTGCGCCTATGATTAAATCCCCCTTCACAATCAAGGTGAGACTGCTGTTCTCAGGGATCGTTAATGAGCTCGCGCCAGACATAATGAAGTTACCTTTCGCAAACATCACGACATGGTGGCCGGGTTTTACCTCCAACTTGCCCTTAATATTGGCGTTGTCATACATCAGTATGGGCTGATCGACCCCAATAAATGGCGCGGTGCGTGCTGCAATGGGAGTGGGCTTTGAACCTGGTGATCCCGGCCACCGACTAAACTCACCCAGAGTATGACTCAAGGTATACACGGTCGTGTCTGCGCCGGTATCATTCACATCCAAATCTTTGGCATGTGGCGCATGATCTTCCACAATAAGCACCTGATTCTCAATCCCCAAAGGATCACAGGTCATATCATTCGGATCACTGACATCCAAAACACCATCATCAATGGGCAGCATCTCAACAGGCGGCACAACCGGGATGGCGGGCTCAGGCGGGTCAACCTTATAAGGCGGGTTCAAATAATCGGAATCAGGCGCGCCAGACCACTCTTTGGCGAAGCTGCCTACTCCTGCATAGGCTAAATTGTCATTATTGATGATGGCATTGGTCGTCAGTAGCGAGACATTTTGCTTGGCTTTTACCCCATCGACACTCCCCTCATATTGGGAGTAATTGCCATAGGTTTGGGCGATCCCCAAAGCGCTGACCTGACGTAACGTAATATCCCCATTAGCTAACATCGCCCCGCCAATACTTTCACCCGTTGCGGTAATATAACCGGACGACACAATGCCACCCTCAACCTTGGTCTGCTCAATTTTCACATAGGTATTCGCATGGATAGAGCCAGAAACGCTGCCATTTTGCTGAAAATAATGCTGATAAGAAAAGACATCGCCACCAATGGTGCTGTTACTGAACATATGGATGGCACCATTACTGTAAAGATTCCCCGTAATATTGGCTGAACTGGATAACTCCACGTTGCCGACCGCAAACACATTGCCATCAATTGTTCCGGTACCGGATAACTCCACCAAGTCATTATCGTTCAGCGTTCTCACCGTCGCGTTCCCAGCGATATTTTGCGAACCATCCACCAAGATCTGACCGTAATCCCCCAGTACCGAGTTATAACTGTCAATTTTGCCACTGCCGCTGATCGCGACCCTGTCACACCCCACAATGCCGCGCCCAAAGGCTGACGATGAGGTAGAACTCCCCGTCTCCAGCTTAAAATTGGCTTTTAACACCGTTTTGCCATCAAAGCGCACCCCGTCACTTTGTAATCCCAAGGTGTTGCTGCCGGCAGACGTTTCCAGCGTCAGTGCATACGCCATGCCTGCTAAGCCAGGGACATTGCCAGCCGTTTCCATCCCGACAAGCAGCTGTTCCAGGCTTTTTTCCGGATGTAACGCCAGTTGTTCATTGAGGTAATTATACGTATCAAAGACCCCTTTCTCTGCCACTAAGCGCGCGTTGGTCTTTTTTTGGAAATTACCGCTTAATCGCTCCTGAGTAATATTGTCTTTCATGGAATTAAGCACTAAACCGCCGGCAATCATGCTCACGACCAGCACGCCAACCAAAGCAAACCCTCGCTCCGGATGCTGTTTAGCATGATGTATAGCGTGTTGTCTGATTTGTTGTGAGGAATGCTGCTGTTTTGTGAATATGTTTGTGAGTGAATTTGTATGTGGCTTGGCATGCTGCATGGCCGGTTTCGATGAAAATCGCATTACATATAACCTCGGCACCTTTAACCTCCTGTCGCCTTAGTGAGAATAATCCCTGTCAGGGCTATATCGATTTGAACAGGGGCTGCGGCCCCGACGCCCGCTACTTCACCGTCCTGTGCCAGCGGTGTCACGGTGATTGAAACCAAATTCTCTGTGCGCTCAAAAGCGATATCGTGCAACCCCGTCATAATCGTTTGGAGGTGCCCGCTGATGTTGCACTGTAAATGCATACCATTGCGGCTAAAGGTTTCGGTATAAGGCGCGGTGGGGCGAGATCCGTCACATGCGACAGTATTGGCCGCTTGTTTGGTTTCTATCTGGCCAATGTGTGAGATGGTCACGTGCTTGGCCTGTTTCAGGCTGCGCGTGAACGTCTCTGTGCTGAAACGCAACACTTCTTGGGCATTTTCTATATTCTTACTGCTTTGGATAACGCCTTTGATGGAGGAATAGCCCATGATGCTGCCCATAATAAGGATCATGCTCACAGCCATCCCCACCAATAACTCCACCAAGGTAAAACCCGCGTATTTTTTGTTTTTAAATGGCATGGCAACGACTCGGCAATTTAGGGAAGGTTACATTCACGTTAATCTGATTTTCACTGCGCGCTTCATCATTCACGCGGGTATCATCCCATGCGACATTCACGGTAAAGTTATTGGTAAAGGCGTGCGCTTCCACCCCGACTAACGTCAATGTATAACCGGGGAGATCCGGCGATAACGTCGTATCGATATAGGGCTGATCAAATTCTTTTACGCCATGCTGCAGGGCACAAGCATCATTCCATACCCGCTCTACCGCATTGTTGGCTTGTATCATGGCCAAGGTGTACTGAAAGCTATTGTTGGCATATTGAAGGGACTTAAGTTGACCCGCTGCCAATGCCAATAGCGCGACACTCGAGATAAATAACGCCACTAACGCCTCTATCAAGGAAAAACCACGTTGTGACGGATGCTGTAACGTCATAAACAACTCGCCTCCTTCTTGAGTACACTCTGTCCACTGGAAAACACACACAGGTAACGATCAGCCGTTTGGCTATCGCCGTCTGTAATAATGAATTGCGCCGTCGGCATTGCGCCGGTTTTTGACACCGTCATATTTCTTAGATTGCTAATAGACACAGAAGGATGTGAAGGCATAAATTCCGCCAGCGTTTCTTCCTCTGGGGTACCGGCATGGATTTTGACTAACCACTTGGTGTCCAACACCACTAAGTTGATTTGCTCAGCGCGTTTGGCCGCTTCGCCACGGGCAAACTTCACCACGCTGTGCAATTGATTCGCATTGGTGACGATACGTTCGTTTTTCACTTGCGAAGAAAAGGAAGGTAATGCGGCAGCCGCTAAAATGCAGACAATGCTGATGGTCACAAACAGTTCTAAGATTGTAAAACCACCCTGTTTCCGTTGCGCCATCACACTACCTCCAGCAATGAGGCAAAACGGCATTTTTTTGCCCTGCATGATTGATACTCAAGTTGCCACACTCATCACCGGATTGTGCCCCTTGCGGGATAGACGTTAACGTGAACGTCATGGAATCATTCAAATTACCCGGCGTTAATGTCGCGGCAGTCGATGCTTCATACGTAAAGCGATAGTGCTCTGTCGGGCTGACCGTAAAACTGTCTGGGTAACCGCCTAAACGCGTAAACTGTCGTTCTAAAATGGCGACTTGCTGGAGCAAAAACTGCTGCACATCAGCACGGCGAGCCTCTTGGACATGCTGTGTATAGGCCGGCGCGGCAATCGTTACTAATACCCCGATAATCGCCACGACGAACAGTAATTCAATAAGGGTAAATCCTTTTTCCCACCCCTTCATACTCACCTCAACGTGATTTCTAATATTACAAACTTGTTAAAACCTGTAATGAGACTAACTATCATGTTTCAGATTGTAAATATGCAGAAAAGCCATAGGTAAAATACGCATGAGGAATATGCTTGATAATATGGAATAAGGGAGCAAGAGGTAATTGATAATAGTTACAACAAATCAAGACAAGATAAATGATGGGATATTTATCGATTTGTGACGTTTAAGAGTAATAATGAGGAGTAAATCATTTTAATATATTATCCACTTAAGATTATTGGATATATATCCTAATAATTAACCCATCAATTAAAATTTATATACAAACTAAAACAGGTCAATTTAAACCCAATTGTAATTCGTCATAAAATTGACACGTGAGGCGAGCGATATTTATAAATTCCTGCCAACAGCGATCCATTTGTACCTTTTGTGACTCGAATCACCACGGCAATACGAAATTGTGACAGAAGTATGAATAATCAATTATCACGATTTACTGAGGATAATTGGAACGGCAGCCAATGATTCCTGAATTTTCCTGTCTCAGAACCCTTTTTTATAAAATGATGGCGCGAGCACAACGTCAATAATAAACCACCTTCGTATCAATTATATATTTGACACTTCTCTCAGTATTATTTTATCCCTATAGCAAATCCCTAACATTCACCATAATGTGCTCACTCATCAATCCCTAAATTTCAGAGAGGTGGATCGTCTCCATTCAATAGTGAAACGGTACGTGCAGTTCATTTACCGATATCTCATTTCAAGATATTGGCGTTGTTGGCTATTAAATAGTTATAAGGATAGAACACTGTATGTTTATGAAATTCAAAAAATCATGGATGATCCTCGCCATCACTTTTGTTGCGGGTTGTAATAGCGGCGGTGACAAAGAACATGACTACTCTCTCTACGAGCGCTATGGCGAACCGACCTACCGTTTAAAATCTGCGTATACCATCGACCTTCTAAACCATAAAATTGGTACACATGAATACCCGATTTACGTTCACACACCTGCAGATTATGACGCTGATGGTTACCCCTACCCTGTAATTTATGCCACCGATGGACAGTGGACCAGTAGCGAATACGACGCCATATTGGATGAACTCGGCACGCAAGTGATCTTGGTCAGTATTGGCGAAGGCCCGCGTAACCAGAGGCAGCGAGATTACATTCAACCAGGCCTTGATAATTACTTTAAGTTCTTAAGCAAAGAACTCATCCCGCAGATAGAAAATGATTACAACATCGACCCTAAACAGCGACTGCTGGTGGGTTATTCATTTGGCGGTAACATGGCAGGCACCATCATGATGTTGGATGATCCTTTTGATCCTGTCTTTAATGCCTATGCGGCGTATGATCCTGCGTTTCGTCACACGTTCAACCACCAAATTCATGAATTCAATGATTACTTTGACCAACTGGTTGATGACCGTTATGCCGCATCTGAGGTGTGGGATACCGAGTTCCTAATGACTGGCGCACTACAATCTACCCTGGCAGAAAACGTAGAAACACACTCGGAAAGACTCAACAAGCGGGGATTCCAAGATCTGAAAATTGAAACGGCCTATTTTGATGTTGACCATGACAACATTGCCTTACCGTCATTCAGATACACCGTGGAATATTTCTACCCAACGAATCCTATTCCTAACCCTACCGACAAGTAAATATTAAATAAAAACCGCCTCTTCGGGGCGGTTTTACTCAGAATGAATCTATTCGCATTGTTTTACACAACCCATCTTGGCAGAAGAATTCCAACACTTCATCATTACCAATGGCATAACGCACTTTGTTAGTCTCCAAGTTTTCCAAAACTTGAGGCGGTAAATCAGGGTAACGCATATCAATAAGCCAAATCTTAGGAAAATCTGTGACAATTTTTATTTCACCGAACTGCTTATTGTCTCTCGTTACTAAATAGTTAACCCTATACTCCACTTGAAAATCTGTCGTCAATCCACCATACAGAGGAGGATATCTAGAGTTATCTTTGTTCCGCGAGGTTTCATACGTTCTTTCATATGCAGGCGTCTGTTCTAAGAAAAATTGATAAAAGTCATTACGATTAGAAAAAAGACTTCCCTCATGCTCGAGAACATCTATTTCCTGACGAGATTCGTTGTATCTATTTTGCACCATTAATACAATGTGAGGATTGAGAGAAACGGTATAGAAATGATAAGGCAAGGCTCCCCAGTACCGACTATTGAAATTCATCGTTTTTTGCCAAATCTCAAGGCTAGTCGGCAATGTCTCTTTTGTCGCACGAAAACCTAAGGTACTAACAAATCCCCAGTACATCATTTCTTCATACAAGTGATTCAGTACGTATTTTGTCAGGCTATCATCATCGAAATTTAATTTTTTTCCATTGTGGTCGGTATACTTAGTGTCATGACACCGTCCCGATGCAGAATAGCACGACCAGTTTTTAGTCCACCAAATGGCTCGCTGGTTTTTCGCCGTCCACGTCAAGGTAGAATCAGCACGACTCGATTTTTCCCATGGTATCAGTGCTGAACAACCAGCGTTTATAAACAGCATAGAGAAGAGTATGAACTTGCTGATTTTCACTGAAATTCCTTTTCCAAAAATCACTCATTGCCTGATATTGCCACACATTTAAGCATGATTCCCCATTGACGTTTTATCACGGACACATGCCTTCATCAAAAAATGAACGCCAAACATCTAACTACCCTCAATCCCACATAGTCAGGCTGCATGAGCGAACCAGGGCAATGAAAGAAATGCGTGAAACATCCGCTTTTCAGGCCCGCCTTGAACAACACCGATAGAGATCACTGACTTTCATTTTGAAGATGGGCTATTTGTTCTCTCGTTTTTGCATATATGGCTGTGCCCGATAATTCCCCTGACGGCAGCCTTCTTTCATTACGCAGGAGCCCTTCGAAAACATACCCGCTACGCTCTGCAACGGATCGGCTTTTTAGGTTGTGCTCCGCCGCTTTGATTTCTATTCGGTTAGCGTTAAGCTCTTCAAATGCATATTTTTCTACGGCCTTAACAGCCTCTGAAATGAAACCATAACCCACACTTGAAGTCCGCAGCCAATAACCAATTTCAAAAAAGGGTACTGTTTTATCGCGGATGATTAACCCAATAGCACCAAGAAAGCGGCCTGTATCCTTTTCTATGATTGAATAGCGTAACTCGCCTTCAAAATTATCAAAGTTACTGATCGCTTGCTTGGTATTTTCAATTGATTCAGCTTCAGTTAATGCATACGGAACCCAAGGAAGGAAAATACTGAGTTCATTTTGACTTTCTAATATCGCTTCGAGCATCAACGGCTGATTCTCCAATGAAGGAGGAAGTAACTTCAGTCTCTCTGTTTCCATATACATCTATTCCCTTATTGCCAATTTAGGCTTATTTCAGAATTTGCGTACTCGCTGCATCTGAGTAACAAAACACGTGATTTTGATGCAGTTCACCCTCTAGCTCAAAGTTTAATTCACCAACATTTTTGAAGCCGTATTTTCGATAAAAATCGATCGCTTTTTGATTGTTTACCCAAGCGGACAGCCAAAATGAAGCACCATGTTGAACTTTAACTTCATCCAGCAATTTTCTACCAACACCCTGCCCCTGAAAATGCTCAGACACATATAATGTTGTGACTTCATACCCATGGTCTCCATCATTGAATGTTGAATCCAAATCAACGCTGATAAAGCCAACAAGATGGTCTTCTTGTCTGTAAACCCATATTTGGCATGCAGGGTTACTTAAAATCTGCTGGAAGCGATGCTCTGTAAACGTCGACAGAGCATAATGCGAAAGCTTTGCTCGCAGCCCTTGGATTGCATATGTATGCAGCCAAACCTGTAGTGACAAAGCCGCTAAATCAAGGCAATCACTTGGCCTTGCTTTCCTAATCATCAAAAACCTCCATGTCACGAACCAGATCTGATCCTGAAGCTAACCAATGCGAAGTAGCCATTCTCTTTGAACCGAGCCAACTCGGCTTAAATGATATATGGCTAAGGGAACCACTTTTCCTACTTGCCTTCCAATGGCTCATATATATTAGTCTGGGTATAGTTTTAGCCCTACATTTAGCTCTTCAAGTCGCTTTATCCTCTGTAACATCCCATGTTCATGCGGCTATTTGGGAGCGCATTAGAAATAACAGTTCGACCACAGCGACCCGTTAAAGGGTAAAAGCGAGATCTTGATCACCAATCTCTTCAACGATCCAATTTTTGAGTATTATCCCAAGGCCATGTTCAGGTTCCCATGAACACTCGAACAGTAGTCCGACAGCTTCTTCAGATGGATCAAGTTCGCCAATGCAAATACCAGTGGGAGTAATCAAACTCTTCAACTGATCAATGTGATCTATTATCGGAGCTATTTCATCAGCACTACTCCCAAATTGGGCTCTTAAATCGGGCAATCCTTCTTGATAATACTTAAAGAGTGCTTGGTACAACACTTCTATCAATTGTTCTTCTTTCTGGAGAAATTTTTCTACAATTTGAAGTTGCCAATTTTCTACGTGGCCATTATCAGATGGTATAATTAACTCTACTTCGGCTTCTAGTAACACGCTGTGAAACGGAATCAAGTACGTTCCATACTCATCTGGTTTATACTTGCTGAGATCGATATTCATAATGACCTTTCAATTGCAGTAAAGCTATGTGATTCATATTTATTTTCCATCTAAAACTCCTAATTCGTATAACGAATGAGATAAATTGCCCTCATCCGGCTCTGCCATACTAGATGAGCTGGTTCGATAAAACCTCAGAGGGCGCCCTATCACTTTCACTTTATGGCATTGTTCTTGCGGCATTCCACAAAGAATCCGCTTTAGTATCCATGGTAAAGATGTGACAGACAAGTTACTGATCCACAAAACAATATCTAGTTATAAGGTTCTTGTGACGTTTGCAAATATCCCGCCAGTCCTCATTGGTATTGAAGCCTACTGTGCTTCCCATTATTGTGCGCGTGAACTGAACAAACTCGGTCATACTGTAAGAATCATGGCCTTCGTTGGCTTCAGCCGACCGAGATAGCCGAAAGGCGAACAAAATAAAGGTGACAGTCCCGAGACAGCAAAACAGCTAACTCATTGATAAATCGACATTCACTTGCTTATCTTGGCATCGCTCGTCTTGAGGAAAGGGACTGAGCGATGTTCCCACCAAACCCAATCGCACAATTTACTTTATATAGAGGCGTCGGGCTTCTTCAACACCCGGGATTTAGTGTTGGCTGCGCAACACCTTAATCCTTATTTGTTATGATTCAAGCTCGATAAAGTCGATGAAATTTTGCCCTACTGAAGTACCTACTGAGTCTAACCGAGCTTCATGAAACTGTTTGATCCGAACCATTCCGAACCGATTTAAATCAGAAATGATTAAATCGATGATAGGGTCATTTGAGCTGACATCGGAATAAGTTTTTTCCCAAACATTACGTAAGTCTCCCCAATGAGTATAACTATTTGGATTTGTATTCAATTTCTGAATGTAGTGGTCGGGTGTTGATAAGAAGTGCAGAATTCGAAAGTGAAGTGGCGTCATTTCGTCGATGAACCGGATAAACATTAACTTTATGGTCTCATCTATTTCGTTATTTAATACTGTATTTTTTACAGCATTATTTAGCGCTTTGATTTTTTCTTCTTGGTGAGTCCGGACTGCAATGTTTGATGCTTGAAGATACGCAGATATAAAAGCATCATGCTCAGAAAGCTTTTCTGGCGTGAGATTTTCAACCTTTTCACAAACTTCATCAACCGTACTCGCTAATAAGATCAACCAATCTTCTTTACGCTTATCAATTGGTGCTGAAAAAACCGTTTCAAATAACGTAGCCAGAGCACCGCCAGCTAATGGGATAACATTAAGCGTAGCTTTTACTCCCGCATGCCCGTAGTCTTTCCATTCTTTATTTTGAGGTAATTCTTCCATACTCACTCCTGAATCATAATGAATGACATGGACTCCCCCTCATCCAGCTCTGCCACACTTGATGAGTGAGGCTCGATAAATCTCGGAGGCCACCATGTCACTTTCAATCTATGGCATTGATCTTGCCAAACATAGCTTCAGTATCCATGGCAAAGACGCGACAGGCAAGGTACTGATCCACAAAACTCTTTTCTTAAAATAAATTTAGGGGAAGATCTAAAGTTCTTGCAACGTTTGCTAATATCACGCCAGTCCTCATTGGTATTGAAGCCTATAGTGCTTCCCATTATTGTGAGCGTGAACTGTTCAAACTCGCTCGGTCATACTGTAAGAATCATGGCCTTCGTTGGCGTCAACCGACCGAGATAGCCGAAAGGCGAACATAATAAGGATAATGGTGCAATGACAAGCGACACAGAAGGAAGGTGACAGTCCAAAGACAGCAAAACAGTTAACTCATTGATAAGTCGACATTCACGTGCTTATCTCGGCATCGCTCGTCTTGAGGAAAGGGACTGAGCGATGTCCCCTCCAAACCCAATCGCACAATTTACTTTATAAAGAAGCATCGGGCTTGTTCAACACCCGGGATTTAGTGTTGGCTGCGCAACACCTTAATCCTTGTTTGTTAGGTAGCGCTATACCCACTAGCTTTGACCTTAACCAATGCCATTTTTACAAGTGAGTTTGGTGGTAAGCTTATCTTACTTTTATCGATAAGCTTCAAACACTGATGGTAGTTAGAAAATACCTCGCTGGGTAGGATCATTGTTGAGTCGTCACCAGAATGACACTTGAGTAACAGTGAATCTGTAACATCATGAATATATGAAAAATAATACCTTTTATCAAAGTCCACAATCAATTCATAATCTGTCACTTCAACTGGACCTCCTTGAGAGTCCCGGACGTAAAACGGAGGCTTCAAACTACCAACCTTTAGACTCACCCTGTCGTTTTGATAAATAAAGTGACTATCCAAAAAATCAGGAGTTTCATTCCAGTTTTTGATAAAGCTTGCAACAAGGTCCACATCGTTTATCACATTAATAGCTGATTGCTTAATTATTGTTCCTTTTTTAGCCTTAATGGTCGGATTAACGACTATGCTAGCGACTCTTGCTTCTGTTAGAAGCATAGGTAACTCTAGATCCAATTCCCATTTTTCGCTGTTAGCTTGATGTGCAGAGAATAAGGATATACCTAGTCTTTTAGCTTTAGCTATTGCAGTTGAGCTAAAGCCTTTTCTAGAAACAACAACACCTTTATGTGCAGAAACATCTTGCATTACAGAATGGAAACCATCGATAACTTTAACATCAATTTTTTTGTTGTAGTCTTTACATTCAACAATGGTTCTAAACTCAATACCTGCAAATTTCGATGTTATGAGTAAATCAATCTGTCTCTCGCCATCAATGCCTTGTAAGCTTACATTACGACGAATAGAAACATCATCATGTTGCCCTGAAATCGCTTTAAAAATTCTCTCAGTCAACAACTCAAACTCTAAGCCATTATTACTTTTTGACATCGCTATATTTCCAATAAGCTACCTAACGCTTGCATAACACGTTTGCTACGATACAGACCTAGCTGAATTTTACTGCCTTAATCACTGAAACTAAAGGCAAACCGACAACGCCGAGTGTAGCAAATCGTGTTGATGCATTTGTTATACAATAAACTCATCTTGCCAAAAATCTGTTTCATTACATATATTCTGAACATGTATTTGGCTATATAGAAATTCAGGTTCCTCTTTTCTATACTGAACATTTAATTCTGGCTGAGTAATGTAAATCAAATTAGCTTCAAATGACGATAATATTTCAGCCGAAAGTTCATAGGGTTGAATTAATTCTATGGGTAGATGCTTACCATCTTTTATAAAAATCACACTACATTGATATAACCTTTTAGATAGCCCGTCATATTTAGGGTGATGAAGTAATGAAATTGCTTTATGTCCTGATTTAAAACGACTATTAGATGATGATGTCTTACCTACGTATACAAGTTTTTCATCATCGTCATCACCTACTGTTATTAAGTAAATCGGGTAACAAGCTAATGGAGCATCTCCTATACAATTACTTTCTAGATAATGCACATTATCACTCCAAGATTCTTTCAAAGACTGTGGTTTTAGATCTACTGATTTATATAACTCATTCGCTGTTTGGATTGCTAAAAAACATCCAATACCCTCTGTTGGTTGTAATAGTTCAACGTTTTTAAGACCACGCTTCAAGTACATTTGATTTGGGTAATTCCACAATGGTCTAAATGTATGTTCTATTGGCACAAAGCCTCCTTTATTGTATAACGAATGACATGGACTCCCCCTCATCCGGCTCTGCCACACTTGATGAGTCAGGCTCGATAAAATCTTGGAGGCCACCATGTCACTTTCAATCTATGGCATTGATCTTGCCAAACATAGCTTCAGTATCCATGGCGAAGATGCGACAGGCAAGGTACTGATCCACAAAACAATATCAAGATCTAAAGTTCTTGCAACGTTTGCTAATATCCCGCCAGCCCTCATTGGTATTGAAGCCTGTGGCGCTTCCCATTATTGGGCGCGTAAATTGACCAAACTCGGTCATACTGTAAAAATCATGGCATCGAAATATGTGGCGCCTTTCAGGACAGGTGCCAAAAACGACCTCAACGATGCAGCTGCTATTTGCGTCGCTGTCACCCGTCCTTCAACGCGCTTCGTTAAAATCAAATCAGCTGAGCAGCAAGCCATTTTGATGCTTCACCGTGCTCGTGATAATTGGGTACATGAACGTACCGCATTACTTAATCAAATCCGCGCCATCATGGCGGAGTTCGGCATCATCACACCGAAAGGAAGGCACGCTTTGCAATCCATGATCCCGCTTGTGCTTGAGGACGCTGACAATCAATTACCGGATTTAGCCAGAGCGATCATTGCTGATTGTTATGAACATCTCTGTTGTATCAATCAACGCATTAGTGACCAAGAACATTTCTTCGATATGCTGATATCTCGTAGCCATAATGCGAAAAAGATAATGAAAGTGGCAGGTATTGGCCCCATTACAGCAACAGCTATCATTGCCAGTGTGGGTAAAGGTGAGCAATTTGATAAAGGCCGCGATTTTGCCGCCTGGCTGGGTTTAGTACCGACCCAGTATTCCACGGGTGGTAAACCAAGGCTCAGCCTTTGGTGTAAAAGCTTGGTTGAGCGACGGGGATTGAAACGAGCCATTGTGGCATTAGCCGCTAAAAATGCTCGTATTGTCTGGTCATTGCTGTATCACGATACAGAATACGCCCCCATGAATAACTAACAGATGTAGAAACTCATTTATCACGGAGAAATACGCTTCACCGGGTCATTGCAATAGCCAATGATGATGTAAGGTTCAGACCTTTTGCGGGAAAACCTGATAATGCGGCGGGCACAAAAGATGCCTTCTAACGAATGAGGAACCGCAACCGCGTAGTGTCATCAGGGTCATGGCGACGAATACGCCAATAAACAGACCGAATGTGAGCGGCAGTCCCAAACCTTATATTACCTGACGCTGTTGTTGACAACCGGGGGAGTCCATGTAGCCCAATTAAGGGGTGAACAACGCCTCCACCCAAACTAAAACAGTGCCATAAACACTAAATTTGAAATAGAAGCAAAAATGCCGAGCGTTGTGAATCCCTCTTAAATTGCTTGTTAAGACTCTGGTTGAGTAGTTTCTCTAACGGTAATTTCCGGAGAATCAAAGTCAATAGCAATTAAGTAGCCAGTTTTGTACTTCTCTCTCAAGTGGAGAAGCATCGGGTTCATTAATGGTGTCAAATAACTATCGGCAGGCTTAGAACGAGGCTTATCAACATCAGGGAGGTAACAAGCCCCTTGAGACTCTTCGAGATAGGGGTCTATAACCGCTTTACCAAACACATTCGAAAGTAACGAACTTCGTAAAGCATCATAACATTTAGAGTAAGGGTTGAGACACAATTTAAGTAGCGGAACTCCATTGTGGTCAATGTACCCCTCTATCACTGCATCTATATCGTCCTTCCTTCTATACAATTCAGCGTGATAGAAAAAATAGCATGGCTTCATGCGATTATTATCCATATTCATTACACGAGTTCTTCCATAGAGTGTATCTACTAAATTATCCGACTTCGTGATGCTATTTATACCCTCAGATAAAACAAATAGAATTTTATAATCATGATCATGTATTTTGGCACTTGATCTAAGTTGATGAGCACCACTTCTTATAATTGTAGAAATTGCCTCATCTCTACCTAGAGAACCTTCAGCAACATGTGGCTCTCCCGACGATAGCATTTGCTCTTTCTCTTTGACTAAATCAAAGTCATCAGTTTTTAACTTTGCTTCAATGATATACATTTCATCTTCTATCATTCCAATAAAGTCAGCCTCTTTTCTATCGTTTCTAGCTGGAAGTTGGGATACTTTAATTCCAATTTTAGTTAGTACCTCGAATGCGATTTTGTCTGAGTCCATTTATTACCCTCGTTCAACTTGAGACTTAACAACTTTATATATGGAACTACGCTACCTTACAATGCTACATATCACCATTAGCAGATGCTAACGTAACGAATAACTAATTGATATTAATATGCTATCTTATCAAGTCTTGGGGAAATTGTAGAATCATTCCACATATCACATTCTACATTTTCATCATCCGAATGAAGTCACATTTTAATGAGAAGACATGAAACGCAATACACTGTAGAGGTTCAAACACCACATACAAAAACGGCATGCCGAAGCATGCCGTTTTGTTAGTTATAAGCGTGATGTCATCACAAAGTGATTACGCGTGCGCTTTTTTACCCGCTTTTGCTTTCGGACGTGGTTCGTCCATCAAGCCTTTGATTAGCGAGACGGTCGCTACCAGCAATACCATGGTAAATGGTAGACCGGTCGTTACCGCCATTGCCTGCGCAGCGGCCAAGCCACCGCCCAGCATTAGGGCGATAGCCACCAAGCCTTCAAACGTACACCAGAACACACGCTGTGGTGTTGGTGCATCCACCTTACCGCCCGCTGCGATGGTGTCGATAACCAATGAGCCAGAGTCAGCAGAAGTGATGAAGAAGACAACCACCAGCACGATACCCACCAGTGACGTGATTTCAGTCAGTGGCATCACATCTAGCATCATGAACAGTTTCAATGGCAGTTCTGCATTGAATACCGCTTGGTAACCGTCGTTCACGTACTGGCTGATTGCCGTGCCGCCGAACGCGGTCATCCACAATACACACACAGTAGATGGGATCAGGATAACGCACACAATGAACTCACGCACAGAACGGCCACGAGAAACACGTGCAATGAACATACCTACGAATGGTGACCAGGAGATCCACCACGCCCAGTAGAACGCCGTCCAACCCTGAGAGTAGTTCACGTCTTCACGACCAAACGGCACAGACAGTGCAGGAATGTTCGCCAGGTACGCACCGATGTTCTCGAAGAAACCGGTGAAAATTGCCATGGTCGGACCCACAACAATCACGAACAGTAGCAACAATGCCGCCACGCCCATGTTGATTTCAGACAGACGCTTCACGCCGCTGTCCAGGCCCGCTACCACAGACATCAATGCCAGTGCCGTGATGATCACGATCAATACCACTTGGGTGGTTTCTGTCATTGGAATGCCAAACAAGAAGTTCAAACCGGTCGCCGCTTGCGATGCACCGTAACCCAAAGACGTTGCCAAACCGAACACGGTCGCCACAACAGCCAGGATATCGATGATGTGACCTGTCCAACCCCAAATACGCTCACCAAACAGTGGGTAGAAGATGGAACGCATGGTCAGTGGCAGGCCTTTGTTGAACGAGAAAATCGCCAAGCCCAGTGCCAACAACGCGTAGATTGACCAAGGGTGCAGTGCCCAGTGGTAAATCGTCGCTGCCATACCCAGTGCAGACGCCGCTTCAGTGTTACCCGCTGCTGCGCCCAAAGGTGCCCAGTCGGTACGAACGCCGTTTTCAATGGTGACGCCGTTCAATGCTGCACTGAAATGTGACATTGGCTCTGATACACCAAAGAACACCAGACCAATACCCATACCCGCAGCAAACAGCATCGCTAACCAACCTGCATAAGAATAGTCAGGAGTGGCTTCGGTACCACCGATACGTACACGACCTAATGGCGTGACAATCAGTACTAAACAGACAACAACAAAGACGTTACCCGCAGAAAGGAAGAACCAGTCCATGTTAGAAACTAACCATGCACGTAGCCCAGAAAAGAAAGGTTCGACTTGTTGTCTAAAGGTCAGTGTCACTATAACGAACAAAACGATCGCTAAGCCTGAAATAGCAAACACTCGGTTGTGGATATCAAGACCAAATGGTCCCACTTTCAAAGCAACGTTATCTTGGCCGATCTGGTAATCGGTATCGATAGCGTTAACTTTACCGTCGGGGCGTTGGATCCCGCCGTTATTATCGGTACTCACGAATTATCTCCTTAAAAATACGTGACCGTTTACATTTATTCTTACATTAAGCTGTATGAGTGATGGCTTGCATGCGACACTTATTACAATTTTGTACAAATAAACAGCAATTTAGAGAACTTGCTCTAACACCCATTCTAACGATAAAAAACACCTGAACACATTTCATGTTTTTATCGTTATCATTAAGATTTTCAATCAAACAGTGCTTTTTTTAGCTCAACCCGATGCTTTTTACGCATAATTCGAGCATTTTTTTACTGCCACAGCGCCGACAGCGGCATATCAGGATCGAAGTGATATTGCACTTGTGCCTGAAATAACTCGGCTGTTGCGAGGGCATCTGTTAACGCATGGTGAGGATGATACGCCGGTAAGCCGTATCGCTCTCGCGCATGACCCAAACGAACGGATCCTGGCTTTTTACGCTTTAACCAATTAAAAAATCCGGCACATTGTTGACGTTGTAGGGCATATTCAATGTCCAGGGTGTCGACAACCGGAAATTGGATCCCCTCCCCGATGCAGTTAATCAGGGCGTGATGGAAAAACTGACGCTCGATATTTTTGTAATGCACCAGCACAATTTTGCCGGCCATGGCTTCGAGGATCTGCGCCAGAATGGCATCCAGCTGCGGCGCATTTTTCACTTCAGAATCGGTAATGCCGTGGATCACGACAGACTCTTCATTCAATTCACGGTTCGGGTTCACCACCCAGTGACGTGAACCACTGCATTGAATGCGTGACAGCGTGAACGGCACCAGACCAATGGTCAGAATGGCATCGTCCTGCGCATTCAGTCCGGTGGTTTCAAAATCGATAGAAACAAACGGCACATCTTTTAATGGCGTGTCACCACTGATCATCGGCGTGGCGTAATACTGTTTCAGGCGCGCGTCTTTGGCTTCTGTTGCGAGTTGGGAAAACACGTCAGGCCATGTTGGTGTGCCCGACGTATTCAACAACTGCGCATTCAGAAAGGTGGTATTCTCAGCCTGTTGGCCGATTACCTCACTCATTTTCCGCTTCTCTGATAACGGTACTTCATGAAGTTCTGCGCATTACTTAAGATCTGGAATGCCGCTTTCAGATTACGACGCTCAAAATCTGACATGTGCTCAGGCTCGATGTTGTTATCCGGTTTTTCGCCGTTTTCAATATCCAACGCCTGATGACGAATACGCACCATGTAGATCAGCTCCATGGCATCTTTTAAGTCCATGCCCCGCCCTTTGGGCAGAATGCCGGCATCATTGATGTCATCTAATCGCTCAAACGAATTCTGAGAACGGGAACCGATGGCTAAAGCATGCACGCGGATCAGATCCGCCATCGGTGCGGTACCACGACGCTTGAGGTTAATGGAGTTACGGTGACGCCCGTCTTTTTCCATCACGAAATCTTTAAAGAAACCCAATGGTGGCGTTCGGCGAATGGCGTTATAGGCCATCGCGGCCAGGAAGCGATTATTTCTTTTCGCTCGGCGCACCACAAAGCTGCTGAGGTGTTCTGCCCACTTAAGGCGGCCGTGTACACCCAGTAAATCAAAGAAGATATTACTGTTAAGCAGACGTTCCGGTGTTGGATCATCAATCCAGCGGGCAAAGCACTCTTCCCATTCCGCACGGGTTTTACGCCATTCCGGATTGGTCGCCATGATGTCGCCGGTGCAGTATTCATAGCCACATTCAGCCAGACCATCACACACGAACTTGGCAAACTGCGCAAAGTATTCACCGTGCACGGCTTCATCGTAACTGTTGTCCAGAATCAGGGCGTTATCCTGATCGGTCACGATCAACTGCTCGTCACGGGCCATCGAGCCCATGGCAATCAAACAATACGGGATCGGTGCCGGGCCTAACTCTTGTTCAGCCAGTTCTGCCAAACGCTGCTTGAAGCTGCTGCCAATCACGGACATGGCGCGGCCAATCATATGAGCATTGGCATCTTCACTGACCATGCGCACGAAACAGTCTTTCACCTGCGAGGCTACCTGTTTGAGATCTTCCACGCTGGTTTGCTGGTAAATCGAGCTCACCAACAGCAAACTGTTCTGGGATTCATAACGGACGATATCCGTCATGCCAATCACGCCGATGGGCTTTTTGTCTTTTAGAATAGGCAGGTGGTGGGTGTTATAACGCAGCATGGTTAACATGGCTTCAAACACATAGGCGTTGTAATCCAACGACACCACATCGGTGGTCATCACTTCACTGACGGCAAAGTTCGTATCCAGCCCTTGTGCCAACACGCGAATACACAAATCGCGATCAGTCAGAATACCGAGTAGCTGATCATCATCTTCTTCAGTGATTTCTTCCGGTGGACGGACAATCAACAATGACGTGACATTTTCTTCCGCCATCAGCATGGCGGCTTCTTGAATGGTGGCCGTTGACGGCAAGGTCACCGGTTCACGACTGAGGATTTTACGGGCTTTGGCGGTGGTGAAATCATTGCCGTCATTCTGGTTAGAAATGGCGGTGCGCAGACGGGCGCTGTCTTCCAGCTCCATAAAGTCAGCGAAGTTTTCAAACTCATCACACAGTGCCACAAACATCTGCTCGGGAATGCAATACACCAAGGTATCTTCAATGGCTTTCACCGGCATACGCACGCGGTTATTCATGAGCAGGCCCATTTGCCCGAACAAACCACCCGCATCAATACGGTTATACAGTTCACCTTTACGGCGATAAACCTCTACGGCCCCGCTGCGGACCATGTACAAATCACGAATATCATCGCCAGATTTTAAAATGTCGGTGCCCTGCCGGAAATAGGCCACTTCCGCTTGCATCGCAATCTGCTTCAGGTGTTCTTCGGGTAGGTCATCAAAGGGGGGGTATTGGCTGATGAAATTGAGGACTTCTAACTGCTCAGCTTCCATTCATTTATTCCGTGCATCGCCTAAACATCAGCAATAAATATCACTGAAAACCGCATCAATCAACAACTAAATCATTGAAAATGCAATAGTTAAACGATTATATCCCGAATAAAATGTCGTATTTTTCACTCATTTATTTTGGCGCGATTTTTTGCTTGCAAGCCAAAATACCGCCGTTTTTATGTTGCATATTAACAAGATAGAAAACACAGGTTGTTAACTAATCAGAAAAAAACACTGATTTTTTCCATAACAAACACAGACAAAATGTATGGATAAATAAATATGACAATTGTTCACTTTCCATTCGCAATCCCGTCTATTTTTTGCTTTACTATCACAACAAATGAGAAATAGAATGATTCGCATTAACAATGATTGAAAAGTGGAAATCCCTCACCAAGCAAGCACAATGTTGCTTTCACCACCAAAACTATCGCCAGTCGATCACACTCAATCGGCAGGCTCTGGAAAATGCCCAGCAGGTGTTTACTGACTATTTTGCCGACGATCCCGATGACGCCGTCGCGATGATGCTCGTCAGTTATTTGAACCTTATCGATAACTATGAAGCCATTAATGATCGCTTAGTGTGTGAAAACCTTTTTGATCAATCCTTCGCCTTTTTCCAGCAGTGTAACCCGCCAGAAGATTGTGGTGCTCACCATTGCGTGCTCATGCGAGGGCTGAATATGTGGCAAAAAGCCCGCTATGAGTATCTACACCGAATCCCATTGAGCTAATTCCTGCACACGTTGTGCAATGCCTCTCTTACCCAACAAGGAGTAAAGTAAGTGAAAAGCCTAATGATTGTTTGTTTGACCCTTTTTGCCAGTGGCGCCCTCGCCCATGCCGGCCATGACCACCAGCACTGGACCAGCGATATTATCCATTTAGTTGCGATAGGTGCGGGTTTGTCTGTCGCAGCCTTGGGTGGCTATTTACTGCTTCGTAAACGCGCAAACAAAAAGGAGCAATAAGATGCTGCATAAACTATTAACCGCCTTTGATCGTCAGCACCCTCTGCCTACCGTTTCAGCCCACTGCGATATTCCGTGCAAGATCTATGATCCGATCAGTGCGCAATTGTCGGTACTTACGATGATCCGTCTGTGTGATTTAATTGATGAACTGGCCACCAAGCCCGCGTTGACAATTCAAGATCAGGCACAGCTTGCGCGTTTAGTGGCGCAAAAAGAGCAGCACGGTATCGAGCTAAAACAGCAAGTCACCGTTATTTGGGGAGATTACTTCAAACAGCCACAGTTTGACCAAGTGGCGGGTGTGCATGATTTGGTACACCGCATTATGCTGCAAGCATCCAAAACCAAACAGCATGTGGTTCGGGCGCATGCACTGGAATTGCTGGAGTTAGTAAATCAATTTGCTGAAGCCTTCTGGCTCACCAAAGGCGTGAAAACCTTCCGTGCTCAGTGCCCTTACCCGACAGAGCAAATCGTGGCTTATCCTGCACTGTCGCCGCAAAGCTAACCGACATTAAACGACACGCAGGCATTCCACCATGTTGTTTATCTTAAAAGTCACGGGGAGCAGTATGCTCCCTGTTTTTCAACCGGGCGATTTCGTGTTGATCTCTCGGTGGTTTCGCCATTTACAGGTTGGGGATGATGTCGTGATTAACCATCCCCACTATGGCCGCATCATTAAACGCATCGCCTGTGTGCATACTAACCAGTCACTCACTTTAACGGGCTTGCATGCCAGCAGTGTCAGTAGCACAGACATGGGAACCATTTGCCCCACTCAGGTGGTCGGGAAAGTCCGTTACACGGTGTCACTGACTTCTGATTAAAGAAGACGGGTGATCACTGGATGCTGGCTTGAATCTCTGTCATGGCTTCACGCAACTGTACCAACGACACCGCGCCCGGAATCGCCCATTGCTGATTGATCACCAGCGTAGGCGTCGAGTTCACGCCGTATGCCTCGGCCAAGGCTTTGTCTTGAGCGATCTCTTGCTGGCGCTGTGGATCGGCCATGTCCTGACGAAAACGCGTGCCGTCTAAACCGATTTCTTCCGCCACTGCGACCAAAACGTCTTCATCGGCAATGTTGCGGTTCTCATGCAAATGCGCATGGGTAATGGCATCAAAATAATCCCAATACGTGGCTTGCGCGCCCTTTTCTCCCGGCTGTTGCGCTGCCGCTTTACAGGCCACTAACCCAGGGGTAGAAATCGGATAATCAAACGATTGAGCACGCATGCCCGCCACATTAATACGCTGAGCATCATCGGCTTTCGCACACTGTTCCCAATGGCCCATAATGATGCTTTTCGCTTGTTCGACCGAACCAAATTTATCGATTTGATCAGCGCGCGTTGCTGTTAATGCAAAAGCATGGTGATGAATATCCAAATCAAACTCTGTCGCCAGTTGGCGCAAACGTGGAGAAAGCACGTAACACCAACCACAAATTACATCGTGGAAAAAATCAATACGTAAGGCCGGTTTCATGGCTTGTTTCGTTTGTTGTTTCATAGCTTGGTTCATGGCTTCTTATTTCCGTTTTTCACTCACATTCATAGCCAGTCAAGCTGCGGCCCCGCAGGCACAATGCCGTAAGGATTAATGTGTTTGTGCGAAAAGTAGTAATGCTGTTTCATGTACTCAATATCTAACGTGCTGCGAATACGCGGATCCGCCACCAACTCACGCATGTAACGGTACAAATGAGTGAATGCACGCAATGGCTTTTTATTGGCTTTAAAATGCACCTCGTACACGACTTCAAAACGCACGAGTGTGGGTAGCAAAAACAGATCCGACAGCGTAACTTGCTCACCAAATAAATACTTAGATTGGCTTAACCGTGCATCCAGCGTTTCTAACGCGGCAAACAAACTCTCGCTGGCCTCATCGTAGGTCGCTTGATCGGTCGCAAACCCCACTTGATAAACCTTGCGGTTCACATTGACATGCAGCCAGGTATTGAGTGTTTCAATGGCTTCACGTTGTGCGGCGGGCACCAACTCCACCGGATGTTTCGCCAGCGGTAACCAGCGAGTCGCCAAATCCATCGCCATCGCCGCCGAGTCATTACCGACAATTTGCTGCGTCTCTTTGTCCCACAGCACAGGCACGCTCACCACGCCGGTGTAATCTGGCTTGGCTTTCAGGTACAGATCTGCCAACTTTGGTCGGCCATAAATCGGATCGGCATGCTCAGTATCAAACTCCCAGCCATAGTTGTATCGCTTTGCTGCGACTGAAGAGACAGAAATCGCCTCATCCAATCCCAAATAATTGATCACCAAGTACGGACGATGGGCAAACGGGCACGCCAATGACATGTATAAATGGTAACGGCCTGCGACCACGGTTTCCGGTAACGCAAATTGGTCTTCATGGTCCAATTCATTCGCATTTTTGTTGGGATACCAAATACCTTGCTCTAATACTGCCATTGGATGTTCCTTCTCGGTGATTGTCTTGCTTCGGTCTTTTCTATTTATAGATCATGTTTCTATAAACCCGTTTGCTAACTCGCTTACAGTGCCGCTTCAAAAGCCGCCATTTGTGCTTTTAGCTCTGCGGTGGTTTCAACATCAAACGCACCGTCTTGGAACTTGTCATAAAAACCGCCCAGGCTGTACACGCCTTTTACGTCACCGCCCCACCATGGCATCAGCTCTGACAGTGTTTTCAGGTTGGTGGCACCACCGTTTGCACCCGGAGATGTGCTCACCAATAGCACCGGCTTTTTCTCATCACCGAAGAATGACGTACCTTGTGGTGCCACACGAGACAACCAGTCAATGGCGTTTTTCAAAAATGCCGGCATTGAACCGTTGTGTTCCGGCGAGGCAATGATCAACGCATCGTACGCATTCAACTTTGCACGAAGTTGCAACGCCGCATCCGGTACACCTTGGCCTTCCACATCCAACCCATACATTGGCAAGGCGTAATCGTTCAGGTTCAGGATATCCACTTGGGTCTCTGACGCCTGTGCCGCTAATGCCTGAATCAATGGTGCGTGGATAGACTGACTGTTGTTGCTACCGGTAAATGCAAGAATCTTTTTCATGGAATGACCTCTGTGTTCTTTTATCGCGTTATGCGTTCGGCTAAACGGTCGCTGCGTGATTCGGCGCCGTGCCCTTCAATGACGATAAGAATAATTGACTCACAAAGGTGAATAAACTCTATAATGGTGACTATATTGTTTACCAAATCGGAACAATAGATCACCTTAATCCGCGTAGACTATTGCCAACCGAAGTGGCATCTACATCTGAATCACCGCTTCAATCGATAAATACTGATAGAAACCGCACCATGAGGATCACATGGATAAAATCAGAGCCCTTACCGTCTTTCGCCGTGTGGTTGAGCTTGGCAGCTTTGTCGCCGCTGCTGACGATTTAAACCTGTCCAAAGCCGCCGTCAGCCGTAATATCAATGAATTAGAAAGTTATTTGGGTTGCCCGCTCATTAACCGTACAACGCGTCATCTGCACATTACCGATAACGGCCAGCTGTATTATCAGCAGGTCTGTAATGTGCTGGATGCGTTAAAAAATGCCGACCAATCCGTGATTGAGTCATCGCACACATTGAAAGGGAAACTGAAGATCAGCGCACCGATGTCGCTGGGCATTGTGGAAATCAACCCGATCATTTGTGCCTTCATGCAAGAGCACCCGGAACTGACTATTGAGTTGGTGATGAGCGATGAATACATGGATTTGATCGAACAAGGCGTCGATGTCGCTATTCGAGGAGGCGGAGAGTTGGGTAATTCCAGTCTGCGTTCCCGTAAACTGTTCGATATTCGCCGTGTGCTGTGTGCTGCACCGGCCTATATAGCAAAAGCGCCGGCCTTTGATTCACCGGATGACATCGTGAACCATGCTCTGCTCAGTTATAGCCTGTCATCCACCGCACGACGTTGGACGTTCAAGAGAGACAATGAAGTCAGAACCATTGATTTGCCGCCCAGCACCTACATGGTCAACAGCGGCTTGGCGCTGACACAAACCGCCTGTGCGGGACACGGTATCGCCCTGCTGCCGGATTTCTTTGTGGAAAAAGCCATTGCGTCAGGGGAATTGGTAGAGTTACTGCCAGAATGGCAAATGGATAAACACGCGTTGTATGTGGTGTATCCGTACCATAAAGAACAGTCGCAAAAAGTACGCGCTTTGATTGATTTTGTGGTGAAGCATTTTGAGGAAAGGCGTTGAGCATGAAGCCAACTCTACTACGAACCATTAACATGCTGACCAAGGAAAAGGAGCGACAATCGCTCCTTTTTTATGTCACTCACTGGCGCAAACGGCCATTCGTTTTTACGTCTAGCTCTCGACTTTCTCTACTGTAATGCCATAAGGCTGCATTGCGTCTAGCAAACGAGGAATGTTGTCGCCCCACTGGTTGGAAATCACCACATCTTCGCCAGAAGCCAATGTCAGTTGATCGGCCGGTGCGCTGTACCAGCGATCCAAATTGTTGGCCGGAACTTCACTGATCAATGACACCACGCGTTTCAGGTTATACGGCTGCAATACCGCATTGATCGCCTGCAAGCTGCTTGGCTGATGTGATTGAATCCAATGGGACAACACCGCAAACGCCAATTTACGCTTGTTATACACCTGCCCTTGGAATCGGTATTTGGTGTAGTCTCGTTTACCTTTACGGCTCACACGTTGCTCGTCGCGCTTTTCACGAAACTTCACTTGATACTCTTCCAGTTCGGGTACCGGAATGATCTGTTCCGCGTTAATCAGCACATCGTCCTTGTAACGGTACGGCGTCAATCGCACACAGCTGATGTCGATGCCTTTATCCCGTAACCACAAGACAGAGGTCGTCAGTTCTTTTCCGAAATCTGCCGAAGCCAGCACAATGCGCACATCGTTACCAAAATCATCCAGACTGCTTTCGTCCAGATCAACAAAATCCAGCAACACCTCGCGGGCATTTTGTTCGCTACCCGCTTTTTGCAAATAGCGCTGAAAATACTCACACGCTTTATCAAAGGTCATGGTCGAAATCATCGCCGCATAACGCAAAGCCTGCAGCTCCATGTGGGCGCCAATTTCATCACGCTTGAGCTCGATCACCACTAAGTTGGCGTTCTTATCAATCGCCAGCAAATCAATACGTCGGCGGCTGTCTTCCCAATCTGAAAATTCTTCAGCAATCACCAAACAATCTGGCGCAATGGCATGAATACTGCCTTTCAGGGCTTCTTGAAGATCCTGACGCTCTTGCAAGCCTTCTGCGGCAAACGTGGTGGGAGTCAGTGCGGTCAGGTGTTTATTCGCAATATTGTAGAGACTCATAGAGATAACAGTCTGTTTTTAGCATAGAGAACAATGATGGGCGCGGAGTATACCTGAAGTCACTCCCCTGTCACTACCATGCCTCGCTCACATAACAATAAGCACCTAAAAATACGCTCGTAAAAATAACCAAACAGAAACAAGCAAACAAAAAAATGCCCCGTACGTTTTCACGCGCGGGGCAGTCTCTTTGGTATCAGCGAATTTCAATAAAGCTGATGCCGTCAGCGATTAACGCTGCTTCATTTCACACAGTTTGATGGCGTTACCCAACACGTGCAGGCAAGTCAGACGGCCTACGCCACCCGGTACCGGCGTAATCGCCGCAGCGGATACCACGTCTTCATGATGTTTAACATCACCCACCAGCTTGCCATCAATACGGTTAATGCCTACATCAATGATCAACTGGCCTTCAACAAACTGGCTGTTGTCCAGTGTGCCGTGGAAACCGGTCGCCACCACAATCACGTCGAACTGAGTCCAGTCCACAGCAGCCAAATCTGAGCGGCTATTAAAGCTGGATACCGTGCTCTGACGGTTGATCAGTTCAATCGCCAGTGGTTTACCAACGATGTTACTGCGACCCAATACGGCCACTTTCAGGCCTGCGAAATGGTTCTCGCCGTAATGGTTGTCGATGATGTCGATCACCGCTTGTACCGTACACGGCAACACAACGTTATTGCCCAAGACAAGCTGGCCCAGTGTCTCAGAGCCGAAGCCGTCTACGTCTACCGCTGCTGGTAGATCTGGCGCCACCAAACCATTTGGTAATGGCAATTGGAACAACATTGGGTGATCGGCATTGGCAGCCAAAACGTCTAGATCCGCCTGCGTGGTGCCGGCTTCATCCAGCGTGATGTGCTCACACGGCAAGCCTAGTTCATCGAACAGGCGAATTTTATTGCGCACATACACTTTACTGGCTGGATCGTCACCTACCGTCACAATGGTAAGTTTTACATCGAATTTTTCCGCGTCAATTTTGGCTTTCAGCGCGGCCATTTTTGAATCGTACAGGCTACTAATTACGTCTTTCATGATACTCACTGCTGATTTTGGTTATTCCCTCGTTCGCTCGATTTTACTCCAACACCAGTATTGGGCAACCCAAGTCTGCCTTGATGGCTGATTTTGCTGAAATAACCGATTAAGTCATACAAAAGCGTTCAAAACACGACCACTCACACTGTTACAGCAACATGTTGCGAATTTTTGTGCTGCCATTCACCTTTCTGACAGAGAACTTGCGCTAGGATGCAGGCACTGGTTTTTCCCAACAAGAGAATAGATGATGGATCTCTTACTTCTGAGCAATGGCAAAGTCGCTGGCAACACCAAGGTGATGGAATTTGCCCTGCCTGCAATTACCGAGTTGTTAACCCGTAAAAACGTAAAAAATGTTGTGGTGATCCCGTATGCGGTGATCCGTGGCAGCCATGACGATCGTACCGCGATGGTCGCAGAGAGCCTGAGTCATCTAGACGTTAACGTTACTGGCCTGCACCGTGCCGAAGACCCAGTTGAAGCCATTCGCCAGGCAGATGCCATTATTGTCAGCGGCGGCAATACTTGGGTATTGAACAAAACCCTGCACGACCAAGGACTGATTGGCCCAATCCAACAAGCCGTTATGCAGCGCGGTGTGGCTTACATCGGCTGGAGTGCAGGTAGCGTGATCAGTGCACCAACCATTCGCACCACCAACGACATGTGCATTGTCAGCGCGGCGATTACGCCATCGTTGGGCTTTGTGCCGTTCCAAATCAATGCGCACTACATTGATGCGACCATTGAAGGCCACATGGGGGAAACCCGTGACGAGCGTATTGAAGAGTTCCTGATTGTGAACCCGCATCAATCCGTGATCGGTATTCCGGAAGGTTCATGGCTGGCCGTTTCTGGCGAGACCATGACGTATGAATCGGCGAACGAGAAACCGCTGCATTGGTTCCGTTTGAATCAAGAACGCAAAATCGTGGCACCGGGCACGGATGTGACAGAGTTGATGGCGCTAGACTGCTAATCAGCCGCTACATGCCTGTAAAACGCAAAAAGCACAACGCCTTGTTGTGCTTTTTTGTCTGTGTCGCATTTTATCGATGTCGCTTTTTCGGCAAACGCACCATCGGGATCATTAACGGGAAGTCTTTCACGCGCACTTCATCCATCACCTCGAACCCTTGTCGTTGATAAAACCCCACATTCATCGGGTTTGAGCACATCAGGTACGCCAGCTGCATCTGCTCATCACACACTCGTGTGACGCTTTCCATCAACGCCGTTCCCGCGCCCTGCCCGCGTGCCGTACTTTCCGCGCCAATAAGCGGTAAATACCAATGTTGACGATGAGGCTGATACGGGGTCAGTTTCTCGCCCAGCAACGCCAGCGTATCATGCAAGTCGGGATTGATCGTTTCAGTGATCAACGATTCCATCATCGGCTCGTCCGGCGTCACACCCGGCGGCAGCCACAATGCCCCACAACCGTTATGGTAAAGCGCCGTCCCAGCGGCAAAGGCTTTTCCCCCACTGGCCATCGTCCATTTTGGCATCGTGTTAATGTACACATCGTTATCCGGCCAGCACCAACGCATCGCCGGATCCGTGGCAAAACCGAGTACAATACTGATGATCACTTGTGATTGCATATCGTCAGGTACCCGATAAGACAATTCGATGTCACTACCCACCATCGCATACCTCTTTTACTTTTCAGGTGTTGCTCGGGCCCCCTTCGGTTGTATCCCCAAAAGAGTTGTGTGCCCTCAGCACCTGAACGCTAATCAAAACGTCTATCTAAGATAATTATCTACTGCTCTGCAAATTATGGCGTATTTAAAGTAAAAAAATGTTGAATAGTGGGAGCGATACCGCTTTATTTCACCGATTTAAAAGCAGATCGTGATCACAATAATTTCCAACTCTCGGGCAGGAAGCCCTCAAATTTCTTCGCAATGATGCTTTTCATCTCATCAGCCAGCAATAGCGAGAAGCTTTCTAATTCATGGCCCCGTGTCGCAATCGCCAAGCTTCGGCTCAATCCCGGCTCCGGTAACGGCATCACCTGAATGTTATCCAGCATCGCCATGTTATGGGCTAAAAAGACCGGCGTCGCTAACGTCCAGCCTAAACCTGCATCAATCAGCTCTAATACGGTATCAGCCCGCGAGGTTTCAAAACGCGTGGCAGGATTGAGCTTGCGCCACTTGAACCAATCGAGTGTTTGCGACCCTGTCGGTGAGGCGCTGGTATAAGAAATATAGTGTTCGTTATTACAAAGGGACTTGAGGGATTGCTCTGGCCACGACTTCGGCATAATCGCCAAATATTTCTCTGTCAGGATCGGCGTGATCGTGATGTTGCGGGACGGCTCAAGGTGATTCATAGTCAGGATAATATCCAGATCGCCGAGCTTCAGTTTTTCTAATAGCGACGGGGCTAAACCCGTTACCAAACTCACGTGATTCACTCGCGGCTCAAGAAATTGGAACAGATCCAAACCAATCACATTGACCAGCGAATCAATCATGCCCACCCGTAAACGCATCATTTGGTGATTGTCTAAGGCATGGATCCGCTCTTCCGCACGTTTACTCTCCGCGATGAATTTTGCCCCAAATTCATACAGTTCATGCCCTGCCAGCGTCGGTCTTATCGGGCGTTTGCTGCGATCCAGCAACTGGGTGTTTAAGTTGTTTTCTATGTTTGAAACGAGCTGTGACACTGCCGATTGTGTTTGTGATAACTGCTCAGCCGCTGCACTGAACGACCCCGTATCTATCACCGCAATCAAGGCTTTCAGGTGGCGTAAATCGAAATTAAACTTTTTCATGGCCCAACACTATTAGAAAAACTACTAGAGAATATTACGATAATTCCTACTGATCGGTAGGCGATCAAGCTCCCATTTTCGTTTCGATAAATTCACTACATTGTGTGCCAACAACGTTAATTATCAGATTATCAGGAACAAACACTATGCGTATCGAAACTGACTTTTTAGGCGAAATGGCAATGGATGATGCGGTGTACTACGGCATTCAAACCGAGCGCGCCAGACTGAATTTTGCGGTTTCAGGCCGACTTGCCTCAGATGTGCCTTACTACATTGCTTCTATCGCGGTACTCAAGCAAGCCGCCGCCAAAGCCAACCACGCGATTGGGGCACTGGATAAAGCCCAAGCAGATGCGATTGTACAGGCGTGTGAAGAAGTGATTGCCGGCAAATTCGCCGATCAATTCCCGATTGATGTGTTCCAGGGCGGTGGCGGCACCTCTTCCAACATGAACATGAATGAAGTACTGGCTAACCGTGCCAATGAAATCTTAACCGGGCAAAAAGGCTACGATGCGGTACACCCGAATACGCACGTGAACATGGGTCAGTCCACCAACGACGTGATCCCAGCGGCGATGAAAGTGACCAGCTACCAAGCGGTCAACGGGCTAATTGATGAAGTCGCTAAACTGGAAGCGGTACTGGCACAAAAAACCGAAGACTTTGCCGACATCGTGAAGCTGGCGCGCACCTGTTTGCAAGATGCCGTACCAATGACGTTTGGCCAGCAGTTCAGCGGTTACTACCACCAGGTTAAACGCCTGCACCAAGCGCTGATCACTGCTAACCGTGGCAACTTAGAACTGCCTTTGGGCGCAACGGCTGTGGGTACGGGGCTGTCTACCCACGAAGGTTATTTAGACCGTGTGTACGAAGAGCTGCAAGCATTGACTGACACCCCGTATGTGGCAGAAGAAAACTTCTTCGATGGCCTGCAAAACGGTGACGGTTACTTAGAAGTCGCAGCGCAGGTGAAAAAGCTGGCGGTGTTCCTGTCAAAAATGGCGACCGACTTCCGCATTCAAAGCTCTGGCCCTCGCGCCGGTTTCAATGAACTGATCCTGCCAGCCGTGCAGCCGGGCTCTTCTATCATGCCGGGTAAGATCAACCCTGTAATGCCAGAGCTGGTTAACCAAATCGCCTATCAAATCATTGGTAACGATACGGCTATCACCATGGCTGTAGAAGGCGGCGAATTGGATTTGAACGTATGGGAACCGGTGATCATCAAATCCCTGTTTGAATCTATCCAGTTGCTGACCAATACCCTGCCACTGTTTATCGAGAAATGTATTGCGGATATCGAACCTAACGTTGACGTCGCCCGTGAATACGCAGAGAAAAGTACCGCGCTAGCAACAGTGATTGCCTCTCTGTTTGGCTACAAAGTGGGTTGTCAGGTGGCAAGCGCAGCATTTGATCAGAACAAGCGCGTACGTGATGTGGTGCTGGAGCAAGGTATCCTGACACCAGAACAAGCCGATTACCTGCTGGACCCAATGGTAATGACGGATCCTGCGAAAAGTGCGGCTGCTATTCGCCGTTACCAGGAAGAACAACAATGAGCACATCGATGAATACCAACACACAGAATACCAGCGCAGAGAGTACCCGCACACACCAACCGTTTTTAGCCCAACTGGCGCAATGGTGCTGTGACTTGACGTTAGATGCGATTCCCACGGAAGCGTTAGACGTGGCACAAACGGCGATGATTGATTACTTCGCCGTGACAATCCCGGGCAGTGACATGCCCGTATCAAAAAACATTCAGGCGTTCGTCGGCGGCCGCGTGACACAGGGACCATGTCGTATTCTGGGCACCGAACAAACCGCCAGCATGGCCTACGCCGCGTATGCCAATGGTGTGGCCTCTCACGCCTTAGATTTTGATGATGTCAGCTGGGCAACCATTGGTCACCCTACGGTCACCATTGCCCCAGCGGTCATGGCGGCGGCAGAAAGCGTGATGCTGAATCAAGACCTTCTGGGTGATGAGGCTCTGCTCGGTGATGAAGCGCTGCTGGCCTACGTGACGGCCATTGAAGGACAACACAAAATTGCCCGCCTGCTGATGCCTAACCTGTCTGAACAAGGTTGGCACACCACACCGGTGATTGGCATTTTCGGTGCCGTGATTGCGGCAGCAAAAGTGCTGAAGGTCAATGCTCACACGTTAAGCCATGCATTGGCGATTGCGGCCTCCATGGCATCTGGCGTACGCGGCAACTTTGGCAGCCAGACCAAAGCCCTGCATGCGGGTATGGCCGCCTTTAATGGCATCAATGCGCTGGAATTGGCGCAATTGGGTGTCACCGGTCGTATCGATGTGCTGGAAAATGCCGATGGCTTTGCCGCGTGTTTTACTGGCCTGACGCTGGATGCTCCTTCGGTAGCCAGCATGACAGAATGGGACATCCTCACCCCGGGCGTCGTGTTCAAACAATACCCGTGCTGCAGCGGCTCTCACCCAGCGATTGACTGTTTGACGGATGCTATCGAACACCACGGTATTCAGGCCGATAACATTGAACGCATTGACGTGGGTGTCAGCTTACTTGGCCCGCGTGAACTGGTCTGCAATGCCCCGACTAACGCCATTGAAGCGAAATTCTCAATGCAATATGCACTGGCCGCACGCCTGCATTATGGTCAAGTGGGTCTGTCACAGTTTACCGATCAAGCCGTACAGGATGAGACGATTCAGGATTGGATCCGCCGTATTCATATGGAGATTGATCCGGAACTGGCTAAGCTCGGTTTTATTGGTACCGCACCAGCAAAATTGGCTATTACCACCAAAGACGGTAAGACATTGCACTTTGCCAATGACTTAGCCAAAGGCAACCCGGAAAAACCGTTGTCTGAGCAAGATATCGCCCACAAGTTCTTCCAGTGTGTGACCCCGATGTTGGGTGAAACACGCACGGCTAGCTTGTACGAGAATCTTAGCCAGCTTCGCACTACGCCTATTTCAACAATAATAAAACACTAACAGGCCTGACTATGTACCCTACCCATTCGACAAGCGCACAAAAAGTCCACCTGATCACCACCGGTGGCACCATCGACTCGTATTACGATATCGATGCCTGTACCGTTTTTCCGCTCTCGGAAAGTCCGATTCCGGCGTACTTGAAAAAGTATATTCGTCTGGATGACAACAAGCTGCAGCACACCCCTATTTGCTGCAAAGACAGCCGAGAGATTGACGAGCACGATCTTAGCAGCATCTATCAGTCCATTCTGACGAATGACAGCCGCGCCCATGTGATCACGCACGGTACTTTCACCGTGTTTGACAGCGCCCGCAAACTCAAAGCCATGCTGGGTGATAACAACCGTCATACCGTGGTGTTCACCGGTGCCATGTGGCCACTGGAAGGCTTCAGCCTCAATGACGCCGCTTTCAATCTGGGCGCCTCTATCATGGCCGCTAAATGCTCCGCCCCCGGCGTGTATGTGGTGTTCTTTGGTGAAGTCTACGATGTGGAAGCGATGGAGTCGCTGCACGCATAATATCTGTGATGTAAGGAGAACAGGATGAACTCTGCTATTTTTGTCATCGTCGTGTATCTGATGATACTCGTCGGCATTGGCTACTACTACTCACAGAAAGTCTCCAATATGGATGACTTCGCAGTGGCAGGACGTAACATTGCTTGGCCCATTTTATTGGCATCCAGCGCCACGTCCATGATTGGTGGTGGTGCGTCTATCGGTACGGTATCAAAGGCAACCACCATCGGCGCAGGGATCGGCTTAGCGGCCTGTGCATGGTATTTAAGCTTGGTTTACTCTGGCATGTATATCGCGCCAAAACTACGAGGGTTGAAATTTTCGACCATTGGCGATTTCTTCGCCCATAAGTACGGCACGTTTTCACGCTATTGGATTGGGATTGTCTCGTTTGTATTTTGCATGGGCATTGTCGCGGCACAGTTTGCAGCCATCGGTAATATCTTCCAGTCCGTTCTGGGGATCAATGCAACCGTTGGTATCTGCATCGGCTTAGTCGTTGTGGTCGCCTATACCTCTCTGGGCGGCATGACCAGCATTATGCGAGTGGATGTATTCCAATTCTTACTGCTGGTTTGTGTTTTCTTAGGGATGTGTATTTATGGCTTATATCAGGTCGGTGGCTATGGTCCGCTTCTAGAACGCTTACCTCAAGATTTCACCGGTTGGACGGGGACATGGTCAGTACCAAAACTCATCAGCGTCTTTGCCGCCTTCTTCTTAGGTGAATTACTTGCACCGTACTTTGTACAACGCATGTATTCAGCCAAAGATGAGAAGAACGCAAAATACGGTGTGACAGGTGCAGGTTTATTCATGATCTTCTTCCTGCCAATCACCATGGTAACCATTGGCTTCATTGCTTACGTGGAAATTCCCAACGTCAATGGAGAAACGGCATTGGTCGATTTGGCTGGGGCATTGCTACCGGCACCTTTGGTTGGCTTAGTAGCCGCCGCCATTCTGGCCTGCATCATCTCGTCATGTGGGGCAATCCTGAGTTGCTGCTCCATCATCGCCACCAAGGATTTCTATGAGCGTTTAAGCAAGAAACAAGAAATCACCTCGGCAGGACTGCTCAAGATTGGCCGTGGCGCAACACTGGCCATCAGCCTGATTGCCTGCTTCTTAGCCATCCAGATCCCAAGTGTGATTGATCTACTGCTTTATTCCTACGCCATGTGGGCACCGGCAGCGGTCCTCCCTATTGCACTTGGCGTCAGCCGTCATTACCGCTCGGAGAAAATCTACGCCGTTGTGGCTTCGTCCATTATCGGTAGCCTGATGTCATTAACCTGGTTGATCATGGGCCAACCATGGGAGATTGATGCGGGTGTGGCAGGGTTCGTGGTCGCAGTCATCGTCTACTTTGTGGTGCCAGCGAAGCACACAGAATCGATGCCAAAAATCTTACAGCCTGCTTAACGGAGACATGCTATGACTTTTGTTTACACCCTATTATTCGGGTTAGCCATCTGTGCCGTCGTCATGGTGATTGCTGCCATTGGTTTAACGCCAGTGATTGAACGTCGTCAGGTACAAGCCCCCACTCAAGACAAGTAATCCTGTCGAGCGTCTTAACACAATGCCCCCCGTCACCTTTGGTCACGGGGGCATTTTTTATCGGTGTATTGCTTATGTGTTTATCTGTTTATTTATCTATCTGTTATTTATCTATTTTTCATCAAGTTGGCCGTGCTTTTTGCTTGATAGATAAATATGCAGCAAACCTAATCCACCGTGACCCACGATGTAGGCTTCGATCAATCCGGTCAGCATTTTGTGCAGATCTTTCGCTTCATGAGCAAGAGCACTGTCCGTTAACCACAGTCCGAGCCAAATGGCCCCAGAGGCGGCAACCAATAACCCTGCGCCCAGCCCGAGTCCTTGCACACAGGCCGCTAACCCCTGAGGCTTAGCATCCGGCAGTTTTCGCTGCCGAAGCTGGGCAATGTCAGACTGAATTTGTCGCCAATCTCCCCATAAATAAGGATAAAAATACCGAAAACCGTGGGTACGTAATTCCACCAGCGTAAACGCAATGATCAACAGTAAAAATACACAGCCAAAGCCAATATGTGCCCATGTGGAAAACTGGGCCACGGCGGTATCTCGTATTACACCTTGCTTATTAATGTGCATCCCATTGCTCAATAGTAATTGAGCAAGAGCGATGAACATCACGGTATAGTGGATATGACGAATATGGTGAGGAAACTTGGTTTGAAAATAACGAGTGAATGCATGGATCATCAACTGACCTCCAACATGATGATGTGCAACTCAATATACGCCGACCTTGATATCTGTAAAGCATAAAATAAAAAGCCCTCGGAACACGTCCAAGGGCAACTTTATGCAACAAAAATAATACGCACCGCGTTCAACGGGCGCGATAGGCCATTAACTACTCGCCACCCAGTAATTCATAACAACAGTCTTCACAGATCCGATCACTGTCTAAGAAGCTCCTCGGATAACGCTGTTCGCAGACGGAACAGCTGGGAAACTGTTGTGTATCGGCCAGCAATACCAATAATGCCTCTATGGCGCTTGCCACTTCACACGCGGTAAACACGCGCTGGATATGCCAGCGTTGTTCCGGATAGGCATCCTCATGTGGGATCAACTCACACACTTTCAACACGATCGGCTTAAAGTTCGCATCTCGGCATGGTGAGTCATTCTTCGGATTGTCATTGGTACCGAAAAAATCAATGGGCATCAGCGAACTCATACGCACATAACACTGCGGGCTTTGCAGATGTTCAATCCGTAAATAGGTTTCACGGGCAATATTTCGGGCCAGCATAGCGCTTTCCACATAGACCCACACACCTTGAAGCAGATGCTCGTCTAAACACACCGCGCCTTGTACCAACCCCTCATAGGCTATGCATAACTGCTTATCTGTTAATTCCAATGCGTTCATCCCTTTTGTCTCAACAGAACCTATGCCTCTTGAACATAACTCAAAAATGCATGTCTATGGCGGCGGCCTATTTTCCATATTCATAGCAAAAACTCACCCGCAAAATCTTCTTTTTTCGCTCGCAAAACAAGCAGTTGAACTCTGCGTCTACGTTTTTTATTGAACACTGTTTACCATCGTACAAAAATCACTCAAATACTGATAATGAGGATAGCTATCTCATAATTTGTTGATCAAAGATGGCATAAAAGAAGAGACAAAGACAGAATGAACCATGAATTGGACTTGCATCTACTGCTTTTCGGTATATATTAAGGGCAACCAAAAGTACTGGATAAATAACCATGACTCTTCACAACGACAACCATTCTACGGACATCAGTGCCGACATTGCGAACAAGTTGAATGCAATTGGTTCTGCACAGCGTGAGCGCCTCGCATTCATTGACTTTGCTTTGTATTTTTTCGGGGAAGTCACCCGTAAGGATTTGATTGATCGTTTTGCTGTCGGTCATGCTGCGACAACCCGCGACTTAGCCCTGTATAAAGAGTTGATGCCTGACAACCTGAAGTTAGACATGCGCTCAAAAAAGTACTTTAAACAGCCAGAATTTCAGCCACTGTTCACGCTGGATTTACACAAAACCTTAGCCACCATTTCACTGGGTTACGGTGATGGCTTTGCCGGTCATCAGGCCTTCCCGATTAACTGTGAGACCCCGATTTCATTAACCGTGCCACGCACACCCGTGATGGCGGTACTCTGTGAAGGGATCTACCGCAACCGTCTGATTGAGATCGATTACATGTCGGCGTCCAGCGGCCAAAGTACCCGCGTGATCGCGCCACACAGTTTGGTGGATACCAGTAAACGCTGGCACGTCCGTGCCTTTGACCGTAAGAACAACCAGTTCATGGATGTGGTGTGTAACCGTGTCTTGTCTGCGCGCATTATTGAACAGTCGCCAGATACCCATGAAAGCATCGAAGCGGATCGTCAGTGGCAAAAATACATTGAGCTAGAGCTGATCCCCCACCCTAAGCTGCATAATCCACAAGCCATTGAGCTGGATTACGAAATGCAGGACGGCAAGTTAGTGATTGAATCCCGTGCAGCATTAGCGGGCTATTTATTGCGTAAGTGGGAAGTGGATTGCAGCCAAGACGGTTGCTTAAATGAATATGTGGGCTACCAGCTGGCACTGAATAATCCGCAAGCACTGTACCAAGTAACCAGCGCCATGTTAGCCCCTGGCTATAAAGCCGAAGAATAAGCTGACTCACGTACTCTTACGCATATGTTCTGAATGGCTAACAATGCACTAAAAAATGGCCACCTTTCGCTGAGCGACAGGTGGCCTTTTTTAAGATGTTTTCGTGTGCTATTTCGGGATGTTAAACCGCTTCTCACCATTACAGACAAACGTGAAATAGCGTTGGCGCTCATTAAAGGATTCAAACCCTTCCCCTTCACAATACGCCCCATTCAGTTCGTGCATATACGCCAGTGTCGCTTGGTCTTTTACCGTGAAGTAGCTGTTGTTTTCACAACGGACGCGAATTTTACCATCGTCACCTTGTGAATAAGATTTCACGTCAGAGCCACATAAGGTAAAACTGGCTTCAACGTAATCATCCGCACGCTCGTCTACCGACTTGCTACAGCCTACAGCCAATAAAGACAAAATAATCACTATCCATTGTTTCATCGCTACCGCCTTACACCGAACAACAAAGTTTCTGCCTATTTATCAGTGTAGTGCGTATGCATAAATTTGATGTAGGAATACGGCGTTTTTGTCTTTATTCGTGACTTTTCTTACTTTTGCAGGCTTTACTGAACCCTGAGCGAACCGTGCTTACCAGCACTTATCAGAACGCACCTATAGCGCGAAAGTGAAGATGCGGATAAAGGCAAAGATAAAGATTAGCCATTCATGCGACGCTTCTTGCCCGGCTTGTCATCAATACGGCGGCGATGCCACACCGAATAATGACGCAACCCGGCAGGCCCGTGGGCAATAATCACTGACATCAGCAATACCGTGATAAACAACGCGGGTTTGTGCGCGGGCAACCAATAAAAACTGCCGATCAAGGCCAGTTTCACATAAGTCAGCACACCTTTTAATTGAATCAGCCACAAACGGGATTGGCGAATTTCCACCAGCGTCATCAGCACACCGGTCACCATCGCCATGATCCACCAGTGAATCCACAATGATTTATCGACACCGTATAAAATACCGCCCGCACTGCCTGCGATACCCAAAATATGCAATGCACGAATGGCGGTTTTGCTCAGACGTTGGATCCAAAAGCGCGTTTCAGATAAGCCAAATTGCTCAGTCTCAGTGTGCTTGTCACGATGTGAAGCCTGACGTTGCGAGGCAGAGCGAGAGGAAGAATCGGAGGTATTTTTCATGATTTGTATCGGGTATGGCAACAATGCGTGCAAGCATACCCGTTCTGACAGGATGTGTCTCTATTTCGCCACGATTTGGTCAACAGTGGACGGGGGCATTCGCGTTAATCGCCGTTACTCACCGCCTCTTGGGGCTTTTACCAACACGCCCAATTTGCCGTCTTCTACCATCATGCAGTCCATACCGGCAGCCAACGCGGCTTGCTGACCCAGCAAAGTGTCTTCAAACACCAAACATTGTGCGGGTGCGATCCCAACCCGTTTGGCGGCTTCCAAAAACGTATCGGGATCCGGTTTATGGTTTTCCACATCATCCGCCGTCACGAGGGCATCTAAGTGAGGGTAAATCCCGGTTTCCGTCAGCAAGGGTTCCGCATTCATCAGCCGACATCCGGTACCGACAGCAATTTTCTTGGTGTCTTTGTATGCCATCAACAGCTGATAAGTCTCGGGAATCACCTCCCCTTTAAAATCCAGATCCTCAAAATACTGGCACTTGGTATCCGCCAATTCCTGAGGGTCAAAATGCTGTTCCCACTGATGGTTAATGGCCTGTGCCGTTTTAATGGTTGGCGAACCCCCTAAGGCATAAAACCAATTCGCATCAAACGGGATTTCGTACTGCTCACACGTTTTTCGCCACGCTTCAACATGCGCAGGCATAGAGTCAATTAGCGTGCCATCCATGTCGAAAATCAGTGCGTGATACTGTGATAAATCCATCATCCTCTTTCACCTTCAATACGCTTGTAGAATTCGTTTAATCGGTGTGCTTCAGTTGCAATAAATCCCATTTATTGCCGTAGAGATCCTGAAACACCACAACGGTGCCGTAAGCTTCTTCTCGCGGCGCTTCGTTGAACACCACACCTTTGGCTTTCATGTCTTCATAATCACGCCAAAAGTCATTGGTTTGCAGAAACAAAAACACGCGACCACCGGTTTGATTACCCACTGCTTGTTGTTGCGCGTCATTGCTCGCTTGTGCCAACAGCAAATTCGTGCCGTTTGAATTGGGCGGAGACACTTGCACCCAACGCTTACCGCCGCCTAAGTCGGTGTCTTCCACCAAGGTAAATTGTAGCTTCTGGGTATAAAAGGCGATGGCATCGTCGTAGTTATCCACCACAAGGGCGATATTGCCAATTTGCTGTTTGATCGGTTGAGACATAGTGTGTTCTGCAATTCAAAAATCGATGTATATCATTTTAGTGGCTGGATGCATACCGCCCCATTACTTCACCTCTAATTTGACCAATCCCCACTTCTTCGCAATGCGATCAAAAAAGCCCTGCACTCGTTTGAGTTCAATCCAATGATTAACGTAATTGATCCACTCCTGATCGCCTTTAGGTAACAACATGGCTATCGGCGTGGGTCGACGCATGCCATCCACGCGGGCAATACTCAGTTGCGGGTAACGCTGCACTAATGTCGCAGCTTCAATGTTGGAGGTAATGATAGCGGTAGACTTGTTTTCCAGCAGATACTGATACCCTTGGCTTGGTGAGTCCAAGCTGTGTTGGCGGGATTTGGGCAGGAGCTCTTTAACTATCGCTTGCTGCACGGTACCGGTTGTGGACGTGATCACCACCGATGGCGAATTGAAATCACTCCATTTACGAAAGCGATTGACGTTATTCTTCTGAATCACCGGCACAAATGCCAGATAGAAGTAGGTATCGCTGTAACCCACTAAGCGCGCCCGCTGCATATTCAGTGATGCACTGCCGGTCATGTCGTATTTTTCTGTGATCACGCCATTTACCAGCGTTTTCCACGTGGTCGGCACATACTCGACCGTCACCCCCAAATCTTTGGCCAATTCAGTGGTAATGTCGATATCAAACCCGCGATAGAAATTGGTGGCCGGATCACGCATGGTCATCGGGCTCCAGTCACCGGTGGTCCCAACCCGTAGCACCCCGCGATCAGTGATGTCTGATAAACGAGAAGCAGCGCTGGACGAGGCGTAAAACAACAAAAAGAGCACCGGCAGGAAACAGAAAAACATCACAGATAAATGACGATGCCACGTATTACGCAATACCCCAGTGCCCATAAAGACTCCTGATAACTTCCATCTACACAGTCGTCTTTAAAAGATAGCAGTTATTTATCTTTGTATTTTTCACTTTTATAGCCATGCAGGAACATCTCGACGCAAGAGGCCAAATACGCTTTGCGCTCGGCATCGCTCTCTTGCCCTTCTTGCCCCAAATAAGCCCAATAAACCGAACGGCCATGAAACATCATCAGCAATTGCAATGCCGCATGCTGGCAGTTCAAGTGCGATACCAATACGCCCTTTTCCACCAAATGTGTCAGGTACGCCGCCACCATGTGTGTGGTGTATTCTGGACCGGCATGTAAATACACGGCAGCCAGTTCCGGATGACTTTCACTTTGCCGAACTGCGGTTTTATACGTGTTTTTCGCTTCATCCGTTAACAACATGGACTGAAAACGCCAGGCAAAATCACACAAGACTTGCTCTGGCGAACGCGGATCATCCATCAAACTGATGTCTAACTGGTTATCAGAACAGCAGGCACGAATACATGTATCAAACAGCTCGTCTTTGGTTTTAAAGTGGGCATACACGGTTTGTTTCGACACTTGCGCTTTAGCCGCAATGGCTTCCATGCTGATCCCATAGCCCTGCTCGACAAACAAGGCCGTGGCCGCTTGTAAAATTTGCTCTCGCTTTTGCGCACTTCTTGGTGTTAACACATCATCACCCTTTATTCACACAACGGTTGGTGCAATAACATTTGGATAAAAACCAAACTAGACAGTCCAGTTTGGTTGTATTATTTTTAAATAATGGACTAGACGGTCTAGTTTATCAAGAAGGCAGAACGTTATGCGAAGGAACACCACGGCGGCTTCACCCTCACTGACTCGACCCATCATGATGTTGTCAGTGTTTTTACTGTCACTCCCCCTCATTGGCTGCAACACCTCACAATCAGACACCGACAATACGGTAACAGCCACCCAAACACTCAAGGTCAATACCTTTACCTTGCAAGCCGCCGATCACTATACGGTTGAGCGTGAATATGTCGGTATGGTACAGGCGGGTCAGCAAGCTAACCTTGGGGTGGAATTAGGCGGCAAGGTCGCCAAACTGTGGGTGGATGTTGGTGACACGGTCACTGCCGGTGATCCATTGATCACCCTTGATACGCAAATGCTGAAAACCCAATCAGATGAACTGACGGCCAGACAAGCTCAGGTCACCGCCCAATTAGAACTCATTGAAGCCAATTTAAAACGCCAGCGAGCCTTAAAAAGCAAAGGCTTCAGTGCGGAATCAGAAATCGATAACTTACGTAGCCAGCGCAATGCGCTAAAAGCGAATTACCGCCAACTGACTGCCAGCTTAGCGGCCAATCAGTTGCAGCAACAAAAATCGACCATTTACGCCCCCTACGACGGCATTGTCAGCGAACGTTTTGTCTCTACCGGTGATGTGATCAATACCGGCTCTCCCACTTTTACGCTGCTCGCCTCATCTCGCAAAGAAGCCCATATCGGGATACCGGCCAAGCAATTACCTAAGTTGGCCGCCATCACCGATTGGACGTTACGCATTGGCACCGCCACCTATCCGGTATCCCTACTGAACCCGGGAGCCAATGTCGAGCGCGGCTCTCGTACGGTGAAACTTCGCTTTGCCCTACCTGCTGATGCCAACGTCATTAATGGCGAATTGGCGTATCTGCAATTTCATGACCGACATGATCAAGCGGGTTATTGGATCCCGCTTTCAGCCATGACAGACGGCATTCGCGGTGTGTGGAATGTGTTTGCGCTACGCAGTAATAATGCTGGCGATAGCGTGTCAGAGGCCGCTCCAGCACAAACCGTTGAACGCCGCACCATACAAGTGCTGCATGCCAACAGTGACCATGCTTACGTGACAGGCGCCATTAAACACAATGAAAAAATCATCGCCGATGGCTTACACCGTCTGGTACCCGGACAAGCGGTCTCGCCGGTAAAAAAGCTGCCGCTGCCTCTCGATCTCAGTCAGAGTGAGGCCACCCAATGAGCCTACTTCCTGTTATCAGCAATATTCGCTTGCTGATCTTGGCGGTTGCCTTGCTGATTGTTTCAGGCTTATCCGCCCTCAGCACCTTACCCCGTGCGGAAGATCCGGTGATCCATAACCGCTACGCCACGGTGATCACCCATTTACCTGGAGCCACAGCGGAACGTATTGAAGCGTTAATCACCGAGAAAATCGAAACCAGCTTACGCCAACTCGACGAAGTACAACTGTTAACGTCGATGTCGCGCTCGGGCATCTCCGTGATCCAAATTGAGCTTAAAGATGCCATCACCGATGCCTCACCGGTGTGGTCTGAAGCCCGTGACAAACTGACAGATGTTGAGCCTTTATTGCCACCGGGCGCCTCCACGCCAGAACTGGATGATGACCACGGCTATGCGTTTACCGTGATCACCGCACTCACTTGGCAAGGTGATACCGAACCGGATTTACTGACGCTGCGCCGCTACGCCATTGAGTGGGGTAATCGCCTGCGTAACCTCAGCGGCGTAGAGTTTGTGGATACCTATGGCTTGGTCGATGAGGAGATTCTGGTTTCGCTGGATCCCGCCGCCACCAGCGTATTGGGGCGATCGGCTATTTCCCTCTCACACGCAATCAATAATGCCGATGCCAAAAACGCAGCCGGTGAATTGGTTAACGGCGCAAACCGCTTTACGCTCGAAGTGTCTGACGCGCTGGACTCGCTAGATCGCGTACGTCGTGTTCCCATTGCGATGGATGACAACGGCTATCTCATTCGTTTAGAAGACATCGCCACCGTACAACGACAAGCCGCCGCCCCCGCAGCAGAGCTGGCATATATCGATGGTCGCCCGACAGTATTGGTCGCGGCACGCATGCAACCGTCATTGCGGGTCGATCAATGGACCGATCGCGTCAAAGCCTTGATGGCCCAATTTAATGCGGACATCCCCAGCAATGTGGCGACAAGCATCATCTTTGAGCAGCAAGGCTATACCGAAACACGGCTGTCAGAGTTAAACAACAGCTTGTTGGTCGGCTTTTCTATCATTCTGGTTGTCTTGTTCTTAACGCTAGGTGGCCGCTCTGCCCTGATCGTGGCGTTATCACTCCCACTGACCAGCTTAGTGACGCTGGCAATGATGAAATTCACGGGCCTGCCCATCAATCAAATGTCTGTCACCGGTTTGATCGTCGCCTTGGGGATCATGGTGGATAACGCGATCGTCATGGTCGATACCATCGCTCACTATAAACAAGTCGGCTGTGCAAAAATGGAAGCGGCTATTAAGGCCATCCAACATTTATGGGTGCCGTTATTGGGCTCAACGCTCACCACCGTGTTGGCGTTTGCGCCAATCTTCCTGATGCCAGGCCCTGCGGGCGAGTTTGTTGGTGCCATTGCCATTACCGTGTGTTTTTCGCTGCTTGGCTCGTATTTAATTTCACACACCTTAGTGGCAGGCTTTGCTGCCCGTTGGCTGTTAGACACAACACAGGGAGATAAAGCAAGCGAAGCGAAAAATTCGCGCTGGTACCAGTCTGGCATTAAGATCCCGATGATCAGTCGTCGCTTTGAAGGATCCATCGCACTGGCGATTAAACATCCCTTCCTGACGGCGTTAATCGCCTGTGCGTTACCCTTCGCGGGCTTTTGGGGTGCAGGGCAACTGACTGAGCAGTTTTTCCCGCCGTCTGATCGCGACATGTTTGAGATACAACTCTTCCTGCCTCCGCAAGCCAGCATTTATGCCACCACGCAAGCGACGCAGGAGGTCGATGCCATCATGGCGGAATTTGAGGATGTCGAGCAGATCAGTTGGCTGGTTGGCAGCAACTACCCGTCGTTCTATTACAACCTGCTCAGCCGCCAACAAGGCACTCCTAACTTTGCTCAGGCCATGGTAAAAGTACGTGACTTTGAAGCGGCGAATCGATTGATCCCTGTATTACAACAGCAATTGGATACTCGCCTGCCTCAGGCGCAAATTCTGGTGCGAAAACTGGAACAAGGCCCGCCGTTCAATGCACCGCTGGAAGTGCGCGTATATGGCCCGAACCTTGACCAACTGAAGACCATTGGTGAAGAAATTCGCCTCATCATGGCACAAACGCCGGATGTCACTCATACCCGTGAGACGTTGCAGCCCGGCACGCCTAAAGTACATGTTAACGTCAATGAAGAAGCCAGCCATTTGAACAGTTTGTCACTGCGGGATGTGGCCGATTTACTGCAAGCGTCGTTTACCGGAAGGCTCAGTGGCAGCATCATTGAAGCCAGTGAATCTATTCCGGTACGCGTTCGTGTGCGTGATGAAGCACGGGAGAACATGGATCACCTCAGCAGTTTGCCGTTACCCGTGACAACGTCACCTAACGTTGCTGGTTTGGCAAATACGATGCCTATGTTTGCCCTTGCTGATCTCAGCCTGACACCCAGCCGTGGTGCAATTCCTCGCCGTAATGGTATTCGAGTGAATGCCATCGAGGGCTACATCCGTGCAGGCGTGTTACCACAAACCGCCCTAGAACACTTCCAAGCGCGACTGAACGACTACCAACACACCCTGCCCTATGGCTATACGCTGGAGTTTGGGGGGGAATCCGCAGAGCGTGATGAATCCGTTGGTAACTTGCTGGCGAACCTGACCATGGTGATCACTTTGCTGGTGATGGTGGTGGTGATCTCATTCAACTCCTTCCGCCTCAGCGCCATTATCTTTTTGGTGGGCTTTCTGGCATCCGGACTGGGATTGTTCTCGGTATGGCTGTTCAGCTACCCGTTCGGATTCACGGTGATCATCGGAGTGCTTGGCTTGGTGGGGTTAGCCATTAATGCGGCCATCGTGATTTTAGCGGAATTGAAAAGCAGCCCAGCCGCTTGCCAAGGCGATTCGGATGCGATTTTAGCGGGTGTTATGAGCTGTACCCGCCATATTACGTCCACCACCATCACGACGGTCGGCGGGTTTATGCCGCTGATCCTCGCGGGGGGCGGTTTCTGGCCACCGTTTGCGATCACGATTGCGGGCGGTACAGCACTCACGACGCTGTTGTCGTTCTATTTCGTGCCAGCGGCATTCCGCTTAATCGTGAAATACCGCAAGCTCGACACTACTGCCTCTGACACAGAGTTAGCCACCACGGTATAAGTGAAGTTTGATAGTTAATATAAAGAGAAGAGCGCAAAGAGAAAGTTAATAGACACAAAAATGGCGACCAATGTGACACGGTATGTGTCACGTTGGTCGCCCTGTTTTTTTATGTCTGTTTTATGGTTACATACAGCGCTGCTGCAGATCCGAATACGCCATTTCAAATGCCAGGTTCGGGAAATATTCGTTGTTGATTAACAAGCTCTTACTGTCCGTCCAGTTCACCACAAACGACCCATTACCATAAGGGATGTTATACACCTCGAAATGGCGATCCATACGGTCAAACATCAGGTTGGCCGCCAAGCGTCCCGAACGAACACTCATGTTTTTGTAGTATTGGAAATCCCCTGTACAGGTCTTCACAATGTAAGAACCTTTATCACTGCGCACACTGATGTATGGCTCTGGGGAGTTCTCAAACTGGGACAACGCCCATATCCCACTTTCATCCCGCAAACGGATCCGTGGCGCTTCAGCTTTTGCGACTGGCGCGACGACTTGAGGTGCCTGCACTTTAGGGGCATGTTGTGCTGCAAGATCATCCGGATGCGTGTGCAACACAGTGGCCATATCCGGCGCAGTCACTGACTCATTTGCTGTTAAACTTGCCCATAGCGCCCGTAACTGATTACCACCGCTTGTCAGTCCCCAGATCAGAATCAAAACAATGAGCAAGGCAAACAGGCTTTTCACGATCATGCCCTGTCGCCCCAACCCACGAATTTGCTTCAAAATCGTCGGTGAAATCGCCCCCGCTGGCGCGTTATCCGCCTCTAGCGAACGTGCAGAGGCCGTTTGACCCGCAGAAGAGGTACGCGTTGCCTGCGCTTGCTCTCGGCGTGATGCATTATCGATTTGCATTTGTAAACGACGATTTTCACGACGCAGCGCGATAATCTCTCTTTCCATATCCTGCTTTTGGCGCACTTCATCAGAATTATCCATCGAAGTGGTCTGCATGGCAGAAGTGGCTGCCGCCGTGTTTGCGGCTGTCGCTTTTTGCAGATTTTTCAGTGCCGTTTCAAGTTGCTGATTCAAGGTATCATTATCGATTTTCAGCAACTTGTACTGCGCTTCCAATTGACGATATTGCTGAACTAACGCTTCATTCGGTACCGCCTTCTTAACGATCACCGTCTTCACCGCTTCTTCTGCACCCTTGCCGTGCATCACTTTGTCATACGCTTGTGCGATCAACTGCATCAAGGCTTTCGTGCCATCTTTATCCGGATGACAACGGCTAGACAGCAGCTTATACCGGCGTTTAATGTCCGCCGTCGGGGTCTGATTGTCCGTCCCCAAAATATCGTGAAATGTGGTCATGCCTGTTTACACTCGCCCGAATAGGCAAAAGGAATACAACGAGAAATATATCGGCAACTATATGAAAACCTGAATAAAAAGAAAGGAATATTTTCAGATATTTCGTGTTATTGCTGCACGTTGACTTCAGGCATAAAAAAGCGCCAATTTATCACCACTTTCAAGGAGATATTTTGGCGCAAGAAGAGAATAGATTATCACTTATGTCATCAATTTATTAATTTTACATCAAGCATTTAAGTTGTGCTTACGCATACGAAACTCCCCGGGTGAGCAGCCCATATGCTTTTTAAAGACACGTGAGAAATACGACACATCTTTAAAGCCAGCGGAATGCGCAATCTGGGAAATTTTTTCCCGATCGGAACTCAACAAGCCACAGGCCAAATCGAGCCGCTTTTTAATGATGTACTGCTTCAATGTCACACCCATTACACTGTGAAACAAGCGAGAGAAATAGGTAGGTGAATAATGGCACGCATTAGCCAAATCTTCTTCCCGTAACGGTGCGCTGATGTTTTCATCGATAATTTTTAGTGCAGGTCGGATAGACAGTTCACGCTGCTCAAAACCCTGCACCGGTTCGGCCTTCACACTGTGGGTGTGCAAACGACTAAAGCATGCATCAATGTCTTGTTTATTCGCATTGGCCGCAATGACATCTTCCCCCCCGGCACGCAGTACATTTAACGCCAGGTCTGCATCTAGACGGTGATACACCACCACCACTTTGGTTTGCGGAAAGCGACTTTTGACAGAGCGCAATAATTCAAAACCATTGGAAGTTGAGTCGATGACTTCTAAGAAGATCAATTCTTGTCCTGTCATGGTCGACAGCAACTCAAAAGGTGAAACATCCACCACGTCATGTGACAACTTCAGGTTTTCTTTTGCCTCAGCAACTTTATCGTAATGGCTACAACTTACCCATATCACAAGCGTTCACCTTTTCGCGTTAGTGCGTGAAACAACACTCCTTATCACTGCCGCATATCTTTTAACGCATTGCGAACGTATTGCACATCATGGTTGATGCGTTTTACGCAGATATGTCCTGAACGACCTCTATAAATGGCCCCTTGTTCAACTTTGTTCATACTCAACTATGCAGTCAAAAAAATGACGTCACATTGATAATTAACGTCTATGAACCTAAATAAATCCAGAATTATGTTTTGTTGCAACAATAAGTAATGACATTCTCCTCATTCTGCTATTCCAAACAGTTCAGGCATTTAAACTAGACGCATATTAAAAAATGATGACGTTATTAGAACAAAAGGAGATATTAGGCAGTTTGTTATTCAAATTTCATCTATTGTTTTGGGTCGCTAATCTTCTATGAAAAATTAATTGAGCGCATGAAAACACCAAACAGGCATACTCCGTTCAGGCATAAGATAAACAAAATAACGCCATAGATTTATGAGCCGAAAACGACTGATTTCCTCCCTATTGCTTAACAGCAAAAGTATCAACTATCACAAATTATTCACTGCTTTGATTTGTCGAATAAAAAATGCGTCACACCCCCGCTACAAGTTTTGCGAGTTGTGCAACACTATTGATATTTCAATCTCTTGCAGGATAAACAATGGCACCACGCACTACGCATTGGTCATCATGTTGCGCCGCTCTACTGGCAACTTCTACCCTGTTTTCGGGTATGGCTTTAAGCCATCCGACGGATGAGCCCGTTGTTGCACTTTACTATCCTGATTGGAAAATCTACAACAAACAATACATTACCCCGAGTCAATTACCTGCGGATAAAATTACCCATGTGATTTACGCCTTTTTGGCGGTTTGCGGGCCGGTGACCGCCTCGCCGGATAATGTGCAACGCATCATGGCTCAAGCTTGCCAAAATAAGCCCACTGGCACCGCTATCGTATTTGACAACTTTGCCGCCACCCAAAAGTCACTACCGGGTAAAACGTCAGAGAATGTCAGTTATTTGGGTAACTTTGGTCAACTTAAATACCTGACTGAGCAACACCCTACGCTGAATATTCTGGCAAGTTTTGGCGGCTGGACGCTATCAGAACCTTTCCACTCCGTTATTCAAAGCAAGGAAACACAAGACGTTTTCGCCCGCAGCGTACGTGCCCTGCTGGAAAAATATGACTTTTTTACCGGTGTACAAATTGACTGGGAGTACCCTGGTGGCCACGGTTTAGCCGGTATAGGCCTCGATAACCGTGAGCAGGAAAAACAGGGCTTTACCCAATTACTGGCAACGCTAAAACAAGAATTGCGTTATCTAGAAAACAAGACGCAACGCCACTACGAGTTGTCTGCGGCGGTGAATGCCAGCCCTAAATTTACCGGCAGTATTGACTGGCCTGCCGTGACGCCTCTGCTCAACCATGTGTTCCTAATGAGTTACGACTATCTAGGTAACTGGAGCAACACGGTGGGCCATCACAGTAACTTATACGCCACCCCTGCCACACCGGATGGACTCTCGGTTTCCGGGCAGGTGCAGTCCTTGATCCAACAAGGCATTCGCCCGGATCAAATCATTATCGGCTCCCCGTTTTATGGTCGCGGCTGGCAAGGTGTCAAACACTTCACGCCAGAGCGGATGGAAGGCTTAGATTCTGAAGGTGGGATCCAAAAAGGATCGAATCTCGATGAGCCGGGCTATTTTACTTATAGCGATATCGCGGAGCACTTTCTGGCCAAACCCCAATTAGGTTTTACGTACTACTACGACCAGAATGCTGAAGCCGCCGTGCTCTTTAATCCTCAACGTAATGAATACATTTCATTTGAAGATACCCGCTCTCTCACTGCAAAAGCGCACTATATTCGTGAGCATCAGCTTGGTGGCATTTTCGCCTGGGAAGCAACGGCGGATTACCAGCAACAACTGGTTAATGCGATTCATGCCGGGCTCAACACGACCAAGAGTCCGATGCTTACCCCATCACAAACGGTGGAAAACACAGCAATTTCACCTCATTCAACAAACACTTATTCAACAGAGAAGAAGAAGTAACGTGCTACAAATCAGTGTAAATTCAGATAATTGATGCTTGAAATGGAATAAGTGGTTAATAAATACGCTAAAAAAAGTCTAAGACGTTGCATTTTTTTGAAGACAATCTCGTTTTTATTGATTAGTATGTGCTGGAAAATTTGAGTTCCGGTGAAGACAGCAGGAGAGTGGCAAGACCATTTTGGTCACCGCCCGCCGAAGAAGTAAGTTCCCCATCCCGTTTGAAACCCTTTCAGACAATGGCGAGTAAATCTTTCAGGCACCTTACTGATTGCTCTGTTTACAGACGCAAGCAGTAAAGTATGGACTGTTGTTGGAGGAGCCTCTGGAGAGATCCGTTAAATCGGACGCCGAAGGAGCAAACCTACATCGCTACGCGTGATGCAGGTGAAACTCTCAGGCAAAAGGACAGAGGAGATAAGATCAACAGCTCAGAAAGTTTCATACAACTTTTTCTGTAACACCATTACAACGGTAATACTGTTGTTCTTTATCTCTTCCTTTGATGTTTAAAGGTAAAGAGAAAAATGAACCCACTACATAACTTTTTGCAAACCGTCGATAACCTCGTTTGGGGTCCCCCGCTACTACTTTTACTTGTAGGTACTGGCTTCTACCTGACGATCCGTCTGGGCTTTATTCAGCTGCGTTACTTACCACTCGCTTTGGGGTACCTGTTCAAAGGCAATGACAAAGACAGCAAAGCCGATGGCGATGTGTCTAGTTTTGCCGCACTCTGTACTGCACTATCTGCCACTATTGGTACGGGTAACATCGTTGGTGTTGCTACCGCTATCAAACTCGGTGGTCCGGGTGCACTTTTCTGGATGTGGCTGGCAGCCCTGTTCGGTATGGCAACCAAGTATGCCGAGTGTTTATTGGCGGTGAAATACCGTGAAACTGACGCAAATGGTCAGATGATCGGCGGTCCAATGTATTACCTGGAAAAAGGCGCAGGCCAAAAATGGCTGGCTAAACTGTTCGCTGTTTTTGCGCTGGGTGTTGCCTGTTTCGGTATCGGTACCTTCCCGCAAGCTAATGCGATTGTGGATGCCGCAGCCCTATCCTTCTCTGTCCCACGTGAAATTACCGTGATTATTCTGACCATTTTGGTTGCGACGGTCACATTGGGCGGTGTGAAATCTATTTCAAGCGTTGCCAGTAAAGTGGTGCCATTCATGGCGATCTTCTACGTGGTAGCGTGTTCAATGGTACTGATTGCTCAGTACAGCGCGATTCCAGAAGCGATCCAGCTTGTGATCAGCTCTGCGTTCACAGGCCATGCGGCATCCGGTGGTTTCGTCGGTGCGGGTATCATGCTGGCGATTCAATCGGGTATTGCACGTGGTGTGTTCTCGAACGAATCTGGCCTGGGTAGTGCACCAATGGCAGCGGCAGCAGCTAAAACAGACTCTTGTGTAGAACAAGGTTTGGTGTCAATGACAGGTACGTTCTTCGATACCATCATCATCTGTACCATGACAGGTCTGACGCTGGTTGTAACCGGTGCATGGCAGAGCGATTTTGCCGGTGCGGCAATGACAAGCTACGCTTTTGCTAACGGTCTGCATGCAAGCACCTTTGGCCCTATGCTGGTGACCATCGGCCTGATGTTCTTTGCCTTTACCACAATTTTGGGCTGGAACTACTACGGTGAACGCTGTGTGACATACCTATTTGGCGTGAAAGCGATTCTGCCATACAAGATCTTTTTCTTGGTACTGATTGCGGCGGGTGCATTCATGAAGCTGGATATGATTTGGCTGATTGCAGACATCGTAAACGGCCTGATGGCGATTCCAAACTTGATTGGTTTGATTCTGCTTCGTGAAGTGATCATCACTGAAACGCGCCAGTTCTTTGATCAACTTGCTGCGAAATCATCAACATCTTTAAAAGAAAGCGCGATTTAATCCATCGCACAAGATAAAAAATAGCAACAACGTGTAGAACGCGGTGCCTGCCCTCTCCATAAAAAATAAAATTGAGGGATAACAGGCACAGCAACCACTGGCATCTCCTTCGGGGGGTGCCTTTTTTGTGGGTGCTTTTTGCTTAATCCAAATATTGCGTCAGTTGCTGATACACATCAAAACTGCTGTCTTCCAGCCAACATTCTGAAATCATACCCGCTTCTTGCTTGAGGTAGAGCATGCCGGTCATATGTACCCGTTGCTTCTTCTTGGGCACTCTTGCCCACCCTCCGGTGTAATACGCACTGCACTGATACAGCACGACCGTTTTTTCCCCTTGTTGAATGATATCTTTGAGCTGAAACTCTGCATCACGAAAGCGCTGGTTCCATATCGACAACATTGACAAATAATCATCATGACTGAGCGAATACGATTTCCCGCCAGGTAAATGAAACTGCAAGGGCTCTGCCGCTAACGCACGTAACTGTGCTTCATTACTTTTTGCCCATACCGCATTAAACCAGCGTTCCACCCAACCATGGTTTGCATCCATGTGACGTACCTCAACATTAATGTCTGCCCTTATAATGAATTAGCACAATAACGAAAAAACGCACCACTCAAACAGACAAAAACAGCAAATTATCACAGCAAGAATGTGCTAAATCCGCTGTGGAAAATGTGACAGCACTACCATTCGATACTGCGATTAATATGGATGCCTATGGCAATTTTTCGCCTACTTCACAAATCATTTCATCTGGCAACATTCCTTCCCCTTACCGCCTTGAGCCGCCACGTATACTGTCCGCCAATAATAAGATGCTATCAGGCCGTATTTTTACCTCTCCATCTTTTTCATTCCTGGGTAGTAAGATCAAAGGAGCTATCACCATGGCACATTTTTCTAGGCGGCATTTTTTAGCGGGCATGGGCATCACAGGTTTAATCGCGGGTAACAGTGCATGGTTACTGGCTGGCACCGACTCAGCAGCAGAACGCCTAAACAAATTGCTTGATGCATCGTTAGCTGATCTGCCTGCTGCGACAATCAGTGCAGCGCTGATCAAAAACGGCGACATTGTGTGGGGAAATACAGCGGGCTATCAACGGCTCGATACCGAACAACGGGCAACCCAAGACAGCATTTGGCCCAACTTGGCCTCGGTCACCAAACTGGTGACATGGACCGCCATCATGCAGCTTGTTGAAACCAATAAACTCGCTTTACATGATGATATCAGTGAGTTCCTCGGTTTTACGTTTCGCAACCCGTACTTCCCTGATCGCCTTATCACGCCTTACCACTTGTTAACCCATGCCTCATCACTCTCTTGCCGTAAAATGACGTCGGCACCTGACAGCATGGCCGATTTCTTCTGTCAAAACCGTACCATGAGTCTTGCGCAATGGGTGAAAGACTACCTGTCACCGGATGGCAAACATTACCGCGCAGAACAGGTGTTCGATCGTTATCCGCCGGGTGACTTTACCCAGCTAACGCCCGACCCTATCGGTGTTATTGCAGGTTATTCCAATCTCAATGCCATGCTTGCGGCCTACCTTGTGGAGCAAGTCATGCAGCAACCTTTTGAAACCTATGCGCAGCAAGCCATTTTCTCCCCTCTCGGCTTAACGGATATTGGCTGGCACAAAACAGCACTAGATCAAAGCAAACTCATCACGCCGTATGAAGCAAAAAACAGCCCTCGCGCGGCTTTTATGGGCGTATTTACAAAGAGCATGCAAGACAAAGGGTATCTGAGCCAATCGCCAATCGCGTTAAATAACAGCAACAAAACCTACTTACCCTTTGATCACTGCAGCTTGGATACCCCCTTCAATGCCGCAGGGTTATTAGGATCATCCGCAGCCGCCTTAACCACTTTCATGCAGGCCTTTTTGCCACAGAGCCACTCAACTTCACCGCTTTTACAGCGAAAAACAATAGATCAATGCTGGCAGGTCAAACGCAGTGACGCTGTCACGGGAAGTGTATTAGGGATGGGATGGTTTCAATTTGCGACAGCCCGCCACGGTACGTTCTGGGGACACGATGGTGGCGGCCCCGGGATCCTATCCCGCGTCATGATCGATCCCACCACAGGCAATGGTGTGGTACTGCTCATCAATAACTTTTTTGTGGATTTTCGCCAACGTGCCAGACTGTTAGACGAGTTATGTGCGGCGCTGGAACAGTTCTAGCCGCCTTAGCCATTAACAACGGATCGTCGGAATGTCGCGCCAACGGGTGGTGTACTGCGGAGTCAGTCGGTCTCGGCGCATGGCCCACTTGGGTGCAATACCTTGCGCGGCGACAAATACAGTGCCGGTACCGTATTTGGTATTCAGGCCATCGAACGCCTGCATCAAGGCCGGATTATTCGCCTGCGGATCAAACAAATCAAACTGCGCATGTTGCCCATCGACCAAATCAATCAGGCCGACGCCCAGCTTATAAAAGCGCACACCTGGCACGAACAAGTCGGCCATTGCACGGGCGATCACCTGCATCATCACACAGGTATCATCCGTCGGATATGCAAAGCGGTACTGAAAACGCCGCGACACCGGCTTTTCATCAAACGGAGAATTACTGGCAAACACCATCATGACCTGACAGAGCGATCCCTGCTGGCGCAACTTTGCAGCGGCAATATTAGCCTGTCGGCATAGTGCTTGCGATAAGGCTTCTTCACTCACAATACGCTCGCCCACACTGCGGGTAGAAAAAATCTGCTGCTTATCGGCACGGGCTTCATCCCACCCTTTGCAGATTTCGCCGTTTAACTCCCGCACCGTGCGCTCTATCTCTACATTGAAATCTTTGCGTGCTAGCCCTGGCGGTAAATCCGCTAACTGTAACGCCGTCTCTATCCCCATAATACGCAGGCGTTTTGCTGTGCGAGCCCCAATTCCCCACACATCTTGTGCGGCCATGGTTGCCAGTACCGCGCGTCGCTCACTTTCCTGTCGCAAGACACACACACCTTGATACTGGCTGATATGCTTAGCAGCATGATTCGCCACTTTAGCTAAGGTCAGGGTGCTGCCCATACCCACACACACCGGTAAACGACACTCTTTCCAGACGGCTTTTCGCAAAGCGTGCGCATGGGCCGCTAAATCAGGAATAGCCTGCTGACAGCGCTGAAAAGACAAAAAGGATTCATCAATCGAATAGACATACTGATCCGGTGCAAAACGGCCAATCACTTCCATCATTTTGGCCGATAGGTCCCCGTACAATTCATAATTGGAAGAACACGCGATCACCCCTTTTTGCTCACACAGTCCGCGCATTTCAAAATAGGGTTTAAACTTCTTCACCCCCGCCTCTTTTGCCTGACGGTTCGCCGCTACCACACAGCCGTCATTATTGGATAACACGATAACCGGTTTACCGCGCCAATCCGGACGAAACACTTGCTCTGCAGAACAGTAAAAGGCATTGGCATCCACCAGCGCAAACATCACGCCTCCAACAAGCGGCTTGGTCGATGGCAGCGGATCGAGCGCACCACAACCCCTTCAATACTGAAAGGCACATCCGCCGCGATCCACATCGGTGCATACCCAGCCTGTGCCGACACCAAACGGCGCTGACGCAAATCGATGATCTTACACACGAACTCGCCGTTATAATTGGCCACAATAATGTCGTGATCACGCACCTGTACATGACGGTCAATGATTAAGATATCACCATCAAATATCCCGACGCCCTCCATCGAAGCGCCTTGTGCACGCCCGATATAAGTGGCGCTCGGGTGTTCAACCAACAATTCATCAAGCGAAAGTGGCAGTTGGTGGTAGTCAGCAGCAGGGCTAGCAAACCCGGTAATACCGGCGCTGGCAGGAAGAAGGATCACATTCATACGTTAAAATACTGTTTGTTTATACAGTATTATTTTGGGGGATATTGACCGGAAATGCAATGTATCTAATTCCGCTCTCTTGGCTTGCTGCATCACCTATTATCTTCATTATCAGTAATATTCGCCGATTTGTTGACACTGAGGTTACAAAACAACGTGGAAACCATTTAGAATCTGCGCTCCCGTTTTTGCGATATTTTGTGCTTATGCTTCGCTATCTGCTCATTACTTATCTGGCCTTCTTTTCTGTGACATCAGCACATGCTCAATTACTGCAAGATAAGTGGCAAACCTTTTATCGACAAAGTTGGCAAATTGGTACGCTGGCTGTCTCACAACAGCAACTCAGCCAATACCCGCTCGATCTTCTTCAAGATGCCGCACGCTATCCCCAATTCTCGACGTTCGATTGGCAAGACATTGTCGACTTGTCTGCCATTAAAGCGGCTTGTAAAGACAACGCGCTAAGAAATGCCCGGTTAAACGATGCTGTCGCTTTTGAACTCGCCATGTGCCAAAAAACACCGCTCTCGGCAGATTGGTTCATTACACATTCCCTGATCCACCCAGCTGGCGGCAGCTTTGCCGATCGGTATATCAATCAGTTTCCGGATAGCACCCTGCCTATTTCGCACTTGTTGACAATCACACATCCACACCACCCTTTGCATAAGGCGCTGGAAGCGTTATCACCCCAAGGTCGAGATGCATTACTGCATGGCTATCGGGCATGGAAAGAACAAGATACGCTTTGGCTCAGTGGTAATACAGGTTGGAAACGTCTATCACGCAAACAATGGCAACCCTTAGCGCAATCTCTGGACATCACCTTACAAGGCGAAGAATGTGCTTTTCGTTACAGTAACTTATGCATCAGTGAACAACCTCAGCACTTGATTGCCCAACGTGTTCTTTTGGCGTTATTGTGCCTGATTTTAACCGCAGCATTATGCCGCCTGTTATATTTAAAACGCAGGCAAAACACAGAAAAACAATTTATTTTACAGCTGTTAACCCATGAACTGAGGACGCCAATCACCAGTTTAGGACTCACCGTTGAGATGTTTCGACATCACTACGCCGCCCTACCGGATGCCACACAAGATGCGGTATGGCGATTGGTTGCTGACTACCAAAGGCTGTCGCAATTAACGGAGAACAGTAAACTCTTTCTCAGTGCAGATGCCTCAGCACCGTTGCCCAAACAATCGGCCTCTTTAGAAGACTGGTTACAGTTCATCTGTGAAAAACACAATGTCAGTTATTCACTCAACCACGATGCTATGCTGTCGCTGCCTTTTTATTGGCTTTCAATCTGCTTGGATAATCTCATCAAGAATGCCAAACAGCATGGGCAAGGCACTATCTCTGTATTCGTGGTTGTAGATACCACCTTAACTATTCACGTCGACGATGAAGGGCAATTCCCGTCACGCCTATCTCGTTTATTCCGCCGAATGAAACAGCCAGCCAACACACCCAATAACATGGGGATCGGCCTTGGCATCGTTAATCATCTGATGAAACAAATGGGTGGCACGTTATCGATTCAACGTTGCCCGACTCGCTGTACTTTGGAACTGCCTTATGACCACACTATTACTGATTGAAGATGACGCATTGCTTGGGCAAGGGCTGGTCGCTTTCTTTGAAAACCAAGGATACCAATGCTTGTGGGCTCGACAAGCCGATGCCGTAGAAGCGTTGTGGTTTCGTGCCGATCTCGTCATTCTTGATCGACAGCTCGACGACGGTGACAGCATGCAGCATTTACCGCAGTGGTTACTGCTCAAAGCCATACCCGTGATTGTCTTAACAGCCAAAGTCGCCATTGATGAACGAATCGAAGGCCTAATGGCAGGGGCTAAAGACTATATGACCAAGCCTTTTTCACACGACGAATTGCTCGCAAGAGTGATCGCACAATTACGCCCATTAGGCAGTAGTCAGCTACACTACGGCACTATCAGCCTTTCTCTCGGTGAACGCCAAGCTTACTGTGCCGATATACCCGTCGCGCTAAAACCTAAAGAGTTTCAACTATTAGTGTTATTTATTCAGAATCAAGGGCGAGTGTTCCACCGTGATGAGTTACTGAATAAAATTTGGGGCTATGAAGCCTTCCCGAGCACACGCACGGTTGATAACCATGTATTACGGTTACGACAGAAATTCCCTGAGTTGGCGATTGAAACGCACCGAGGAATTGGGTATCGCCTATTGGAAATCGCACCATGAAGTCAGCCTTTTTCTTCCTATTGCTTTCACTGTGTCTGCCCGTATTTAGCCCTCCCGCTATCGGACAAACGGATTGGTTTGTGCCAACCCCTTTGCAATCCACTTACCAAGCATTGTTAGCCAACCATCCTGAACAAGCGTGGCAAGAATTACACCTTGCGTTAAGCCAAGCGCCGCTCAGTTGTAAACACTGGGTACCCGTGAAAAATGCCATTCTGACACAAACAGAATGTGGGCAAACATTACCGGAACAGCACACCTCGCCGTCTATGCATACTCCAAGCATCACGCTGCACATGATCCGCCGCTTTGGGATCACGTCACAAGGCTACCAAATCAAGATTTCGGCAGTGCAATCACCCCTCACCGATAAAGACAACCACATGCTGCCAGTGACTTTGCTGTCACCGACCAATCACACTTTGCTCTCCGGTGAGTTTTCTACGCAAAGCCCATATCAAGAAATCGAAATGGCCGATTTAATGATTAAGCCGATGCCTGGACGTTACCTACTTACTGTCGGCGAACACACATACCCGCTATTGATTGCAATGGAAAGTCGGTCGCAATGGTTAACCCTTACGCATACACCGCAAGGATCTCAGGTCGCCCTTTCTCTACCTGAAACTATCGAAGGCTGCCCCGCTGTGAATGCTCGATGGCAGTGGTTTGATGATGAGTACAACACGCTGGGTAAACCGCAATTGATGCTACGCAAGACTGAATCGGTACCTCGTTCATACCCATTAGGCGCAAAACACTTAGCCGCTAGCGTTGAGCGAGTGGAATTTCAGCAAGGGGTGACAGTGCATTATATTCAACGCATTAATGTGCCGTTTCACGAGCCAGAGCCAAGCAGTCCATCCCAATAACATCAGGAAAAGTGCATCAATATCAAAAGTAAATAGAGACAATCCGGTGACATTCAAGGGATGCCATTTCGATGTAATAACACCATCATCATTAATGGAGTCCCTTATGCTATTCCGCCTTCGTTCTGTGACCCTTTTGGCGCTATCGCTCACATGCCAACCTATTTATGCACACATGCCTGTTTCGCTGAATTCACCGCACCATCACATCACGATCTCTCCAAGTGATTTGGCCATTTCATGGAACGCGCTGACCATTAACGGACCGACATTAACCGTCAATGCACAAACACAAACAGTGAATACGGTTAAGCAACTCTCACCAACCCATGCACAATGGCAATTACAACCCAGCGGTCTTGCTGTTGATGCGCAGATTGAACACAGTGCAGAACATAATGCCGAGCAAGATGCGTTAGTATTACGCTTTTCCTCTGCTAACACACAACCTATCGTGCGCGACCATCCTGTTACTGTGTCTTGGTTTGATTTACCTGATACCCAAACTCAAAGTGTACTATTGCCTTTCAGTGAAGGTATGCGTGTACCGGTAGAAAACCACGAATGGGCGACCTACCTGACGCACGCACACTCCGGCGCAAACACCATAAATGATCTCAAAATGCCCTTTTGGACGACGGAACAAAACGGCGCTTACATTACGTACCACTTGGTGACGGCAACCAATAACGCGTTACACTTTTCTGACGATACCCAACGTGTCGATATGCGTGCGTCACACCTATTTACTACGCTGACTCAACGCGATCCCTTCACTGTACGTATCACATTGGGTGACGACTGGCTCGACGGCGCAAAAACATATCGCCAATGGCGAAAAGCGCACACTGAAACCCAAACATTGGCGCAACAAGCACAGCAAAATCCAGCCGTAAAACGACTCATCGGTGCTAGTCACGTGTATTTGTTTGGTAAAGATCTACTCAGTATGGAAGATGTGCATGACTGGTGGGGATTGATAGCATGGTATCTGGCACAAACCGAATTGCCCGTTACCACATCGGTGCGTGATACATTAACGCCTTTATTTCAACAGCAGACTTGGCTGAGTGCATACCATAAGCAACTCGTCCTTGATGCGATTCAGCAATCATTGGCAAAACGCTTTGCCGTCCCGACGCCTTCGCTGCAAAACAATACCATTCACATGCAGTACCTCAGTGCACAACAGCAAAAGAAATGGCTGACCGAGCACGCCGCTATGTTCCTCAATGCTCCATACACGTGGGGGCAAGCACTGTCTTCCGACATGCTGACCACATTCACACAAGCAAAATTACAAAAGCTGTGGCTCGGTTTCGATAACTGGATGCCCGCTTTCTTTCAGCCGAATGTCGTTCACCAAGCGAAACAAGCTGGCTATTTAGTCGCGACGTACGATTCCTACAATACAGCAATTACTCCCGGAACGAATGACAGCTGGCTGACTGCAAACCTACCTGCGGAGATGCATTCTGAATGCACGATTGAGTTAGCTGATGGCCGAAAACAAAAAGGCTTTCGTGGTAATGGGAATTACCTGAACCCCAATTGCCATCTTGACTACGTCCTTCAACGGGTACGTGACATTATTCAGTATGGGCAATTTAACAGTCTGTTTTTAGATGTTGATGCCACCGCAATGGCACGAGAGGATTACCATGCTGGCACACGTGAAATGGACATGTTAGCGGCGTTCAATACACGCATGGCGAAAATCATTGAACAAAATCAGATTGTGTTAGGTTCAGAAGATGGTAACAGTTTGACGACTCAAGGCATTACTTTTGCGCATGGATTGGAGTCTGCTGGATTTGGCTGGACTGACAAGGATATGTATAAAAACAAACAGTCCCCTTATTTTCTTGGTCGATGGTATCCTGAGTATAAACCCGAGTTCTTCTTTCAACCGGCACAAGTGAAAGCCCCTTACCGCACTTTATTATTTTCACCGCAGTACAGGATCCCGCTGTATCAGGCCGTATTCCATGATGAGATCATCAATAATCATCACTGGCACAATGACAGTTTGAAGTTCACCAACGTAAAAATAGAACGAGATTTGACGGCCATGCTCTACAACACGCCACCTATGGTGCACCTGACACGCGATGAAGCCCTCTCCGTCAACAGCCCAAGAATGAAAGCGTTGCAACACTATCAAGCCGGCTTTCTACCTATACATACTCAACTATGGGATAAACAATTAACCCATTTTAGTTGGTTAGATACACAGGGCACTGTACAGCAAACGCAGTTCAGTGACGGCAGTACCCTCATCGCTAACTTTTCAGATCACCCATTTGCTGCCCGTGACTGCCGTATTGCTCCACACAGTATTCTTGCCATATTAAGTAATGGTCAGCGCATTCATTGGCAAGCGAAACCCTAATTTCTCACTTCTCTTATAGAACCCAAAAAGCGCAGTTAATACTGCGCTTTTATTGGATCGCTGAATGAATAGCTAAATTGAATTGAATGGCCGATCAATGAAACCGGGCTGCGTGCTGCATCACCCACATCTGGGCTCGCTGATCTTGGGTATTTTCTGCTATTTGTTTTGCCCGCAGGTGCCACGCCTGCTGCTCAACATCAGATAATCGAGTGATGTCACCATCGCCTAAATCCAATGCCGTTTCTATCATCAACTGTGCGTATTGCTCTTGTTTGGCTAACTGCCAGGCTTTTAGCATCCACTCGGTCGCTTGAGCATGATCTCCCTGCGTGGCATGCCAACGTGCCGTTTCCCGTTGAAAGTAAACCTCTGCACGGGGCTCGGCGTGATCTAAAAACATCTGCGCTTGTTCAAGATAATACTGGGCATTATGCATATCACCCTGCATCAAATATGTCCGGCTAATTTGGCTCAGCAATTCACTCATGAAAGTTTTGTCCATGCTGGACGCTGCCATATTCAACATGGCAAAAAAGGTGGTGGCAGTAAGCGCTGGATCGTCATAGTTCCACATCGCCATGTAATCAGGAAAGTTGAAATCTGCATAACGGTGGCAATACGGCACGTCTTCTTGTGCAGCCTGCGCCGTGAATACACTCTGCCCACCCAGTACAACAGCCAACACACCCAGTGCAGCTACCCTCGTTGTTCGTATAGACGATGACTTCGCTGCCTTCCCTGCTTTCATACCAATCACATCATTCCATTATTTCGATTTCACTGACTATCACGCCACTATATCTACCGCTCTCCCATTACGGTATGCGCCCGATAAGCTGAAAAGACTATTTGGGAAACCATTCACAGCTTTGATCAGGCATACCGATTCAATGGCCATCATTAACCGATCTGGTACGCACTCACCATGTCACGCTCTCCCACCATCTATTTCACCCATAGAATGTCAGGGGAATCGTTGATCTTTCTTATCCTTCGTTTCATCCATACAAAGACGAGACCTAAGAATAAATAGATAACGCTAGCGATCATATTCACGATAGCGATGAGGTAATGATCTTTGTTTACTGCATAATAATAAACATCTAAATCATTCGTCACATAAAAAATGTTTTTATCCCTATCAATGCCTGTGACAATAAGCTGCCAATTTTCCGTATTAATTTTTTCACATCCAGGACAACCAACATATCGTAATAAGTCACCTCGAGTATCACAGACATCATCATTCAAAACATCATTTCGTGGCCGTGTTACTGACGCATAGCTATAATTTTCAACACCAATACCATTGAGCATAAATATAGTTCGCCGGATATCCATATATTTCCGTGCAAAATTCACGGCTTGATGATACTGACCAGAAGTACAGTATCTCTTGAATGCTGCATTAACAGAGCCTGCATCGTCTCTAAACAATAAAAAGTGTTGATTTACATGGCTATAATATAACTCTGTGATTTGTAATAAATCGCCGATTTCTGTTTTTTCTAATTGTTTATCTGTTACTACATACTGACTTAACTTTGGCGTATCGAATTTTTCAAGATTATGCTCATAGTAAGGCTTCGCATCTTCCTGATAAGCAGACTGTGCACTGAATAAAAATTGCAAAGAGAAAATAAGACCAAATAACACCACTAACAGAAATAATTCAGGACACGCATCTTCTTCATCCGTGTATTTTTCCCCATTGATTTTCTTTACGTCAAAAAAGTAACTTTGAGACAAAGGTTCAGGCGCAACTAATAATTGATAGTATTTCCCACACTCGAGTGGATACTGACTCTTAATAAAAGCACCATCAATAGTACCAACAACACAATTATCCTCTACATCTTCTTCCGTATCGTCATCATCATCTCCAAATCTATATTTATCTTGTATGCTATAACGCCTATCAGATAACGGACAAAAGACGCCTTCAACCGTATAAACTCGCGTAAGCAGATAAGTCATTCGAAGTGAAAAGATTAATAGTCCAATGATACAGGGCACGGCAAAGAATGAACCAGCGGAGGCATCAAGAGCAACAATGAACCAATTTATTCCCCAACCTGTTACGGGAAATATAGCAAACATTCCCAGCATATATATATCACTGACATGCTGCGACTTGGAAAAGTGCTCTGTTAACTCATCGAGTATGTCAAAATCATTTATTTTTGTAATATAAAAGCAATCTTTATAAATGACCCCTTCGGTATAAACAGATGACTTCTCTTTACATTTCGATAGTATTTCTGACGCATTAAATTCACCATGGTAAAATTCTTCACTTTTAGTAATAGTAATTGGCGAGTAAGGTAAATGCCATGTTTCAATTCTTATTCCATTAATGGCCAAAGTATCACTATTAAAAAAGCGTGTCTGCTTACCTTCATAAAGAGGTCCATTTAACCGATAAACCTTATTATCTTTAAAACGTTTACCGTATATTTTACGTAACGCGGTTAACTGCCGGTCTGATAATGATGCTGATAAGTTATCAGGAACTGCATGTTCTTTTAATAATTTTCTTCGAGTGCATTTCCCCATTATTATTTCAATTTGAATTCCTATAATTATTATCACAGTAAATAAAGTCATTAATACTAATGCAGCAATTAAAAGTACATCCATTACTTATGGCATCCTTCTTCAACCAATAAACCACTGTCATAAAATGGCGCAATCGTACCTGCAGTACACCTTAAAAAGCAACGGACTTCACAAGCAGAAAATCCACGAAAAAGATGTAACCGATAAAAAATGAATAGATTGTTATTGTTTTGCGAGGCCATTCACAAGAAGTAGGTACCGTAGTGAGTATCGAACAGAAAGAAGAGCACGCTTAAAAGTACAAAATAGAGGTCGCACAGGCACAGTCGCTACTGTGCCCATGTACAAGGAGGGGTGAATATTAATGTAACGATAAGCGTGATAATACAGCCTGGTAATGGGCTAAATCAGGAATATGCGTATGGTTACCTTGTGTTGCCCCCACCTCGACATATTCATAGCCGAGCTCTTGGGAGGCATGCTTATTACGTTCGCCGTGCCCGAACACAATGCGGCGTTTGAAGACATAGCCAGAATCTTGCTTGGCACGAAAAGCAGCCAGCGCCATGATTTCTGTGCGGCTAAGCGCATCGGAAGAAGAAGTGAAGGTCACATCAGAGACATCAATCCCTGCGGCGCGCAATTTCAGTTTAGCGGCCGATTCCCAACCGCCTGTTGCTATTGCAATGTGAGTGTCTTCGCGAGAGCGCGCTTCGGAGAGAAAATCCTGTGCACCTTGAATGGCGCGCACAAAATCAGGGTGACTGCGCAAAGCATCCCCCATCAATGCCAAATAGCGCTGTTCAACTTTGCGGTGTACCAAAGAGCGGCTTTCTGTTATCCCATGCTCGACAATAATGGCATCCAGTATGCCAGCATCGGTCAGGTTAGCGTAATGGCTAAGGTCGGTGTCCATCTCTATGCCCAAGACCTCTCTCACCGCTTGCGCATAACACCGTAGATCGATTTTTTCCGAATTAACCAACGCACCATCACTATCAATCAAAAACAAATTCATGGTTTCACGAGCCTTTATTATTTTTAGTTGTTATCACCCTACGCCGTTATAACGCTGCGTAAGGTGTTTAAATTCGGTCTGCGATCATGCACCTGTAAAGAAAATGTTGCAAGCACGCACATCTCAAAGCCACGTAAAACAGCCTGCAAAACTCACTTTTATTTTCAATATGTTATTTGCATTTTGTGACAAAACCAACAGACATGCACAAGTGAATATATTGATCGATTCTCCTGTACAAGACGTATTCAGCAGCACGTTACACACAAAATGTTAACTGAATGTGTCACAAAAATAGCAATAGAAAGACAACCTGTCGTGGATGCGTGCCATACCTCACGATGTATACATCGCATGCACATAGATCTCTAACGATCATCTAAACTATCAGTAAACCAATAACTAACGATGCTGCAACATACAATAAAGCTGTAATAAAAAAGGAAGAAGCAATGAGTGATAAAACCAACCGCAGGACATTTCTCAAATTCAGCCTGGCCAGTTTAGTGGGGATCACCCTCGGCGATCAGATTTTACAACCCGCCCATGCCGAATCCCTTCCGCATTTAACGGAAGATGATCCACAAGCAAAGGCCTTGCAATATGTGCATCAATCGCCAGATGAGGCAAAAAATTGTGCTAACTGTGTTCTGGTACAAGGCAGTGACGGTGAGGAATGGCGACCTTGTGCCATTTTCCCGGGTAAAGCGGTCAACGCGAGCGGTTGGTGCTCAGCATGGGCACAAAAGCCTAGCTGATGACGACACCGATGACCGCCAGAAAGTAATCAGAGGATGCAGCCGCCCCCTACATCGGCCGCCCTCAGCCAAAAACAACAATGCCCACATGATGTGGGCATTGTTTTAGATGTAAGCACCGTTCAATTAACGGAAACACTGCTCCGCCCAACGCGCCAAACCGGCGGTTACCGAGCCAAAGTAGCTGCCACTCACCACGGGAATGTTCGGCAGTTGCTGTTCAATACACGCACGCAAAACCGGTGAACGTGCAGTACCGCCCGTCATATACACCACATCCGGCTGTTTGCCGCTCTGGGTAATCGCTTCTGTCACCAGCTGGCTGATGTGTACTTTCGGTGCATCAATCGCTTCAGCCATCGCTTGCTGGGTGACATCCACATGCAGCAATTCTGACAAGTGATTCAGATCCACACGGTGTGTGAGTGCATCAGACAAGGCAATCTTACACTCTTCTGCTTTACGTACTAACTGATAACCCAGTGTTTCATGGTACACGCGGATCAAGCGGGCCAGCTTCTCCGGCTCTGCCGCATCACGGCGCAATTGATCCAACACACTGCGGTTGGCCGAACCGTAAAAGTCGGTTTGTGCTACCACGTTGTTGATCGCAATCGGGTTCCAGAACTGGCTGATAGGCATATCAATGCCTTTCTGGGTTTTACTGCCCAGGCCAAGTTGTGGCATCAACTGACGAAACGCCAGATAGATATCCAGATCATTACCACCCACACGTAAGCCACTGTGTGCCAACAAACTGGCTTGACGATCCGCCTTACCGATCCAGCTTGGGCCCATTTCCAACATGGAACAGTCTGTGGTACCACCGCCGATATCGACCACCAGCACGGTTTTGTTTTCAGTCAATGTGCTTTCGTATTCCAGACCTGCTGCAACAGGCTCAAACTGGAACTCAATGTGCTGAAAACCGGCACGAGACGCGGCGCGACGCAGGATCGACTCCGCTTGCTCATTGGCTTTCTCACCACCGGTCCCTTGGAAGTTCACCGGACGACCGATCATGGTGTGGGTGATCGCCTGCTGGGTGCTGGCTTCTGCTTTCGTTTTGATGTTCGACATCATGGCACACACCAGATCTTCAAAGAAGCTGATCTGCACATCACGCAGGCCATTGGCACCCAAAAACGATTTCGGTGATTTCACGTAGTAGACTTCTTCAGGATCTTCCAAATACAGATCCAGCGCTGCCTGACCAAACAGCAAATCGCCCTTTTCGACTTGAATGTCTTCATCGCGGTTCATAGCAATGGCACGACGCAGCACTTGCTCACCTAACGCATCTGCCGGCTTCACTCCCATGTAACGATACAAATACTCACTCACCGCTTCACGGGTTGGCGCACACAAGGTCGAAGAAATAAACGTATTATCGCCTTCCAGGGGAAGCATGCGAGGCTGCCCTTGATCCATCATCGCAACCGAGCAGTTTGCTGTTCCGTAGTCAAATCCGATAAACATGTTTCCTCCGAACCAATAAAAAAGCCGGCCATCATACTGCATCTCTGCATGAGATCAATCAAAACCCGATGTGCATTGCATAACAATCTCCTCCCCCGTCCTTTCTTGTTTATCTGCGCTTTTATCCCACTCTGCAACCAGCATCGTTCCCCGTTCAGATCGGTGAAATAATTTATTTATCAATCAATAGCGATTTAAGGCATTTTTTGAGCCATAATAATTCCTCAAGCCTATAACAAAAGATCGACAAAAGATTGCTATGAATAAACGTATTAAATTTCTAGCGCCTGCCGCGCTGTTACTCGCTATGCTTGCGGGCTGTACGGATAACAATGTGCCAAAAGAAGGCACCGAGTACACTGTTGTACCGACTCCAACGAAAAACGTGGATAACGTCGTGGAAGTCTTTTCATTAGGCTGTGGTCACTGTCGCAGCATGGAAACCATGTTGCCTGCGATCAAAAAACTGGCGGATGTGGATGTGCAGCAAATGCACGTGACTTTCAACAAAAGCGCTGAGCTGGCGGCGTATATCTACTACACGGCGGCCATTCAGACCAATGGCAAACCAAGCCCTGAGCTAAAAGAAGCCCTATTCAGCTTTGTGCAAGACCAAAGTGCGGACATGAGTGAAGAAGACCGTCAGGCAAAACTGAATGAGATCTTCGCGCAGTACGGCCTGATCAGTCCGTATGCCCTGAGCGAAGCGCAGCGTGAACAAGTGTTCAAACTGCTGACGGAATCACGTGAGTTAGAAACCAATGCTGAAATTACCTCTGTACCATCGTTCCTGATCCAGGGTAAATACCTGGTGAATAACGCCGAGCACGAAAGTCTGGAAGATTTGGCGAACACCATCCAGTACTTGTCACAAAAGAAAGACTAATACGCGCTGACAAACGTCAAAAAAACACTCACTAAAGCAGCCCTCTGTGGCTAATGCCGATCAGTTAAGG
>NZ_LDOV01000021.1 GCF_001029435.1 Photobacterium aphoticum | reverse complement strand
ACGTTTTGCTATCCGTGAAGGCGGCCGTACTGTAGGTGCGGGTGTTGTTGCTACAATCGTTGAATAATATTTGACGACTAGGCACGAAAAAGGGCATCATTTGATGCCCTTTTTCTGCGCTCAAGCCTGAAGTAGTGTATTTTTTGCTCAGGTGCGTAGAGAAAAATTTTTATTCATATGAAGTTTTTTCCATGTAATTAAAGCCTTAGGCTTTTCCTTCATTGTAGGCCTCGCGTATGCGGGGTTATTTTCGTCTATATTGAGACTAGTTACAGGTTGGTTGTATGAAAGCGAATGCCGAAAACCAAAGCAATTCTAGCACTATGGATGGCCTGAAGTGGGCAGCCGTATTTGCTTTGCTAGCTGCCGCTGTGGTTGGTAATTACCTGTACAGTGATGTTTCTGTCGTTGCTCGTGCTGCTGCTATCGTTGTCCTTGTGGCAATTGCTGGTGGTGTCGCTGCACTGACAGACAAAGGTAAAACCGCGATTGCGTTTGCTCGTGAATCGCGCATGGAAGTCCGCAAGGTAGTATGGCCTACTCGTCAGGAAGCTACGCAGACAACCTTTATAGTTTTAGCTGTCACTGTCATTATGGCGTTAGCCTTATGGGGCATCGACGGCATCATGGTCCGTCTAGTCCGCCTAGTTACCGGTGTGTGAGGTAAGAGTTCATGAGCGAAGCTCCAAAAAAACGATGGTATGTTGTACAGGCTTTCTCTGGTTTTGAAGGTCGTGTAGCACAATCCCTACGTGAGCATATCAAAATGCACGGTATGGAAGAGCACTTTGAAGAAGTGCTAGTCCCGACTGAAGAAGTTGTTGAAGTACGTGCAGGCCAGCGTCGCAAGAGCGAACGTAAGTTCTTCCCTGGTTATGTGCTTGTACAGATGGTGATGAACGATGAGACATGGCATCTGGTACGTAGTATCCCTCGTGTAATGGGGTTCATCGGCGGTACATCTGACCGTCCGGCTCCTATCTCTGATAAAGAGGCCGATGCTATTCTTAACCGTCTAGAGAAAGCAAGTGAATCTCCGGTTCACAAAACTGTCTTCGAACCAGGTGAAGTGGTTCGTGTTACAGACGGTCCGTTTGCTGACTTTAACGGTGTGGTGGAAGAAGTCGATTACGACAAGAGCCGCGTGAAAGTATCGGTATCGATCTTCGGCCGTGCGACCCCAGTAGAACTGGAATTTGGTCAGGTTGAAAAAAGCTGAGTAATAAATAGTCAGTTTTAGTTGTCAGGGGCGTGAAATTGGACTATAATTTCGCGCCCTTTCGTTAGACGGGGAGTCTATTTTCAGTAATAGACGTTTGAACCCAAATTTAGGTATATAGCAATGGCTAAAAAAGTAGAAGCTTACATCAAGCTGCAAGTTGCAGCTGGTATGGCAAACCCAAGTCCACCGGTTGGTCCTGCACTAGGTCAGCACGGTGTGAACATCATGGAATTCTGTAAAGCGTTCAACGCAAAAACTGATTCAATGGAGAAAGGTCTTCCTACTCCTGTTGTAATCACAGTTTACAGTGATCGTTCTTTCACGTTCATTACTAAGACTCCTCCTGCTGCAGTTCTTCTTAAGAAAGCGGCTGGCCTGAAGTCTGGTTCTGGCCGTCCAAACACTGAGAAAGTGGGTACTATCACTGACGCTCAGATCCAAGAGATCGCAGAAACTAAAGCTGCGGACATGACTGGTGCTGACATCGAAGCTATGAAGCGTTCGATTGCTGGTACTGCTCGTTCAATGGGTCTAGTGGTAGAGGGTTAAGACAATGGCAAAACTAACTAAGCGTATGCGCGTTATTCGCGACAAAGTTGATGCTTCTCGCGAGTACGACATCAACGAAGCTGTTGCTCTTCTTAAAGAACTAGCTACTGCTAAATTCGTAGAGTCTGTAGACGTTGCTGTTAACCTAGGCATCGATGCACGTAAATCTGACCAGAACGTTCGTGGCGCAACAGTGCTACCACACGGTACTGGCCGTGACATCCGCGTAGCGGTATTCACTCAGGGTGCAAACGCTGAAGCTGCTAAAGAAGCTGGTGCTGACCTAGTAGGTATGGAAGATCTTGCTGAGCAAGTGAAGAAAGGCGAAATGAACTTCGACGTAGTTATCGCATCTCCAGATGCAATGCGCGTTGTTGGTCAGCTAGGTACCATTCTTGGTCCTCGCGGTCTTATGCCAAACCCTAAAGTTGGTACTGTAACTCCTAACGTTGCTGAAGCAGTTAAGAACGCTAAAGCAGGTCAGGTTCGTTACCGTAACGACAAAAACGGCATCATCCACACTACTATCGGTAAAGTGGACTTCGATGCTGCTCAACTAAAAGAGAACCTAGAGTCTCTTCTAGTTGCTCTGAAGAAAGCTAAGCCTTCTTCAGCGAAAGGTACTTTCATCAAGAAAGTTAGCCTGTCTACCACTATGGGTGCAGGTGTAGCGCTAGACCAGAACACTCTGGACGCTAACGCAAACTAATTTGCAGAAACGTCAAATTAGTGTATAATTTGGCGTTTCCGAATTCATGGCTGAGGTAGGCTGGCAACAGTTTACCTTCGTCAAAGACCGTAGGCGTCAGACTTTTCGGGGTTTGACTTAATATCACCTACGTAGACGGTGCCAGAGCATGATTGATGTAAGTCTATCTTGGATCTGCGCCGTACAAGCTCTCCTGCTATTTTGGCAGTGAGTGGTGTAAAACAATCCAGGAGCAAATCCAATGGCATTAAATCTTCAAGACAAAAAAGCAATTGTTGCTGAAGTCAACGAAGCTGCCAATGGTGCCCTGTCTGCAGTTGTTGCTGACTCTCGCGGCGTTACTGTTGATGCGATGACTTCTCTGCGTAAAAAAGCTCGTGAAAACGGCGTTTACCTGAAAGTTGTTCGTAACACACTAGCACGTCGTGCTGTTGAAGGTACTTCTTTCGAATGTCTTACTGAGACTTTCGTAGGTCCTTCACTAATCGGTTTCTCTAACGAGCACCCAGGTGCTGCAGCGCGTCTTTTCAAAGACTTCGCTAAAGAGAATAAAGATTTCGAGATCAAAGCTGCTGCATTCGAAGGCGCTATTGCTAACGTTGAAGTACTAGCAACTCTACCAACATACGACGAAGCGATTGCACGCCTAATGATGTGCATGAAAGAAGCGTCTGCTGGTAAACTTGTACGTACTATCGCTGCAGTACGTGATCAGAAAGAAGAAGCTGCTGCATAATTGCCGCACTTTATCTGATTACTATTTAAACTATTTGTTGACTTTTAAAGAGAATTGTTATGTCTATCACTAACGAGCAAATCCTAGACGCAGTTGCAGAAATGTCTGTAATGCAGGTTGTTGAACTAATCGAAGCAATGGAAGAGAAATTCGGTGTTACTGCTGCAGCTGCAGTTGTAGCAGGCGGCGCAGCTGCAGAAGCAGCTGAAGAGCAAACTGAATTCGACGTAATCCTAACTTCTGCTGGCGCTAACAAAGTTGCTGTAATCAAAGCAGTACGTGGCGCAACTGGCCTAGGTCTTAAAGAAGCTAAAGCTCTAGTAGACGGCGCTCCAGCACCTCTAAAAGAAGGCGTTGAGAAAGCTGAAGCTGAAGCTCTTAAAGCTCAACTAGAAGAAGCTGGTGCTTCTGTTGAAGTTAAGTAATAATTACTTAATTTCCTAGCCTTAATCGGCTATTGGCTGGTGGCAAAAATGCCACCGGCCTTTTTGCGCTGTAGGGTAGTGGTGTTTTCACATTGTTTTCCAACCGCTATCTGTGCAAAACGCAGTTCTGGCTCCCAGGGCTGTTCCTTCAATAAACAGTGTTACTAGTCACTGCTCCTCGTTTTGAGCAGTTTGGATCACTTATCAGCGATCTGAGGAACCTATGGTTTACTCTTATACCGAGAAAAAGCGTATCCGTAAGGATTTTGGTAAGCGTCCACAAGTGTTGGACATACCATACTTGCTGTCGATCCAGCTTGAGTCTTTCAAAAAATTCATCGAGCAGGATCCAGAAGGGCACTACGGTCTAGAAGCTGCCTTTCGTTCTGTTTTCCCGATTCAGAGCTACAACGGCAACTCCGAGCTGCAATACGTTAGCTATCGTCTCGGTGAGCCGGTCTTCGATGTTAAAGAATGTCAGATTCGTGGCGTAACTTATTCAGCCCCACTACGCGTGAAGCTACGTCTTGTCATGTACGATAAAGACGCGCCAGCTGGCACCGTTAAAGACATCAAAGAACAAGAAGTTTACATGGGCGAAATTCCGCTCATGACAGATAACGGTACATTCGTTATTAACGGTACCGAGAGGGTTATCGTATCCCAGCTGCACCGTAGCCCGGGTGTGTTCTTCGACAGCGATAAGGGTAAAACCCACTCCTCAGGTAAAGTGCTATATAACGCACGCGTAATCCCTTACCGTGGTTCATGGTTGGATTTCGAATTTGATCCTAAGGATAGCGTATTCGTACGTATCGACCGTCGTCGTAAGCTACCAGCTTCTATCATTCTACGTGCTCTAGGCTACACCACTGAGCAGATCCTTGACATGTTCTTCGAGAAAGTAAACTTCGAAGTACAGGGCAAGTCGCTAGTGATGGAGCTAGTACCAGATCGTCTACGTGGCGAAACTGCAAGCTTCGACATTGAAGCGAACGGTAAGGTATACGTAGAACAAGGTCGCCGTATTACAGCTCGCCACATTCGCCAGCTGTCTAAAGACGGTGTTGACCACATCGAAGTACCTGTTGAGTACATCGTTGGCAAGATTGCCGCACGTGACTACATCAACGAAGAGACCGGCGAACTGATCGCAGCGGCTAACCAGGAACTAAGCCTGGAAACGCTAGCTCTGCTATCTCAGGCTGGCTACAAGTCTCTAGAAGTATTGTTCACCAATGACCTAGATTTCGGTCCGTACATGTCAGATACCCTACGTATCGACAGCACCACCGACCGTCTAAGCGCATTGGTTGAAATTTACCGCATGATGCGTCCTGGTGAGCCACCAACGCGCGAAGCCGCTGAGCAGCTTTTCGAAAGCCTGTTCTTCTCAGAAGATCGTTACGATCTTTCTGCGGTTGGCCGTATGAAGTTCAACAGCTCGCTAGGCCGTGAAGAAACCACAGGTGCGGGTACGCTTGATCACGCGGACATCATTGAAGTGATGCGTCGTCTGATCGACATCCGTAACGGTAAAGGCGAAGTGGACGATATCGACCACCTTGGCAACCGTCGTATTCGTTCTGTAGGTGAAATGGCGGAAAACCAATTCCGTGTTGGCCTAGTACGTGTTGAGCGTGCAGTAAAAGAACGTCTAAGCCTTGGCGACCTTGATGCAGTAATGCCTCAGGATCTGATCAACGCTAAGCCTATCTCTGCGGCAGTAAAAGAGTTCTTTGGCTCTTCTCAGCTGTCTCAGTTTATGGACCAGAACAACCCACTGTCAGAAGTTACTCACAAACGTCGTATTTCGGCGCTTGGTCCAGGTGGTCTGACTCGTGAGCGTGCTGGCTTTGAAGTTCGAGACGTACACGCGACCCACTACGGTCGTCTATGTCCTATCGAAACGCCAGAAGGTCCAAACATCGGTCTGATCAACTCACTGTCTGCATTTGCACAGTGTAACCCTTACGGTTTCTTGGAAACTCCATACCGTAAAGTGATCGACGGCAAGGTAACGGAAGAAATCGATTACCTATCTGCTATCGAAGAAGGTCAGTACGTTATCGCTCAGGCGAACGCCGCGCTAAACGAAGACGGTTCATTTGCTGATGAACTGATCACTGCGCGTCAGAAAGGTGAATCCGGTCTGCACCCACGTGACCATGTCCAGTACATGGACGTTGCAACCAACCAGGTTGTATCGGTGGCAGCATCGTTGATCCCATTCCTTGAGCACGATGATGCTAACCGTGCCCTTATGGGTGCGAACATGCAGCGTCAGGCCGTTCCAACACTGCGTGCTGATAAGCCGCTAGTTGGTACTGGTATCGAACGTAACGTTGCGGTTGACTCGGGTGTAACAGCTGTTGCTAAACGCGGCGGTATGGTTCAGTCAGTTGACGCATCACGTATCGTTATCAAAGTAAACGAAGATGAGTTGGTACCAGGCGAAGCAGGTATCGACATTTACAACCTAACGAAGTACACACGTTCTAACCAGAACACCTGTATCAACCAGCGTCCAACTGTGATGCCGGGTGAGCCAGTTGCTCGTGGCGACGTGTTGGCTGACGGTCCTTCAACAGACCTAGGTGAACTAGCCCTTGGCCAGAACATGCGTATCGCGTTCATGCCTTGGAACGGTTACAACTTCGAAGACTCCATCCTAGTTTCTGAGCGTGTTGTACAGGAAGATCGCCTGACAACAATCCACATCCAAGAGCTATCTTGTGTGGCGCGTGACACGAAGCTAGGCGCAGAAGAGATCACGGCTGACATCCCTAACGTGGGTGAAGCAGCACTGTCTAAGCTGGACGAGTCAGGTATCGTTTACATCGGTGCTGAAGTGAAGGGTGGCGACATCCTAGTTGGTAAAGTGACACCTAAGGGTGAAACGCAGCTAACGCCTGAAGAGAAGCTACTACGTGCTATCTTCGGTGAGAAAGCGTCTGACGTGAAAGACTCTTCTCTACGTGTACCAAACTCTGTGTCTGGTACCATCATCGACGTTCAAGTCTTTACTCGCGATGGCGTAGAAAAAGACAAGCGTGCGCTTGAAATTGAAGAGATGCAGCTGAAAGAAGCGAAGAAAGACATCACAGAAGAATTCCAGATCCTTGAGGGTGGTCTTCTTGCTCGTGTTCGTACGCTTCTTCTTGCCGCGGGCTACAGCGAAGATAAATTGCTGACTATGGACCGTGAGAAGCTGTTTGGTCAGACTCTGGATGACGAAGGTCAGCAGAATCAACTTGAGCAGCTAGCTGAGCAGTATGACGAGCTAAAAGCTGAGTTCGATAAGAAATTTGAAACCAAGCGTCGTAAGATCACTCAGGGTGATGACCTAGCGCCGGGCGTCCTTAAGATTGTTAAGGTTTACCTAGCCGTTAAGCGTCGTATCCAGCCTGGTGATAAGATGGCGGGTCGTCACGGTAACAAGGGTGTAATCTCTAAGATCAACCCTGTTGAAGACATGCCGTACGATGAAAAAGGTCAGACAGTTGATATCGTACTGAACCCGCTGGGTGTACCGTCTCGTATGAACATCGGTCAGATCCTGGAGACTCACTTGGGTCTTGCAGCGAAAGGTATCGGTGACAAGATCAACGAGATGCTTAAGCAGCAGCGTGAGCTTCACGAGTTCCGTAACTTCCTACAGAAGGTTTACGATCTAGGCGAAACGCGCCAGAACGTAGACATCGCGGCACTAAGTGATGACGAAGTACGTACACTGATCCAGAACCTGCGTAAGGGTCTACCAATCGCGACACCTGTCTTTGACGGTGCGCCAGAATCTTCTATCAAAGAGCTTCTGAAGTTGGGTGATCTGCCAGAGTCTGGCCAGCTAACGCTGTTTGACGGTCGTACCGGTGACAAGTTTGAGCGTCCTGTAACTGTTGGTTACATGTACATGCTGAAACTGAACCACTTGGTTGATGACAAGATGCATGCCCGTTCTACCGGTTCTTACAGCTTGGTTACTCAGCAGCCGCTGGGTGGTAAAGCACAGTTCGGTGGTCAGCGTTTCGGTGAGATGGAAGTGTGGGCACTAGAAGCATACGGTGCAGCATACACCCTACAGGAAATGCTAACTGTTAAGTCGGATGACGTTAACGGCCGTACGAAGATGTATAAGAACATCGTCGATGGCGACCATCGTATGGAACCTGGTATGCCGGAATCGTTCAACGTATTGTTGAAAGAAATCCGCTCGTTGGGTATCAACATCGAGCTGGAAGACGAATAAGTTTCGGTCTTGTACCAAAATTTATTAGTTACTCCGGTATAAATATGAAGGCGCCAGTTGACTGGCGCCTTTATGGGTCAACTCCTCACAGGAGCCGAATGTGAAAGACTTACTTAAGTTTCTGAAAGCACAGCACAAGACTGAAGAATTTGATGCAATCAAAATCGGTCTTGCTTCACCAGACATGATCCGTTCATGGTCTTTCGGTGAAGTGAAAAAGCCAGAAACCATCAACTACCGTACCTTTAAGCCTGAGCGTGACGGCCTATTCTGTGCACGTATCTTTGGCCCGGTAAAAGACTACGAGTGTCTTTGTGGCAAATATAAGCGCCTGAAGCACCGTGGTGTTATCTGTGAAAAATGTGGTGTTGAAGTTACTCAGACTAAAGTACGCCGTGAGCGTATGGGTCACATCGAGCTAGCTTCTCCAGTTGCCCACATCTGGTTCCTGAAGTCACTGCCATCCCGTATCGGTTTGTTGATGGACATGCCGCTACGTGATATCGAGCGTGTACTTTACTTCGAATCATACGTAGTTATCGAACCAGGTATGACCAACCTAGAGCGTAGCCAGCTACTGTCAGAAGAGCAGTACTTGGATGCACTAGAGGAGTGGGGCGACGAGTTCGACGCGAAGATGGGTGCCGAAGCTGTTCAAGCATTGCTTGGCAACATGGACCTGAACGCAGAAATCGAACTAATGCGCGAAGAGTTGGAAGAAACTAACTCTGAAACCAAGCGTAAGAAACTGACCAAGCGTCTGAAGCTTGTAGAAGCATTCTTGCAGTCAGGTAACAACCCTGAGTGGATGATCCTGTCTGTACTACCAGTACTTCCACCGGATCTACGTCCGTTGGTACCGCTAGACGGCGGCCGTTTCGCAACGTCTGATCTGAACGATCTGTACCGTCGCGTTATCAACCGTAACAACCGTCTGAAGCGTCTACTGGATCTAGCAGCTCCTGATATCATCGTACGTAACGAAAAGCGTATGCTGCAGGAATCTGTTGATGCATTGCTTGATAACGGTCGTCGTGGCCGCGCTATCACTGGTTCAAACAAGCGTCCTCTGAAATCTTTGGCAGACATGATCAAAGGTAAACAGGGTCGTTTCCGTCAGAACCTTCTTGGTAAGCGTGTAGACTACTCAGGTCGTTCTGTTATCACCGTAGGTCCATACCTGCGTCTGCACCAGTGTGGTCTTCCTAAGAAGATGGCACTAGAGCTATTTAAACCATTTATCTACGGCAAACTAGAGACTCGTGGCCTAGCGACGACAATCAAAGCTGCTAAGAAGATGGTAGAGCGTGAAGAAGCTGTTGTTTGGGATATCCTGGACGAAGTGATTCGCGAACACCCAGTAATGCTTAACCGTGCACCAACACTGCACCGTCTAGGTATTCAGGCATTCGAACCAGTACTGATCGAAGGTAAAGCGATTCAGCTTCACCCACTAGTGTGTGCGGCATACAACGCCGACTTCGATGGTGACCAGATGGCGGTACACGTACCTCTAACTCTGGAAGCACAGCTTGAAGCACGTGCACTGATGATGTCTACCAACAACATCCTATCGCCAGCGTCTGGTGATCCGATCATCGTACCTTCTCAGGACGTTGTATTGGGTCTTTACTACATGACGCGTGACAAGATCAACGCGAAGGGTGAAGGCATGTACCTAGCGGGTCCTGCGGAAGCTGAAAAAGCTTACCGTACAGGCAACGCTGAGCTGCACTCACGTGTGAAAGTACGTATTACTCAGTTCGTGAAAGACGAGCAGGGTAACCTAGTTGAAGACACGAAGCTTGTTGATACGACTGTTGGTCGTGCAATGCTATGGAAGATCGTACCAAAAGGTCTACCGTACAGCTTGGTGAACACTGAAGCACTAGGTAAGAAGCAGATTTCTAAGCTACTGAACACCTGTTACCGTGAACTGGGCATGAAAGAGACTGTCGTCTTTGCTGACCAGATCATGTACACCGGTTTTGCTTACGCGGCATTGTCAGGCGTGTCTGTTGGTATCGACGACATGGTTGTACCTGAAGCTAAGTACACCAAGATCGCAGAAGCAGAAGCGGAAGTTGCTGAAATTCAGGAACAGTTCCAGTCAGGTCTTGTGACCGCTGGCGAACGTTACAACAAAGTTATCGATATCTGGGCAACCGCGAACGAACAGGTTGCTAAAGCGATGATGGATAACCTGTCTTTCGACACCGTTATCAACCGTGACGGCGAAGAAGAACAGCAGAAATCGTTCAACAGCGTATACATGATGGCCGACTCGGGTGCGCGTGGTTCTGCCGCTCAGATCCGTCAGCTAGCGGGTATGCGTGGTCTGATGGCTAAGCCGGATGGCTCGATCATCGAAACACCGATCACGGCGAACTTCCGTGAAGGTCTGAACGTACTTCAGTACTTTATCTCAACGCACGGTGCGCGTAAGGGTCTTGCGGATACCGCACTTAAGACTGCGAACTCCGGTTACTTGACGCGTCGTCTAGTAGACGTTGCACAAGACGTTGTGATCACTGCTGATGACTGTGGTACACACGCTGGTATCACTATGATGCCTCTAATCGAAGGTGGTGATGTTAAAGAACCACTACGCGAGCGTGTACTAGGCCGTGTTGTTGCTGAAGATGTGATGAAGCCAGGTTCTGATGAGATCCTTGCGCCTCGTAACACCCTACTTGATGAGAAGTGGTGTGACATCCTAGAAGCCAACTCTGTTGACCTAGTGAAAGTACGTTCTGTAGTAACGTGTGAAAACGACTTCGGTTGCTGTAAGTTCTGTTACGGTCGTGACCTAGCTCGTGGTCACCTGGTTAACCAGGGTGAAGCGGTAGGTGTTGTAGCGGCACAGTCAATCGGTGAACCGGGTACACAGCTAACGATGCGTACGTTCCACATCGGTGGTGCGGCATCTGCGGCAGCTGCAGAAAACAGCATTCAGGTGAAGAACAACGGTTCTGTGAAACTACAGAACGCGAAGTTCGTAACGAACAACGACGGTAAGCTTGTAATTACTTCTCGTGCGTCTGAAATGACCATCATTGATGAGTTCGGCCGTACGAAAGAAAACTACAAACTGCCTTACGGTTCTCACCTGACTAAAGGTGAAGGCGCAGAAGTAACAGCTGGTGAAGTTGTTGCTAACTGGGACCCACACACAATGCCAATCATCACTGAAGTGGCAGGTCGTATCCAGTTTGTTGACTTGATCGACGGTGTGACAGTTTCTCGTCAAACTGATGAGCTAACAGGTCTGTCTATGATCACTGTTCTTGACGCTGCAGAGCGTACAGGTGCAGGTAAAGACATGCGTCCAACTGTGAAGCTTGTTGACGAAAACGGCAACGATGTAATGATCGCAGGTACTGAAATCCCTGCGCAGTACTTCCTACCTGGTAAAGCAATTATCCAGCTAGAAGACGGCGCAATGGTTGGTATCGGTGACACGCTAGCACGTATTCCACAGGCATCTGGCGGTACGAAAGATATCACCGGTGGTCTACCTCGCGTAGCCGACCTGTTTGAAGCACGTAAGCCGAAAGAGCCTGCAATCCTTGCTGAAATCACAGGTACTGTGTCGTTCGGTAAAGAGACGAAAGGTAAGCGTCGTCTTATCATCACGCCTGCTGAAGGCAACGTATACGAAGAAATGGTTCCTAAGTGGCGCCAGCTGAACGTATTCGAAGGTGATAAGGTTGAGAAAGGTGATGTAATCGCCGATGGTCCAGAGGCACCACACGACATCCTACGTCTACGTGGCGTTCACGCGGTAGCAGAATACATCGTGAACGAGGTTCAGGAAGTTTACCGTCTCCAGGGCGTTAAGATTAACGATAAGCACATCGAAACGATCGTTCGTCAGATGCTGCGTAAGGTAACCATTACGACTTCTGGTGATTCAGAGTTCCTACCTGGTGAGCAGGTTGAATTCTCTCGCGTAACTATCGCGAACCGTAAGCTTGAAGCTGAAGGTAAGCTAGTGGCGACGTTTGAGCGTGACCTACTGGGTATCACCAAAGCGTCTCTTGCGACTGAATCGTTCATCTCTGCAGCATCGTTCCAGGAAACGACGCGCGTACTAACAGAAGCTGCGGTTTCTGGTAAGCGTGACGAACTGCGCGGTCTGAAAGAGAACGTAATCGTGGGTCGTCTGATCCCTGCGGGTACCGGTTTCGCGTACCACCAGAGCCGTCAGCGCAACCGCGATGCAGAGCTAGAGCCAATGGCACCTCAGGTAGATGCAGAGCAAGCTTCTCAGGATCTTGCAGCACTACTTAATGCTGGCCTAAACGACGAAAACTAAGCCTAAACGCTAGTGTTTGAATCGACTGAAAAGGGTACCTTCGGGTGCCCTTTTTTATTGCCTGTAAACGACGAATTGATGGCGGCAAAGGGAATCAATCGCATGCTGGCGACAGAAAAGGCGGTCACAGAGGGAAAGGCCAGCCCTAACGGGTAGGGCTGAACGATGCAGGGCAGGGCGAAGAGCGAACGTTATGCGCCTGGTGGGCAGGCGAGGCTCTCGCTGATCAATTCTATTAATCCATCTTCTAAGGCAAAACGGATCTCAACCAATTCCCCAATGGCGGACAAATCGTTGTCGAGATCGGCCCCTTCCAGCTCATCCTCACTGATCGCCGTGTATTTTTCGGTAAAATTGAGAAGCGGATCGGTGGTTTGCGTGATTTGGGCGTAAACTTGAGAAATTTCGGCGGTAGGCGAGTAGCCTGTTGCATGCCAACGTGCCATGACCATGTCATAGATTTTAAAATGGCCTTCAGAAATGTAGTCGACCAGTTGTTGGCAGAAGAGTTGGAGTTGGTCGTTAGTGGGTAGCTGGCGTTGGTTACGTTCAAACGGTGGCAGTCCGGCTAACTTACAGTAGTCGATTAGCAGTTGCTGTCGCGACATAAGCCAGTGGTCAATAACATCACTGGTGCCGCCCCATTGCTTTTGTACTTGCTCGAATTTACTTAACATGACCATGCCCTCATGATCTACAGTACCGAGGCAGGGGTACTGGAAACGATACCTGTCAATCTCTTAAAAAAGAGAACCTTGAGTTACGGATTCACTTCCGTATAAGTTTAGATTGCCAGTAAAAACGATACCCTGCAAGGATGGATGTGACGTTGATGTTAAAAAAACAAGAAAATGCGTATTGGTGCATTGTTAAAGACCGAAGTTTGTATCTTGAAAATCAATCACTTCCATTTGGTTGTGCGAAAGATCTCAATTTTGATACGGCTGGTGCCCGCCTGATTGGCCATTACCAGAATCACCCGGTGTATTGGTTAGAAGCGCCAGAACAGGCTGACAGCGGCGATTTTTATAGCCAGAGGGAATTGCTCTCTGTGGAGCCGGAACTCTTCCAACTCGCTGGCCGAGCGACACAGTTGTCACACATGCTGCATACTCAGCAGTTCTGCCCGCAATGTGGCGCGCAATGCCACTACGGCGAAACAGAAGTGGCCATGGTGTGCAGTGGCTGCCATACCCCTCATTACCCGCGTGTGTCGCCGTGCGTGATTGTGGCGGTCCGTAAAGACGATAAAATCTTGCTGGCCCAGCATCCGCGCCACAAAACCGGCATGTATACCGTTATCGCGGGCTTTGTTGAAGCCGGCGAAACCTTAGAGCAGTGCGTGGCACGGGAAATCAAAGAAGAAACAGGGATAGAAGTGGAGAACATCCGCTACTTTGGCAGTCAGCCGTGGGCGTTTCCGTCAAACCTGATGATGGCCTTTCTGGCTGATTATGCGGGGGGAGCGTTACGACCGGATTATGCGGAGTTGACCGATGCTTTATGGGCGACCGCCGAGACCCTGCCAGAGGTGGCGCCAAAGGGCACCATTGCACGATCCTTGATTGATCACACGTTGATCCTGATGGCGGGATCGCAAGCATAAAAAAACCCTCCGTGAGGAGGGGTAAGGTGCAGTTAAATTGCTTTCTACGAGCAAAGTCATTGTTATTATTGCTAGCGCGCAGATTTTGTATCATGACTGGACAGAGCGCCGCAAATGCAGTGACCAGATTGTTACCATAAACTTGATCCGGTTAACAAATGGCCTGTTTAGTTGGACCTCGGGAGTGATACAATAGCGCCCAGAATGAAACCATGGAGTCCCAAATGAGCGAATTAAAGAATGACCGCTACCTACGCGCTTTGTTAAAGCAGCCGGTAGATTGCACCCCAGTATGGATGATGCGCCAAGCCGGTCGCTACCTTCCAGAATACCGTGCAACCCGTAGCGTGGCAGGAGACTTCATGTCGCTATGCAAAAACGCCGAGTTGGCCAGTGAGGTCACGCTGCAGCCGCTACGTCGTTTTCCATTAGATGCTGCGATCCTGTTCTCTGACATCCTGACCATTCCGGATGCGATGGGTCTGGGCCTGCGTTTTGCAGCAGGTGAAGGTCCGGTCTTTGATCGTCCAATCACCTGTAAAGCTGATGTGGATAAGATCGGTCTGCCGGATCCAGAAGGTGAACTGCAGTACGTGATGAATGCGGTGCGTCAGATCCGTAAAGATCTTCAGGGCGAAGTACCTTTGATCGGTTTCTCTGGCAGTCCATGGACGCTGGCGACGTACATGGTCGAAGGAGGCAGCTCGAAAGCCTTCACCAAGATCAAGAAGATGATGTACGCCGAGCCACAAACCCTGCACCTGTTGCTGGATAAGCTGGCAGACAGCGTGACGGAATACCTGAACGCTCAAATCAAAGCGGGCGCACAGTCAGTGATGATCTTCGATACCTGGGGTGGCGTACTGACACCGCGTGATTACAACGAGTTCTCACTGCGCTACATGCACAAGATTGTAGATGGTCTGATCCGTGAAAACGAAGGTCGCCGTGTACCAGTGACGCTGTTCACCAAAAATGGTGGCATGTGGCTAGAGCAAATCGCGGCAACAGGCTGTGATGCCGTTGGTCTAGACTGGACCATCGATATTGCCGATGCAAAACGCCGCATTGGTGACAAAGTGGCACTGCAAGGCAACATGGATCCATCCATGCTGTACGCTCAGCCAGAGCGTATCCGTCAGGAAGTGGCGACGATTCTGGAAGGCTTTGGTGATGCAGGTACCGGCCACGTGTTCAACTTGGGTCACGGTATCCACCTGGATGTGCCGCCTGAAAATGCCGGCGTATTCGTGGAAGCGGTGCACGAGCTGTCTAAGCCATACCACAAGTAAAAGCGGATGCGAGATCCTAGGTACGAGTTCCTAGGGAGTGCAATTCAAGCCCATACAGTTTTCTGTGTGGGCTTTTTCGTTTCTCGCCTCTAGGAACTAGGATCCTGCCCCTCGAGCAGCTGGTGGACATACTCACGGATATACGGCACCACCTCTTCTTCAAACCACGGGTTCTTCTTTAGCCATAAGGTATTGCGGGGAGACGGGTGGGGCATCGGGATATAGCGCGGTGCCCAGTTTCGCCACTGGCGGACGGTGTCCGTTAAGGTCTTCGGGCTGTCGGGCAGGTAGCGTTGCTGGGCATACTGGCCGATCAGCAGTGTCATGCCCACCTCTGGCAGCAAAGGCAGCACATGCGGGTGCCATTGCGGAGCACATTCCGGTCGCGGCGGTAAATCTCCGGATTTGCCTTTGCCCGGATAACACAGGCCCATCGGCATGATGGCGATTTGGCGCGGGTCGTAAAAGGTCTCAGGGTCGATGTCGAGCCAGCGGCGCAGGCGGTCGCCGCTGGGATCATGCCAGGGAATGCCGCTTTCATGCACCCGTAGCCCCGGCGCCTGGCCGATGATCAACAGTTTCGCGCTGCTCGCCGCCTGAATCACCGGGCGAGGCCCTAGCGGGAGATGATCCGCGCAGATCGTGCATCGCCTTACTTGATCCAGTAAGTTATCAAGTTGTTGCGTTGAGGCGGCAGTCAGCTTTTTCTTCATATCTTTTCCTTATGCGCTGCGGTGTGAGGCGGTTTCCGTCATCGTGTTTTAGTGGCAATGCCTTAGCCTATACGCTGTCGAGCCTTAATAGCCACGGCCAAAATCGACCTGATACTGCAGCGGCTCGTCCTGATGCCAGCGGCGGTAGTTATCGGCAAAAATCGTCATGACTTGTTCCGGAAAGCTTTCTGCGGCGATATGGGGGGTCACACTGATCTGCGGATGCCGCCAGAACGGATGCGAGCTCGGCAGAGGCTCTTGCTGGAAGACATCCAAGTACGCGTGGCGAATATGCCCTTGCTTGATGGCTTGCAGTAAGCCTTGCTCACACACGGCATTGCCTCGCCCGACATTAAACAACATCGCGTTCTGACAATGTGCCAGGCTGTCGGCATTGAGCAAGTGATGTGTCGCGGAGGTGGCGGGCAGCACGGACACCACCACATTCGCCTGTGCCAAGGCCTCAGGCAGGGCATCGATGGCATAACACTGAGTAAACGCAGGTTCCGTGGTCATGCCGCTGCGGTTAACGCCGATCACGCGCAGACCGAACGCCTGCGCTACACGGGCGACATGGCTGCCAATACTGCCGGTGCCCAGAATGACCATGCATTGCCCGGCGATGGTGCGATAAGGCTGTGCCTGCCACAGCGCGCTCTGTTGCTGCTGGTGGTAGGTACTAAAGTGACGGGTGTTATCGAGCAGTAAGCCAAACACATACTCTGCGATGAGTTGACCAAAGCAGCCTCTGACATTGGTTAGGGTGTAATCCTGCCGCAGATCGTCACGCATCAGGGCATCGACGCCGGCGTAAGTGGATTGTAACCAGCGCAGGCGAGGAAATTGAGACAGTTGTGCGATGATCGCCGGAGGATCCGCTAAAATGATGGAAGCGCGTTGAGGGTCGCGTGTTAACACCAAGTCAGGCAGTTGGGCCTGATGGAGCAAGTCTTCGTACCGGGCCTGCTGGCGCGAGACAATCATTACTTCATGCATTCTTTTTATATCCCTTTTTCATGTATTGAAGTAGGTTAGGGATCACAGTAAGATCCGGATCAAACCACTATTGCAGACAATCTAATGCTAAAGAATCCTGTTCAGCTTCGTCTAGAAAAATTAGAACCATGGCAGCACCTTACGTTCATGGTATCGCTTTGTGAAAGAATGTACCCGAACTATGCATTCTTCTGTCAGGAAACTGAGTTTGCTGAAGCGCAGAAGTACCGTTCAATCCTAGACAGTATCTGGGAAATCCTGACGGTAAAAAATGCCAAGATCAATTTTGAAAATCAGTTAGAGAAACTGGAAGAGTTGGTACCAAGTAGCGACGATTTCGATTTATACGCCGTGCGCCCAGCGATTGATGCGTGTGTGGCACTGGCGGATCTACTGCATGCGATGCTGGATCGCGATCTGATGTTGGAAACGCTGGAAAAGCTGAGCTCATTGTCAGCGGAAACCGTGGCGGATCTGGAATATGCCCAAACCGGCATCGAGATCACCAACGAAAACCAAAAAGACAATGAAGCGGTATGTGCCGAGTGGGACATGCAGTGGGCGATCTTCCGTGCATTGAAAGAAGCCGAACGCCGCGACATCGATCTGATCAAAGGCCTGCGCCAAGAATTGCGTGAAGAGCCGATCAGTAACATCGGTATTGCCCTGTAAGACGGGTAATATGAGAAAAGAGAGGGCCGCTTGCGGCTCTTTTTTTATGCCCGAAAAAGGGGGAGCGATGACACGGCCTGTATGCCCATCGGCAGGCCATCTGTGCGTCCTAAAGGTATGCACTCTAAGCATGTAATGCAGTTGTTAAGTGTAAAGTTCCATATTTTGTTTCGTGAGTAGTGATAAATACCAGTTTTGCCCCGTGCTACTCTGCCAATACACTTATTTTATTTTGTCCCTTGTGTTGAAGGGCTAATGACGTTTATAACAGTAGACGAACCGGAAAGCTGAGGCTTTCTTCCCGTAACCTGTCAGCGAGGAATGAGCATGCGTGAATCGACATACACATCGTTCATGGCCGATCACAGCGCATTTGCGACTGTTGCCAACCTGCTCCTCCTGCTCTCTCTGGAACTTATTCAGGGCTGACAGGCCGTACCTATTTTCTGTCAGCTTGGAATGAAGCTGACAGGGTCTAAATCTCTTCCGACATTTTCTGCCTTGCCTCTTCCTCCAAGCGACTGCTAGAGAGGATAACTATGTTAAGCGCACGCAATATCGCCGCCTTAGGCTTCATGACGTTTGCCATGTACTTAGGTGCCGGCAACCTGATCTTTCCCCCGTTCTTGGGCTATCAAGCCGGTGAGCATTTCGCAGCGGGTATGACGGGCTTCCTGCTGACAGGCGTGGGCTTGCCTGCACTGGCGTTGGTGATGGTGGCACTGGTGCGCGGCTCTGACAACCTGACGGCAGCCTTGCCGCGCCCGGTGGCGACCAGTTTTTGGGTGATGGTGTTCATTGTGATTGGGCCGGCCTTTGTGATCCCACGTGCGATCACGGTGGCGTACCAATTCAGTGTGGCGCCGTTTTGGGGTGACAGCGGGCTGGCGATCTTTACCGCCTTGTTCTGTGCCTTGGCAATTGTGTTCTCGCTGTATCCGGGCAAATTGGTGGATACCCTTGGAAAATGGCTGACACCGATGTTGCTGGCGATTTTGGCGGTGATGGCTGTCGTGGCCTTCCTGTTCCCGGGTGAGGCTGTCCAGCAGGCGACAGGGGCGTACAAAGACGGTGCCTTTGCCGAAGGCCTGACGCAAGGCTACATGACCATGGATGCCTTGGGCTCAATTGGTTTTGGCTGGGTGATCTTCCGCGCGATTCAGAGCATGGGGATCAGCTGCCCGAGAGCGACCGCAAAATACACCCTGATGGCAGCGGTGATGTACGCGGTGGCGATGGCCTTGGTGTATCTGGCCTTGGCATACATTGGCGCGACGAGCGCAAATCTGGGTGAGCGTTTCACCAATGGCGGCGATATCCTGACGGCGTTTACCATTGCCCACTTCGGGACGTTTGGTGTGTTGCTATTGGGGGCGGTTATGGTGTTGGCGTGTTTGACGACGGCCATCGGTGTGACGACCGCAGGCAGTGAGTTTTACAGCCGTACCTTCAAGGCGGTAACTTACCGTCGCAGCGTATGGGCCACCATGCTGGTGGCCGGTCTGGTGGCCAATGTGGGCTTAGATCAGCTACTGGCGATCACCTTGCCAGCGGTGGTGGCGTTGCACCCGATTGCGATCAGCTTGCTATTGATTGCGCCGTTACGCCAGCGTTTGAGCACCCCGGCGGTATTAACCGTCTTGGCGACAGCCTTGCTGTTCGGCGGGATTGATGCGCTGCACATTCTGGGCGCGATGCCAGCAGCCGTAGAGCCGTTCTTCACACAATACCTGCCATTGTACGGTTATTATGCGGGATGGGTGGTACCGACGCTGGTGGTACTGGCGGCGAGTACCGTTGTGTGTGCGGTGAGCGGTAAGCAAGCGAAGACGTGTGTGGCACACGCTACGGACGTTGCGTAAAGCAAGGTTTCCCTTCGCTTCAAAAAAGACAGACAACAAAAAAGGGGCCATCAGGCCCCTTTTCTTTATCTTGAACGGCGATTACTCGTCGTCTTTACTTTCAATTACACCGTGGGCTTTCTTCCACTTTTCCCAGCGCTGGAAAGCCAGCTGCTGCATGTCGGTGTTCTTGTCCGCTTCATCGACAATCTCTTCACCCACCAGGTGTTCAAAGATGTCTTCCATGGTCACCAGACCTTGTACCGTGCCGTATTCATCGACCACCAAAACCAACTGAGAACGTTCTTTCATCAGCTGTTCAAACGCTTTAGGCACGCTTGAGGTATTCATGATCACAGGCAGAGGACGCATCAGCGCACCCAGTTCGCGTTGACCGCGACCGGCTTGGCTTTCTGCAAACAGCTCAAGGCGGTGAACGAAACCAATGATGTTGTCTTTCTGCTCGCTGTAGATCAGCGGACGAGAGAACGGGCTGTCTTTGTGCTGTGACAGGAACTCATTGATTGGCTGCTCAGCATCAACACGGAACAGAACCGGACGTGGTGTCATGATTTTCGTTACGTTCACATCGCGGAATTGCAGCAGGTTCGCCAGAATTTTTGATTCACCTTCTGCCAGTTCGCCAGATTCGTGTGCCAGCATCGCCATCGCTGACAGTTCGTCACGCAGCTTAGGGGCTTCATGGCCATGAGACAGGCGACGGGTGATTTGCTCTGAAACCCACACAAATGGGGTCAGTAGCAATACCATCCAACGAAGTAGTGTTGCACTCATCGGTGCCAACTGGCGCCAGTAAGTCGCACCGATGGTTTTTGGAATGATCTCAGACAGCAGCAGGATGCCGACAGTCAGGGCACCCGAGAACACACCCAGCCACTCGCTACCAAAAACAACGGCCGCTTGTGCACCAGCGGTAGCAGCACCCACAGTGTGAGCCACGGTATTTAGAGTCAGGATAGAGGCGAGAGGGCGGTCAATATTTTCTTTCAAAGCAGCAAGACGCGGCGCTGCTGGGTGACCTTGATGGCGTAGGGTGCCAATGTAGCTTGGCGAAATACTGAGGAGTACGGCCTCAAGTACCGAGCAAATAAACGAAACACCAATTGCGACAGAGATGTAAATCGTAAGGAGTATCATGCTTACCTTGGTTCATAGTTAACGAATGACGCCTATATTAATCGGTGCCAGAGTGAATAAATACAACTATTTCACCTTTCACATTAGTAACATTTTGTGAACTTGCGCTCAGTTTGTGGTTAAAGACTCCTCACCTAACCACAGGATAGCCGACAAACCTTTGCCACACGGGCTTCTTTTGAATTAGAGTTGATGCGTCTTAAGAAAAAACCTTAGAAGGGAAACCTAATGAACAAGACCCAACTGATTGACCTGATCGCTGAAAAAGCAGATCTATCTAAAGCTCAAGCGAAAGTGGCACTAGAGTCAACTCTAGACGGCATCACTGCTGCGCTTAAAGATGGTGACCAGGTTCAACTAATTGGCTTTGGTACTTTTAAAGTGAACCACCGCGCTGCACGTACTGGCCGTAACCCACAAACGGGTCAGGAAATTCAGATTGCGGCGGCGAACGTTCCTGCATTCGTTGCTGGTAAAGCACTGAAAGACTCAGTGAAATAATCTATACTCCGCCAGGTCTCTTATCTGGCGGAGTTTTTCCATGAAACGTCTTCTTCTTTTCTTCTCCATCTCGCTGTTAGCGGGGTGCGCCTCCAGCCCGACGGTTACCGTTCCAGAAAACAGCCTGACACCGATTTTGACGCACACTGGCGGGGAAACCCTTGGTGATCACACCGCGTTGTATTGGTATACCTCACAGCAAAATCGACCTGTCCGTTTGGGCGATTACGTGATGACCGGCGATCAAGGGCATTATCAGTCTGACTACCGTTGGCGCGAAGGCCAATTGCGTGAACTGCAGCGTGAAGGTGAGCAACTGGATGAGCAGCAGCTTAAGCCGTTCTCATTAACGGTGCGCTACGACACCCAAGGCCGTGCCGTTTTCCAGCGCTACACGCTGGGGGATGAACGTATTCCTCTGACCAACACCCAACTCTATGAGCTGACCCAAGATGCCCAGCGTGGCGTTGATGTGGTGAAAGCACAGCGCCGTGCCGATCGTGCGCTGGTGCAGGGTTACTGGCAGCAAGGGGCGTTTTATCCTTGCAGCAACACCGGCACCCAATCGGCCGATGCCGTACGGGTGAGTTTTTCTCCGGCATTGCCTGCCCATCTGCGAGAGCAGTTTGAGCCGATCCAGCAGCAGGGCTACATGGCGGTGGTCGGGGACATGAAACGTCAGAGCCTGACGGCCCAACAATTATTGATGTTTAACACGACTCAGCCGCGCTGTCTGACCGCACCGACCTTGCTCAAAGGCTGAGTGAGTCGGTTGAATGAATAGACTGACGATGAGCTGATACAAAAAATGCGCCGATGGGCGCATTTTTTATAGGTGTGACACGCGGTTGAAACCACAGACGCGATTAGCTGTCTTGCTGCTCGCGGGCAATGGCACGGTAGCCGATGTCATTGCGGTGGAACATGCCATCCCAGCTGATTTGCTTCGCCAGTGCATACGCGCGCTGCTGGGCTTCTGAGACGCTGTGGCCCAATGCCGTGGCACACAGTACGCGACCGCCGTTTGTCACCACATCGCCATTCTGGTTCGCCGTACCGGCATGGAACACCTTCTCTCCCTCGATTTCCAACTGAGGCAGGCCGTGGATGGCATCTCCCTTGTTGTAAGCCGCTGGGTAGCCGCCTGCGGCCAGTACGATACCGATAGAGGCACGCGGGTCCCATTTGGACTCCACGCTGTCCAGCTTGCCGTCAATGGCAGCCAGACACAGTTCCACCAAGTCTGATTCCATGCGCATCATGATCGGCTGGGTTTCCGGATCGCCAAAGCGGCAGTTGTACTCAATCACTTTTGGCGTGCCGTCAGCATCGATCATCAGTCCTGCGTACAGGAAGCCGGTGTACGGATTGCCTTCTGCCGCCATGCCGCGCACGGTCGGGTAAATCACTTCTTCCATGATGCGGTTGTGGATCGCAGGTGTCACCACTGGGGCCGGTGAATATGCACCCATGCCGCCGGTGTTCGGGCCGGTGTCTTTATCGCCGACACGCTTGTGATCCTGGCTGGTGGCCATGGCCAGCACGTTCTCACCGTCCACCATCACGATGAAGCTCGCTTCCTCACCATCGAGGAATTCTTCAATCACCACACGGCTGCCTGCGTCGCCAAACACGTTATCGGCCAACATGTCTTTGATCGCCGCTTCCGCTTCTTCCAGTGTCATCGCGACAATCACGCCTTTACCTGCAGCGAGGCCATCGGCTTTCACCACAATCGGTGCGCCTTGCTCACGCACGTAAGCGAGTGCTGGCTCAATCTCTGTGAAATTGGCGTAAGCACCGGTTGGGATCTGGTGGCGGGCCAGGAAATCTTTGGTGAAGGCTTTAGAGCCTTCCAGTTGTGCAGCCGCTTGTGTTGGGCCGAAAATCGGCAGGCCCGCTTCACGAAATGCATCAACCACACCGATCACCAGAGGGGCTTCCGGGCCGACAATGGTCAGTTCAATCTGTTTCTCTTGTGCAAAGGCAACCAGTCCTGCGATGTCTTCCACGTCAATGTTGACGTTTTCCAGCTTAGGTTCCAGTGCGGTACCGGCGTTGCCCGGGGCGATGAATACGGTTTCTACGTTCGGGTTTTGTGCGGCTTTCCAACCCAGTGCATGTTCACGACCGCCAGAACCAATAATCAATACATTCATGTTTTAAAATCCTTATAGCGTCGTCAGTGTTTTAATTTCGGCGTCAAAAGTGCTCATTTATGCTTATAAACTGCGCGCTTTTTCCTTGAACTTAAAGTCACTGACTTGCTCTATGTATTTCAAATATCGGAATACTTAAAAAACAAAATTATAAGTTTTGCTCAAAGTAGTTGGTGCTGTGGCTAGGCAGCAATTGAGCCCATCCCCGGGAGCATAGCCCGCTATGTGACCGGGGTAGGCGAAAGCAGCTAACGACGCCACAGTGCCAAATACGAAGAGGAAATTAGTGGCGGAAATGACGCATGCCCGTAAAGATCATCGCCATGCCGTGTTCATCGGCTGCGGCAATCACTTCGTCGTCACGCATTGAGCCACCCGGTTGGATCACACACTTGATACCGGCTTCTGCTGCGGCATCAATGCCGTCGCGGAACGGGAAGAAGGCATCGGAGGCCATCACGCTGCCTGCCACTTCCAGGCCTTCATCCGCCGCTTTAATGCCGGCGATTTTGGCGGAGTACACGCGGCTCATTTGGCCGGCACCCACGCCGATGGTCATATCACCCTTGGCGTAGACAATCGCATTGGACTTCACGTACTTGGCGACTTTCCAGCAGAACAGGGCATCTTTCAATTCTTCGTCGGTTGGCTGGCGCTGAGAGACCACTTTCAGATCGTCCAGTGTCACCATGCCCTGATCGCGCTCTTGCACCAGCAGGCCGCCGTTGACGCGCTTCACGTCAAAGCCGGTGGTCTTGCTTGACCACTCGCCACACTCCAGCAAGCGCACGTTTTTCTTCGCTGCCACCACGGCAATCGCTTCAGCCGTAACTTTCGGTGCGATGATCACTTCCACGAACTGGCGCTCAACAATGGCAGACGCCGTTGCAGCATCCAGTTCACGGTTAAAGGCAATGATGCCGCCAAACGCAGAGGTTGGATCGGTCTGGTAAGCGCGGTTGTAGGCTTCCAGAATGTCGCCCCCAAGTGCCACACCACATGGGTTGGCGTGCTTGACGATCACACAGGCTGGCTCGTCGAACTCTTTCACGCACTCCAGTGCGGCATCGGTATCGGCGATGTTGTTGTAAGACAGGGCTTTGCCCTGAATTTGGCGGGCGGTAGAGACAGACGCTTCTTCAGGGCTGGCTTCCACATAGAAAGCGGCCGCCTGATGGCTGTTTTCGCCATAGCGCATGTCTTGTTTTTTCTCGAACTGCTGGTTGAAGGTACGCGGGAAAATGGATGCCTCATCGCCTTCTTTGTTGTCGCCGTACGATGGCACCATGGTGCCGAAGTAGTTGGCGATCATGCCGTCATAGGCCGCTGTGTGTTCAAACGCCGCAATGGCTAAATCAAAGCGGGTCGCGTGAGTCAGTGAGCCGTCGTGCGCAGCCATTTCGGTCAGCACGCGGTCGTAGTCGTGGGCATTAACCACAATGGTCACGTCTTTGTGGTTTTTCGCCGCTGAGCGCACCATGGTCGGGCCGCCGATATCGATGTTCTCGATGGCATCTTCCAATGTGCAATTTGGGTTGGCGACGGTTGCCGCAAACGGATAAAGGTTCACGACCACCATGTCGATAGGGGCAATGCCGTGCTCCGCCATGACAGCGTCATCGGTACCGCGACGGCCAAGGACTCCACCGTGAATTTTCGGGTGCAGGGTTTTCACGCGGCCATCCATCATTTCCGGGAAGCCTGTGTGATCGGACACTTCTGTGACCTGAATGCCTTGCTCGGCAAGTAACTTAGCGGTACCGCCAGTCGACAGGATATCGACACCACGAGCAGCCAGTGCTTGAGCAAATTCAACAATACCGGTTTTATCTGACACGCTGATGAGCGCACGGCGGATAGGACGAGCGTTTTCCATTGCTACCATCTCTTATATACACGGGGAATATTTGCCAAAAGCGACGCGGCGGGGCACTGGCCTTTGGTAAATACCCTCGGTTAGAATCAAAGATACCGGGTATGTCCAAGAGTGATCCTTGTGATCAACGTGGCATATTTTACATTAATTCTCGTGTTGCGCAAACGTTTGCTTTTTGGTTTGGGTAACCACCAACGGGGAAGGGCTTACGATGTATTTGATTGGCCAGCTGGCAAAGCGCTGTGACGTCAGTAGCGATACGCTGCGCTTTTATGAAAAGAACGGCTTGCTGGTGCCGTCGGGCCGCAATGAGAGCGGCTACCGCCTCTATAGTGAGGAGGACTTGTCGCGTATTCGCTTTATCCTGCGCGCCAAAGCGGTGGGGCTGAGCTTAGATGAGATCCGTGAGCTGCTGGATATTCGTTTGGAAGCCTGTCAGCACAGTTGTGCCGAGGTCAAAGCCATTACGCAGGCCAAATTGGATGAGGTGGACAGTAAGATTGCCGAGCTGCAACGTATTCGTGGTGCCCTGCGTAAAATCAATGATGCTTGTTGTGGTCACGCCGATGATGATGCCAGCCACTGCTCGATTTTAGAGGCGCTGGGGGATGACGTGCCGGCTGATCGTTCCGTCCGGTCGTCGCGGTGTTGCGAGAAACATACACACGACAAAGAGTTGTGATGAGAGTCAAAGGGCGCCGTAAAATACTATTGGGTACTACAGATGACTTGTGATAGTTTCAAAGCATTACATTGTTATTGATAGGGAAAGTCATGTTGAAAGTGAATGAATACTTCGATGGTCAGGTGAAATCACTGGGGTTTGAAACATCAGGTGAGCGCGCGAGTGTGGGCGTGATGGCACCGGGTGAATATACCTTTGGTACCGCCGCACCGGAGCGCATGACAGTAGTAAAAGGCGCCTTGACCGTTAAACTGCCGGGTCACATTGAGTGGGAAACCTACCATGCGGGTGACGATTTCGAAGTCCCTGGGGATTCGTCCTTTGATCTGAAGGTTACCGAGCCGACGGCGTATTTGTGCGATTACCTGTAAGGTAAGCGCGCCTGCAAAAAGTACGATAGAAAAAAGCTTCGCCTGAGCGAAGCTTTTTTTGTGCCGGCGTATCGTGATACCGCTGCAATGCTGCGTTTTTATATTCTATTTCGCGTCTTTTTCTGTGTCTTTCTGCGGTGGGATCAAGACTGTATCAATCACATGAATAATGCCGTTGCTGGCCGGAATGTCCGCAGTGATCACTTTGGCGTTGTTGATCATCACCCCGTCCTCGGTTTCTGTGATCGTCACGGGCTCACCTTGTACCGTGGCTGGCAATTTCAGTTTGGTGACTTCTTTGGATGAGATCGCGCCTGGCAGCACATGGTAGGTCAGGATGGCTTGCAATTTTTCTTTGTTTTCCGGCTTCAGCAGCGCGGCCAGTGTGCCGTCTGGCAGTTTCGCAAAGGCTTCATCGGTCGGTGCCAGAACGGTGAATGGCCCTTTGCCTTCGAGCACCTCAACCAAATCTGCCGCTTTAATGGCCATGACCAAGGTCTGGAAATCATCGTTATTGGCAGCCACTTGGACCAGGTTTTTTTCTGCCTGTTCGGCTTTGCTGTCGCCGTGGTGCTCAGCAAAGGCCAGTTGACTGACAGAGAGAAGCAGGGCACTGAAAGCCAGAGTGATGACGCGTAACATCCTATTCATCAGGGATTACCTCTTCGTTATGGGGAAGAACCAAGATAGGTACGTTCAGATAGGCAGTATGGTTCACCGTGGGAAGAGGGACGTCTTGGGATTGAGACAAACAAAAAGGCCTGCACATGTGTGCAGGCCTTTTTGTGGGAAAAACTAAGCAGGGCTTAGTTCATGCCGTATTTCTTTAGCTTCTTGCGAAGAGTACCACGGTTGATACCCATCATGGTTGCAGCGCGTGTTTGGTTACCGCGAGTGTACTGCATGATGGTGTCCAGTAGTGGCTGCTCAACTTCTGCTAGCACTAGCTCGTACAGATCATCGACTTCCTGACCGTTTAACTGAGCCAGGTAGTTTTTTAGCGACGCCTTTACAGAGTCACGAAGTGGCTTCTGTGTAATTTGGTCCTGTGAAGTTACAGTTGTTACTGTTAATGCTTCGGAAGTCAGATTTTGTTCGAACATATTCTGTTAGCTCTTCTCGTATTTATGCAACGTTTTCGAAGTAGCCTTGCAGCGCATCGAGTTGCTGTTGGGCATCTTCGATAGCGTTGAAGGTTTGGCGGAACTCACCTGCTGGGGCATGCTCTTTCAAGTACCAAGACACATGCTTACGTGCGATACGCAAACCGAGGAACTCGCCATAGAAGCGATGTAGTTCCTGAACATGGCCCAGCATAATGCCTCCTACTTCCGTCATTGACGGGGCAGGAAGGTGTTCGCCTGTTGTTAAATAGTGGTGGATTTCCTGGAAAATCCACGGACGACCTTGTGCAGGTCGACCAATCATCAAGCCATCGGCACCGGTGTAATCCAGTACAAAGCGGGCCTTTTCCGGTGAGTCGATATCACCGTTCGCAATCACCGGAATCGAGATCGCTTCTTTCACTGTCTTGATGTAATCGTATTCTGCCTCGCCTTTGTACATACAGGCTTTGGTTCTGCCGTGCAGAGCCAGGGCCTGAATGCCACATTGTTCGGCAAGTTTGGCAATATCAACGCAGTTTCGGTTTTCAAGATCCCAACCGGTACGCGTTTTCAGCGTCACAGGTACATCCACCGCATCCACCACGGTACGAAGAATCTCTTCGATCAGGTGTGGATACTGCAGCAGGGCAGAGCCTGCCAGGCGTTTGTTGACCTTTTTTGCCGGGCAACCCATGTTGATATCGATGATTTGCGCACCGTTCTCAACACTAAATTGCGCCGCTTCAGCCATCAGTTTTGGATCAGCACCGGCGATTTGTACCGAGCGGATCCCTGATTCGCCTTCATGCACCATACGGTTTTGGGACTTGGCGGTTTTCCACAGGTCTGGATTGGACGACATCATTTCGCTGACTGCCATGCCTGCGCCAAAGCGAAGACAAAGTTCACGAAATGGCCGATCGGTCACACCTGCCATGGGCGCGACTATCAGCTGGTTTTTAAGTTGATAAGGACCGATCTTCAAACGTCTGTTCCTGACTATGCCAGTAAGGGCGCGCATTTTACGCATTTTTTCGCATTCTGAAAAGGCCAATAATTGAGCATTTCGTTTTTGAATTACGAAACTGTACTTTTTTCAATCAATTGGCCAATATTCCAGCGGAAAAAATAATGCTTCAGGCCGTCGGCTTATGCCTTACGACCTGCGATGCGACACCAGTCTTCACGCACTGCCGTTGGGTCTAGCGTCAGCTCGTCGCTGTAGTAGGTCGCCACGTCTTCCGCTTGGGTTTCCAGCACGCCAGAAATGGCCAGCAGACCACCGTCTTTTACCAGGCTCTTGATCACTGGAGACAGCTCGCGCAATGGACCGGCAAGGATGTTGGCAACCACGACGTCTGCCTGAATGCCTTCAGGTTGGTCTTGTGGCAGGAATAGCTCTAGCTTGTCAGCCACGCCGTTGCGCTCTGCGTTGTCACGCGAGGCCAGGATAGCTTGTGGATCGATGTCGATACCGATCACTTTGGCTGCGCCCAGTTTGATCGCCGCAATCGCCAGAATGCCAGAGCCACAACCGAAGTCGATCACGGTTTTGCCTTCCAGATCTTGGCCGTCTAGCCACTCTAGGCACAGTGACGTCGTTGGGTGGGTACCCGTACCGAACGCCAGACCCGGGTCAAGCATCACGTTGACAGCGTCTGGTTCTGGGGCTTCACGCCAGCTTGGGCAGATCCACAGACGACGGCCGAAACGCATTGGGTGGAAGTTGTCCATCCACTCACGTTCCCAGTCTTTGTCTTCGATTTGCTCAATTTTGTACGCAAAATCGTCGGCGATCAGCGGGCTGTTTTTCAGCATGTTCAACACGAAGTCCATGTCCGTTTCCGCGTCGTATAGGCCAACAACATCGGTGTCGCCCCACAGACGGGTTTCACCCGGAAGGGGTTCAAAAACAGGCGTATCTTGCGCGTCAAGGAAGGTGGCGGAGACTGCACCGGTCTCTTCCATCAGCATGTCGCCAATAGCTTCAGCATTGGCTGCTGTTGCGTTCAGTTTAATTTGAATCCAAGGCATGGTTATTTCGCTTTTTGGTTAGCTACGGTTCAAGGATGCGGAGTCTAGCATGAAATTTAGGCAGTATAAAAAAAGATAGCACCGGAAGGTGCTATCTGAAGGGGGAAGCGAAGATTTACGCTTGTTGCGGTGTCTGGATTGGCACCGGTTTGACTAAGCTGCCAACGACAAAGGCGATCAGGCCGACCAGCAGGGTCGGGATAATGGCATGAATGCCGCCCATATCCGGCTTGATAACCGACAGGCCGATGTAACACACCAAGCCACAGATCATCGAGGCAAAGGCGCCGGTGGCGGAGGCGCGTTTCCAGTACAGCCCCAGTACCAATGGCCACAGGAACACCGCCTGCATGCCGCCAAACGCCAGCAGGTTCAGCCAGATGATCATATCCGGCGGATTGGTGGCAGCAATGAACACCAACAGCGAGAAAATCCCGGTCACCCATAGTGACAGTTTCGGCAGGCGTTTTTCAGCATCCGGTGCGGTCAGGGCTTGCGGGTTGATGTAGTTCAGGTACAAGTCTTTGAGCAGCGTTGCAGAGGCCTGGATCAGCTGCGAGTCAATGGTCGACATGATTGCCGCCATCGGACCGGCCAGGAAGACACCCGCAACCACAGGCGGCAGAACCGTCATCATCAGGGTCGGCATGATTTGATCCGGGCTGGCAATGTCCGGCACCAACGCGCGGCCTAATGCGCCCGCCAGGTGCATGCCCAGCATCAGCAGGGCGACCATCGCGGTGCTGATCACCATGCCTTTATGCAAGGAGCCGCTCGACTTGTACGACATACAGCGCACGGCGGCGTGCGGCAAACCAATCACCCCAAAACAGACCAGTACCCAGAAGCTGAGCATAAACGGCTGGCTGAGGAATTGATCGGGCCCATACGGGGAGATCAGTGCCGGGTCGATATCATGCAGGGTATGGATCATTTCCCCGACGCTGCCGCCGGCGTGGACAATCCCTACCAACAGGGCGATCGTACCGATGATCATCATGATCCCCTGTACGGTATCGGTCATCACGACGGCACGGAACCCCCCGATAGTCGTGTACAGACCCACCGTGACCGCAAACAGCATCAGGCCGTGCTGGTAAGAGAGACCCGTGACGGTTTGCAGCAGACGTGCCCCGCCGACAAACTGCACCACCATGGTACCGAAGAAGGCCAGCAATAAGGCCAGCGAGGCGAAGATCACCACGCCCCGGTTTTTATAACGGGCATACAGGATGTCATTGAGGGTCAGGGCATTATGGCGGCGGGCTTCAATGGCAAACTTCTTGCCCAGTACCCCCAGCGTCAGCCACGCAGCAGGCAGCTGGATCATGGCCAGCAGTACCCAGCCCAGTCCCATTTTGTAGGCGGCACCCGGGCCACCAATGAAGGAACTGGCGCTGGCGTAGGTTGACGCCAGTGTCATGGCCAGCACAAAGCCACCCATGCTGCGGTTGCCGACCAGGTACTCGGTCAGGAAGCCATTACCGGTGTCACGCTTACGGTTGGCATACAGCGCTACCGCAAAAACAGCCACTAAATAAAGGACAAGGGGAATAAGGAGTTGGCTATTCATCGGTGGACTCCGGTTCGATCTCTAGCGACATGTCCTGATAGAGGTATTTCACCATCAGGCCACACAGTACCGTAAACAGAATGGGGCCGACGATACAGGCGAGCAAAAACCACAGCGGAAAGCCGCCGTAGAGTGTCGGCAGTGTGTCTTCAGTCCCTGACGGTGCAAAGGCATAAGCCGAAATGAACCACCAGACAAAATAGGCCAAGGCTAAGCCGATGGCCCATTTGGCTTCTTTATGCGCCTGTTGATAGCGCGCAGATAGCGTTTTCATGGCGTTGCTTCCATTGGATGAGCGAATGTTCACGGTGATGAGGGATATACCGTGAGGGATTTGCTCAATCTTCACACAAATTAAGGGCGGCTATTGTGGCAAAAGATAGGAGGGAGTGCTAGGTGAAGGGGTATATTGACAGAGAGGATAATAAAAAAGGCTGCCGAAGCAGCCTTTTACAAAACGGATGATCCTTAGTGGATACCGAGTTTCTTCTCCAGATAGTGGATGTTTGCCCCACCGTGCTGGAAGTTCTCATCTTTCATGATTTCTTGCTGAAGCGGAACGTTAGTCTTGATGCCGTCAATGATCATCTCGCTCAACGCGTTCTTCATACGGGCAATCGCCACGTCACGGTTTTCACCGAACGTGATCAGTTTGCCGATCATGGAATCGTAGTGAGGCGGTACGGTGTAGCCCGCATAGATGTGCGATTCCCAACGTACGCCCATGCCACCTGGTGGGTGGAAACGGGTGATTTTGCCCGGACATGGCAAGAAACGCTCAGGATCTTCGGCGTTAATACGGCACTCGACCGCGTGGCCTTTGATCTTGATGTCATCTTGTGTGAACGATAGTGGCTGACCCGCTGCAATACGAAGCTGCTCTTTGATCAGATCCACACCGGTCACCATTTCTGTCACTGGGTGTTCAACCTGAATACGGGTGTTCATTTCAATGAAGTAGAACTCACCGTTTTCGTACAGGAATTCAAACGTACCCGCACCACGGTAGCCGATTTCGATACACGCACGGGTACAACGTTCACCGATGTACTTACGCATTTCTTCCGTGATACCCGGTGCCGGTGCTTCTTCCACCACTTTCTGGTGACGACGCTGCATCGAACAGTCACGCTCACCTAAGTGAATCGCGCCGCCCTGACCGTCTGCCAGTACCTGCACTTCGATGTGACGTGGGTTTTCTAGGAATTTCTCCATGTACACCATGTCATTGTTGAAGGCCGCTTTGGCTTCGGCGCGGGTCATTGCGATCGCTTCGATCAGATCCGCTTCGCTGCGTACCACACGCATACCACGACCACCGCCGCCACCTGAGGCCTTGATGATCACAGGATAGCCAATGCGCTTAGCAAAGGCTTTGTTCTTCACTTCGTCATCGTCAAGCGGGCCGTCAGAGCCTGGTACACACGGTACGCCGGCTTTTTTCATTGCAGTGATTGCCGCCACTTTGTCACCCATGATACGGATAGTTTCCGCTTTCGGGCCGACAAAGATGAAGCCGCTGCGCTCAACTTGCTCAGCAAAATCGGCGTTTTCAGACAAGAAACCGTAACCCGGGTGGATAGCCACGGCGCCGGTGATTTCTGCTGCACTGATGATGCGAGGAATGTTCAGGTAGCTCTCGGTGCTTTTTGCCGGGCCGATACAGATAGACTCATCCGCCAACAGCACGTGTTTCAAATCGCGATCGGCAGTGGAGTGCACGGCGACCGTCTTGATACCGAGCTCTTTGCAGGCACGCAAAATGCGCAGTGCAATCTCGCCTCGGTTAGCAATGACAATTTTATCTAACATAACGCGTCCTGGTTATTCGATGATGACTAGCGGCTGGTCGAATTCAACGGCATCGCCGTCTTCTGCAAGGATAGCAACAACCGTACCGGATTTATCCGCTTCGATTTGGTTCATCATCTTCATCGCTTCAACGATACATAGGGTATCGCCAGCGTTTACCGATTGGCCGATTTCAACAAATGGTTTCGCATCTGGACTTGGTGCACGGTAGAAGCTGCCCACCATTGGTGACAGTACTTGGTGACCCGCAGGTTGTGCAGGTGCCGCAGGCGCTTCTGGCGCAGCGGTTGGTGCTGGTGCTGCGGCAACAGGGGCTGCAACTGGCGCCGGAGCTGCCGTTACAACTTGTGTTGTTACAGGGGTGATTGCACGGCTGATGCGTACAGATTCTTCACCTTCTGAAATTTCCAGCTCAGCAATACCAGACTCTTCTACTAGCTCAATCAGTTTTTTGATTTTACGAATATCCATTTACTTTTCTCTTATATGTTCAGTTGGCGTCTGCGTGCAGGCGTTTCACGGCTGCTTGCAGGGCGAATTCATAACCATCGGCACCCAGACCACAAATTACCCCGACCGCTTTATCGGACAGGTAAGAATGGTGGCGGAAGGGCTCGCGGGCATGGACGTTGGACAGGTGCACTTCAATAAACGGGATATTTACCCCCAGCAGGGCATCGCGGATCGCGACACTGGTGTGGGTAAAGGCGGCTGGATTGATGATGATAAAATCCACGTTGCCGTAGGCGTTGTGAATGGCATCGATCAGCACATGTTCCGCATTGGATTGAATGTGATCTAACGTCACGCCTAATTCGGTTGCTTTGGCAGTTAAATGCGTCACGATTTGGTCTAGCGACTGCTGACCATAATGTCCTGGCTCACGTAAACCTAATAAGTTTAGGTTCGGGCCATTGATCAATAAAATTCGTTGAACGGTCGACATCTTGACGTTATATCACTCGATTTAGAGGTTTTACTTTAACAACGTGCAGAAAGCTGCAAAGTTGCTTCCCTGTGTTCCGTTTTTATCTGCCAAAACATGCTTGAAGTGCAATTATAGAGAATTCAGCGCAAATCGCAGCAAAATACTGGTCTAATCACCGCATTTTAATCTGAACACGTGTACGCTGGGTCACTTCGTGTGACATGAACCACATCGACAGAAAAGGGGATGAATCGCCCACTATGCGTGAGCTTACTGTTTGAGACAATCCCTTGGCGGGATGATTCAATCAGTTTGAGCGGACGATCAAAAAAGCCGCCCGTAGGCGGCTTTTGTCAGACAGATGATTACAAGAAAGTGGGAAATCGAGGCAGTTATAACACTTTTTGCTTCTCTGCGATGAGCTTGTCGACCACGCTTGGATCGGCCAGTGTGGACGTATCGCCCAAGGTGGCGGTATCGCCGGTAGCGATCTTACGCAGGATTCGGCGCATGATTTTACCGGAGCGGGTCTTCGGCAGGGCATCGGTCCAGTGCAGGAAGTCCGGCGTGGCAATCGGGCCAATTTCCTTACGTACCCAGTCTTTTACCTCTTTATGCAGCTCGGCACTCGGGATTTCGCCGTCGTTCAGGGTGATGTAGGCATAAATCGCCTGCCCTTTGATGTCGTGCGGCACACCGACAATCGCGGCTTCGGCAATTTTATCAAATGCCACCAGCGCCGATTCAATCTCTGCGGTCCCCATACGGTGACCGGAAATGTTCAGTACGTCATCCACGCGGCCGGTGATCCAGTAATAGCCGTCTTCATCACGACGGGCGCCGTCACCGGTAAAGTACATGCCCTGGAAGGTCGAGAAGTAGGTCTGTTCAAAGCGCTCGTGATCGCCCCACAGCGTACGCATCTGCCCCGGCCAGGAGTCAATCATCACCAGGTTACCTTCGGTGGCGCCGTCGAGAATGTTGCCCATGTTATCGACCAGCGCCGGTTGTACACCAAAGAAAGGACGGGTTGCCGAGCCCGGTTTCAGTACAGTTGCCCCTGGCAGTGGGGTAATGAGGATCCCGCCGGTTTCCGTCTGCCACCAGGTATCGACAATCGGACAGCGACTGTCACCGATGGTGCGGTGGTACCATTCCCACGCTTCGGGGTTGATCGGCTCACCCACCGAGCCCATCACGCGCAGTGAGGTGCGTTTTGTGCCCGCGACGGCTTCGTCGCCTTTGGCCATCAGGGCGCGGATCGCCGTTGGCGCGGTGTACAGGATATTGACCTGATGCTTGTCGACCACTTCGCTCATGCGGCTGGTGCTTGGGTAGTTTGGCACCCCTTCAAACAGTAGGGTGGTGGCACCGTTAGCCAGCGGGCCGTAAACCAAGTAGCTGTGGCCGGTGATCCAACCCACATCGGCCGTACACCAGTACACTTCGCCTTCCTGATAATCAAACACGTATTTGAAGGTCATGGTGGCGTAGACCAGATAGCCGCCGGTGGTGTGCAATACGCCTTTCGGTTTGCCGGTGGAGCCGGAGGTATAGAGGATAAACAGCGGATCTTCAGCGTTCATTGCTTCTGGCTCACAATGAGAAGAGGCAACAGCGGTGGCATCGTGCCACCAGACATCGCGTTCACTGTGCCATTCGACGTTGCCACCGGTGCGTTTGAAGACCAGCACTTTCTCTACGCTGGTGACGTCCGGGTTAGCCAGTGCATCATCCACATTCTTTTTCAGTGGTACGGCACGGCCGCCGCGCACGCCTTCATCGGCAGTGACCACGACTTTGGCATTGGAATCGACAATACGGCCGGCTAAGGCTTCCGGTGAAAAACCGCCAAACACGATGGTGTGGACGGCACCAATACGGGTACAGGCCAGCATGGCGACAGCCGCTTCGGCAACCATCGGCATGTACAGGCACACCACATCGCCTTTGCGCACGCCTTGGCTCTTTAGGGCATTGGCAAACTGACACACTTGCTCGTGCAGTTCGTTGTAGGTGAGGGTGGCATCGTCGTTCGGATCGTCCCCTTCCCAGATGATGGCCGGCTGATCGCCTCGGGTGGCAAGGTGGCGGTCAATACAGTTGGCCGAGACGTTCAGGGTGCCGTCGGCAAACCAGGCAATGTTGACGTGGCCAGTATCGAATGAGGTGTGTTTGACCTGACTAAATGGCTTGATCCAATCCACGATTTGGCCGTGTTCACGCCAGAAGCCTTCAGGATTGATCACCGATTGCTGATACATTTCACGGTACTGCTCGTCGGTCACGTGGGCGCTGGCTGCAATGTCCTGATTGACTGGGTACAGATGAACGTCACTCATTTTAATTCTCCTTGTGTTCCGTCATTGTCCGTGTGGACCGGAATGTCTCGTCTCGTAGGCCGGAAGCGGTTGTTGTGTCTGACTAACTTCCGCTAGATCGGCGGGTGACTCAATTAGACTTTAGGATGAGAGACGGACCGACGACGGGGATTTTTCGCCATTGCAACGCGGTTGCAGCCAAAAACTTGCGCTCTATCGTGCTGATATTGCGCGGTTTTGGCCGGTTTGTGAGGCGGTTGAACGGCGTGTGAAGAATGATGTGAGCATCCACTAACTACGCAGGAGCGAGAGGGCCGGGCGATCACCGTGCGTGAGCCGGACATAGATCATGGCAGCAGTGATGGTGTCCTGCAGCGCGTCGTGGCGCGGGCGCACGGGGAGATCCAGATGGCGGCTGATGGCCTCTAAACTGAGGTCGAAATAGGCGTTGGGTAACTGGCGCTCCAGTTGTTCATGATAGAGGTGGCTGATCTCCACCAGTTTGTTGGGTAGCGGAAAGTCGAAGTGCTGGCGAAAATAACGGTCAAGAATCGTCTTATCATAGCGAATGTGGTAGCCCACCAAGGGCCGATTACCGATAAATGCCAGCAAGGTGGCGAGTGCCTGTTGGGTGTCGAGCCCCTGTTGGCAATCTTGGTGGCGAATGCCATGCACGGCCACAGACTCCCCTGTCAGGCTGGTCGGTGCCCGCAAGGTCAGGTGGAGTGACTGGCTGGTGAGAATACGGTTGGCGCGAATGCGGGTGGCGGCAATGGTCACCAATTCAGCCCGTTGCGGATCCAGGCTGGTGGTTTCACAATCGAGCGAGACCAATTCATCCCCTTGATAGCGGGCAAAGAGCGGGGCGTAGTCGGTGCCACGGTAACGGTGTTGGTACCACCAGCGTTGCAAAGTATTCATGGCGCTTCCTCCTCTTTAGCCTCTTTACTCTCTTATTTCTGACTTTCTTTAGTCTCGGATCTGATAGTGATACGCGAGCCAGGCTTTAAATTTTTTCACCACATGCAGGCTGTGGCGCAGCAGATCCCGCTCCGCCCGACTCAGCCGACGGAGATCCAAATGGTGTTGCAGGCCATCCCCGTCATGGGCCAGTTGCTGGCGCAGCCGCAGTTTAATAAACAGTTTTAAGGCTTCACTGAGGTTGGACGCAGTACTGGCTTCCAGCACGTTGCGCTCGGCGAGTTGCTCGATGCGGGTAAAGGTGTTGTTGTCATCAATGCCCTGTTCCAGCGCCAAGGCTCGACAGCCGTGCACAATCGGGAAAATCCCTCCTTGTTTGATATCCAGTCCGGCTTTATCCGCCTTCAGGTGACCAAACAAGGTCAGCGGCACGGTAAATTGCAGTGCCGGTCGGGTGAAGGCACTGAGTCGTTGGGTGTGATTGGCCATGTGTTGCTGCAGCTGGCGTTTCAACGGGGCGAGCAGGCTGACATCGCCGGCCACTGCATGGCTGTCAGCAAAAATCGCCAGTTGCATCAGCCATTGTGCGCTGCCGCTGTCGGCCCAACGGGATAATGTGTGTAACCACTCACTTTGTGTTTTCACCCAGTCAGGGTTGTTGACCATAACCTTGCCCGGGCACAGCGGGTAGCCGAGTTGGTGCAGGGTGTCGGTCAGGGTTGCCAGCACCGTGTCTCGCGCTGGCCAGTCGGTGTCGTCGGCGACGATCAGGGCGTTATCCTGATCGGTTTTCAGTATTTGCTCCCCCCGTCCTTCCGATCCCATCACCAACAAACAACAGGCTGACTGGTAGGCCTCGGGCACCACCAAGCGAAAGGCTTTCTCGATAATTTGCTCATTGACGGTGGCGATCAGCTCCATCACAAAGCGGGTGTGAATACCGTTGTTAAACAGGGTTTCGACTAACTTGTGCTGGCTGTGGGCAGCAAAGGCCAGCTCGTCCACCGTGTTGGCGCGGGCGATTTGCAGGGTCAGTACATGGGAGTGGGTGGAGAACAGGCTCAGCACCTGAGTGAGGTTGAGCATGCCGACCAGGGTCTCGTCGTGGGCGGCCAGCACCGAGACCCGTTTCACCTTGTGGCGGGTCATCGCCAGCATGGCGTTAAACAGGTAATCCCCTTCGCGGACACTGATCACCGGCGCCGTCGCCACCGCACCAATCGGGCTGTCGGGTGTGCGCTGCTCCAGCATCACGGCGTGCAGCAGGTTGGTCCGGGTGATGATGCCATAAGGTTGGCCGTTGCCCGCTTCTACCAGTGCGGCATCCAACCGCTGGTGCTGCAATTGTTCGGTGGCGTGTTTCAGGCTGCAGTCGCGTGGCAGCAGCAGGCAGGGCTGAATATTGCTGTGATCAATTTTGGTGAGGATAAACTCGGCCAGGTTCTGTTGTTGCTGCGCATTGTCCAGCCATTGCTGGCGGCGGGCCAAATCACTGTCAAAGTACGCGGCGAACTGGCGGTTGGCCTGATAGAAGCGCAGAAAGAGTGGCCTGGGCAGCAGGTAGCACAAGGTGTCTTCTAAGGCGGTATAGCGGTGGCGACAAGGCGGCTCCAGCAGGGCGCGCACATCCAACAAGTCATCGGCGGTGTAATGGGCAAACACTTCCTGTCCGTCCTCCGCGCGCTCTTCCACGCTGCCTTTTATAATGATCAGGAGCGATTCACTGTCATGGCCGGCCTCAATCAAGGTTTCCCCGTGGCGATAATAGGCTACATCCAGCGCCTCACGCAGTTGCTGTTGTTGGATCGCCGTTAGGCAGTCAAACGGGGGCAGGGAGGTATCAAAAGCATCGGACATGGCGTGGTCTCCGCAGGCAGGGCATCCATAACATTGGCCTGTATGCAGTGTCAGCGGATTGAGGGGGTTATACCAGACGACTTTAGTCTACGTTGCGGTGCGCAGCGTACGGGTTAGAGGGCGAAAAGAGGGCGACAGGCAGTGAAAAATGGGGCGAGGGCGACAAAAAAGAGGAAAAAAACGCAAACGATTATTTCATTGGGACGCTTCATGCTTACAGGCATAATAGGCGCTTTCCGACTCTCTTTTCCGCTGAATAGGACATGGCATGTTTAGAAGTAGCCCCTATGGATGGACCTCGCAGTACCTGCTCGGGTTCTTCTTTAATTACGGTGTGTATCTTCCTTTTTGGGCCTTATGGCTCGCGCATTTAGGCGTTAGCGCCTCACACATCGGTTTGTTGTTGGGATTGGGTTTTGGTGTGCGCTGTTTAGCCAACCTCTTGATCACACCGCGTATCCATAAAGTCGAGCACCTTATCCCGGCCCTGCGGGTCTTTGGGGTGGCGGCGTTGATCAGCTGTATCGCTTACATCTATTGCGGCAGTAATGTGTGGGTGCTGGCGATCATCACCGTCTTGTACAACATGATGATGGGGCCGATTGTGCCGCTGTCAGATTCACTGACCAACTACTACGCCAAAGAAGGGCACCTCGACTATGGTCGTACCCGTCTGTGGGGATCGGTGGCGTTTATTGCCGGCTCGACCGTGGTGGGCCTGCTGGCGGCGAAATATGATCCGAACGTGATCCCGTGGGTCGCGGTGGTGGGCTTGGTGGCGATGTTGCTGTTTACCCTGCGTGCACCGACCATCGTGCCGGTGTCAGAGCCTGAAAGCCAGACCCAAGGCCGCCCGGCGTTGTTGCAGATGCTGCGCACCCCGGCGGTACTGCGTTTTCTGGGTATCATTGCCTTGCTGCAAGGGAGCCATGCGGCGTATTACAGTTTCAGTGCCATTTACTGGAAAGGTGCCGGTTACAGCGAAGATGTGATTGGTTACCTGTGGAGCTTCAGTGTGGTGGCGGAAGTGGCCGTGTTTGCCCTGAGTCAGCGCCTGTTTGCCGGCTGGAGTGTGATGGCGATGTTCCGTCTGGCGGCGGTGGGGGTGATGATCCGCTGGGGGATCACCGCCAGCATCATGGAGCTGCCGGTATTGTTTGCCGCGCAGGCGTTGCACGGGGTGACCTTTGCGGCGGCGCACCTGGCGACAATCCGTTATATCCAGCAGGCACAAAGCAACCAGATGGTGGCCTTGCAGGCGTTGTATAACGCGCTGCCAATGGGCGCATTCATGGCCCTGATGACGGCGGTGAGTGGTTGGTTGTACGGTGCATGGGGCGGTAATGTGTTCTGGGTGATGGCGCTGATGGGTCTGCCGGCACTGTTCATGAAAATTGAACCGGCTGGACGTGCAACTGCAGCGTCTCAACCCCCTGTATCAGACAGCGTGCAAGAGCCAGCACAGTAATTGACGCTAACGCTTCACGCGCATTTCTTTTAACGGGCACCTCAGGTGCCCGTTTTTTTATGTGTCCAGTTTTCATATCGGTGTCTTCGCCTTAAATCTGTGATCCCTCAGATTGGTGTGTGAGGGCGCTTTGGTTACACTGGTGAACACAATCTGTTAACAATTTTCAAGGATGATGCATGGCACAGGGATGGATGGTCGTGCTGGTGACATTGGCCTACCTCGGGCTACTGTTCTGGATCGCGTGGTATGGCGATCGTAAAGCGCAATGGATGGCCCGCTGGCGGCCGTGGATTTACAGTTTATCCATTGCGGTGTACTGCACCTCATGGACCTTTTACGGCACGGTCGGTCAGGCCAGCCGGGATCTCTGGTCGTTTCTGCCCATCTATGTGGCGCCCATTCTCGTCTTCACCCTCGGCTGGCGCATTCTTGCCCGGCTCATTCTGATTGCCAAGCGCGAGCACATCACCTCGATTGCTGATTTCATCGCGGCCCGTTATGGCAAATCCCAAGGCTTAGCGGTGACTGTCACGGTGATCGCCGTGATCGGTATTCTGCCTTATATCGCCCTGCAATTGCGGGGGATCACCATGGGGTTGTCACAAGTCGCGCCATCGATAGGCACGAGTGTGCTGGCCACACCGATGGGTGAGGCCAGCATGGGCAGCGGACAGGCCGACATTGCCTGGTTGGTGACATTGGGGCTGGCAATATTTACCGTGCTGTTTGGCACACGCCATATTGATACCACCGAGCACCATCGCGGCATGATGATGGCGGTGGCGTTTGAATCGTTGGTCAAACTGGCTGCTTTTATGCTGGTCGGTTTTTTTGCCCTGTATCTGCTGTGGTCACATGCCGGCACGCCGGTGATGCCGCTGAGCCAATGGCAACCGGCACCGCCGCAGATCGGCAGTTTGCTGATCCATACCTTATTCACCATGGCCGCGATCATCTGTCTGCCGCGTCAGTTCCATACCACCATTGTTGAAAACGAGCAGGCCCAAGATCTGCATCGTGCCCGTTGGGTCTTCCCCGGTTATTTATTGCTGATGGGGATCTTCGTGGTGCCACTGGCCCTGGCGGGGCAGTTCTTGCTGCCGCAGGTGCCGGCCGATACCTATGTCATCAACCTGCCGCTCCAGCAGGGGGCGGAAGGCATTGCGCTGTTGGCGTATTTGGGCGGCACGTCGGCCGCCAGCGGCATGGTGATTGTCTCGACCATTGCGCTGGCGATCATGGTGTCCAATGACTTGGTGCTGCCGCTGTTACTGCGACGAATGCGCATGTCAGGCCGTCAGTTCAGTGCGTTTTCCGGGTTGCTGCTGACGGTACGTCGCGTGTTGATCGCTTTATTGCTGCTGGCGGCGTGGGGTTTTTATCAGGTCTTGGGGGAGATCCCGTCGTTATCGGCGATCGGGTTGTTGTCGTTTGCGGCCATTGCCCAATTTGCGCCGGCGTTGCTGGGCGGCATCTACTGGCGAGAGGGGAACCGCAAAGGGGTGTATGCGGGACTGGCGGGCGGGATTTCCATCTGGGCCATTACCATGATGGGACAAACCCAGATGCTGGCGGGCACCAGTGAGACCAATGTGCTGTTGTGGATGCTGACGCCGCCGGCATGGCCGTTGTTGGCGGAGTTATCTGCCGTGGACTGGGGCATGCTGCTGAGCCTGCTGGTCAATACCGGCTTGTATGTGGGGATCTCGCTGCTGACCCGCTCGTCACTGACCGAGCGATTACAGGCGGCGGCGTTTGTGGGCGCGCCATTACCGGAAAGCGGGGATGAGGACACCAGCTTGTACCAGACCCGGGTGACGGTGGGCGAGTTGGAAATGTTGGCGGCCCGTTTTGTCGGGCGTCAGCGGGTGCGTCAGGCTTTCCGGCTATATCGGGAGCAATATGAGCCGGAGCCATATAAGCGGGATGGTCACGTTGCCATGGGCACATCGGATGGCGGGAATGAGGAGGAGAGCCACGGGTTGTCGCCGGATCAGCAGGCGCCGTCCACCTTGATCCGCCATACCGAGCGGGTACTGGCGGGCGTATTTGGCGCGTCCTCCGCCCGTTTGGTGCTGACCTCTGCTTTACAGGGGCGCAAGATGCAACTGGAAGAAGTGGCGACCATTGTGGATGAAGCCTCTGAGCTGTTTGATTTCAGCCGGGGCTTGTTGCAGGGGGCGATTGAGCACATCAGCCAGGGCATCGCGGTGGTGGATAAACAACTGCGGCTGGTGGCGTGGAACCAGCGTTATCTGGAATTGTTTACCTTCCCGCCGGGGCTGATCCAGGTCGGGCGACCGATTGCCGAAGTGATCCGCCACAATGCCGAACTGGGCTTATGTGGCCCGGGCGATCCGGAGTTACATGTGGCCAAGCGGGTTGAACACCTGAAGATGGGCACCGCCCATACTTCATCGCGTATTCGTCAGGACGGGCAGGTGATTGAAGTGCAGGGCAACCCGATGCCCGGCGGCGGGTTTGTAATGAGCTTTACCGACATCACCCAATTCCGTCATGCCGAGCAGGCGCTGAAAGAAGCCAATGAAACCTTGGAAGATCGGGTGCGCCGCCGTACCAGTGAGTTGGAAGCCTTGAACCGCAAACTGGTGGTTGCCACTCAGCAGGCCGAGCAGCAGGCCCATTCCAAAAGCCGTTTTCTGGCGGCGGTCAGTCACGATCTGATGCAGCCGCTCAATGCCGCACGGTTGTTTTCTTCCACCTTATCGGAAGTGGCGAGTGATAAGGAAAGCGCGCAATTGGCCCGGCATATAGAAAGTGCGCTCGGGGCGGCGGAAGATTTGATTGGCGACTTGTTGGATGTGTCCCGCTTAGAAGCGGGGAAATTGCAGGTCAATGTGCATGCCTTTCCTATTCGCGAGGTACTGGAAACCTTAAGCGCGGAATTCGGGGCCATTGCCCGCCAGCAGGGGATCACCTTTGATGTGGTGCACAGTGAGGCGGTGATCCACTCTGATCCCAAACTGCTGCGCCGCGCATTGCAGAACTTTCTGACTAACGCGTTTCGCTATAACCCCAACGGCAAGGTAGTGCTGGGCGTGCGGCGTAAAGGGACGCAGTTACAGGTGGAAGTGTGGGATAACGGACCGGGGATCCCCGCCTCCAAGCAGGCCCATATTTTTGATGAGTTCACCCGGATTGAACACAGCGGCAGCGAACATGGCCTCGGGCTGGGGCTGGCGATTGCGCGGGGGATCAGCCGGGTGCTGGATCATCCGTTATCGCTGCGCTCCTGGCCGGGGCAAGGCACGGTGTTTGCACTGAGTGTGCGACGCGGGGTGGTAGTGACGCCGGTGGTGAAAGCCGTGGCTGAGACCCGCACGCCGCTATCGGGATTACGGATCTTGTGTGTGGACAACGAGCCCGACATTTTGCGTGGTATGGACACCTTGCTCAGTCGCTGGGGCTGCGAGGTGCGACTGGCAGAAACCGTGGTCGCGGCCATGCAGCAACTGCAGGATGACTGGCAACCGGACTTTGTGTTGAGTGACTACCATCTGGCGAACGGGGAAACGGGGTTGCAGGTGTTACAGCAATGCAGTTTGCGTTTAGGCAAAACCTTCTGTGGTGCGGTGATCAGTGCTGATCGCACGGAAGAAACCCGCAAGACCATTGAAGGGCATGGCTTTACCTTTATCAGCAAACCGGTGAAACCGCTGAAGTTGCGCACTTTGCTGACCCAGCATGCGCCCTCCCAGTCTGCGCCTTCTTTGGGGGCATCGGTGTAATTGACGACAGAAAGAAAAAAGCTCAGCGGGATGGCTGAGCTTTTGTGTCTGAGGGGCGAGGCTTTCGGTGCCAGGCATGAAGCGTTTGGGCGCTAGGGCAGGCTCACCCCAAGTGCCCCACCACCGAAACACTGCGGTTATCCGGGATTTCGTTAAAGGACAACACCTGCAAGCCGCGAGAGCAGATGCGGGCATAGCGCGCTAATAGCGGGCGCAGTTGTGGCATCACCAGCAGGATAGGCGGGTGGCCGTTCAGGCGCATGTTGTCTAATGCTTCCGGCAGGCTGCGTTGCAGTTTCTCAATCACGCTTGGCTCAAGGGTAAAGCCATCCAGCTGCACATGGCCGCCGGCCTGGGCCTGACTCAGGGCGCCCAACAGAATGTTTTCCAGCTCGTTCGACAAGGTCAGGGCCGGTACGTCGGTACGGGCACCGATCAGACTGGCCAGGATCACACGGCGCAGTACACAGCGCACATCTGCTGCCAGCAGGATGGGATCTTTGGTCAGCTCGGCTGATTCCACCAGGGAGTTGGCGATGGTGACCATGTCTGACAGCGGCACACCATCAATGGTGAGCTGGCGGAAAACCCGCAGCAGTTGCTGGTGGGTCAGCTTGTTTTGCAGATCATCGGCCAGCTTGCTGTTGACCGTACTCAGGCGTTCCAGAATGCCGTTCACTTCCACCGGTCCCAGAATGTCTTCAATGTGATCGTTAATCACCTTACTGACATGGGTCGAAATGATGGTGGCGTGATCGACCACGGTATAACCGAGGTTGACGGCCTTGTCTTTGTCGCTGGTGCTGATCCATACCGCTTCCATGCCATAGGCCGGATCTTTGGTCAGGATGCCATCCACGTTGCCGTATACTTGCCCCGGGTTGATCGCCAGCAGCTTGTCGACTTCCACTTCCGCACTCACGGCCACCGCACCGCGTACCGTGATTTGGTACTGGTTAGCATTGAGCGCCAGATCGTCACGGATATGAATATGCGGGATCACAAAGCCGCGTTGCTCGGTCAGGGTTTTGCGGATCCCCAATAAGCGGTTGAGCAGCTCCGCCCCTTGCTGACGGTCAATCAGGCTGACTAAGCGGTAGCCCACATGCAGGTTCATGGCATGGATGTGAGGAATGTCGCTGCTGACCAGCTCTTTGCTTTCCGGCTGAGTGTTTTGCTCCACGATTTCTTCTGCGCGCTGCAGATCCGCATCGTCAATTTCTGGGGCGGCCTGAAACTCGCGCATCCGCCAGCCGGCGAAGCCGACCACTGCACTGAAGCCCAAGAAGGCCATGTGTGGCATGCCCGGGATCAAACCCAGTACCAGCATGATGCCGGACACCACAAACAAGGCCGTTGGTGAGGCCAGAACCTGCTTGGTAATTTGATCGGACAGGTTGTTGTTGTCCGCCACGCGGGTCACGATGATGGCGGCAGAGGTCGCCAGCAACAGGGATGGGATCTGTGCCACCAGACCGTCACCGATGGTCAGCAGGGCGTAGGTCTGGAAGGCATCGCCAAAGGTCAGGCCAAACTGGAACACACCAATGCTGACACCCCCGATCAGGTTGATGAACAGGATCAGCATACCGGCAATGGCATCACCGCGAACGAACTTGGACGCACCGTCCATCGAGCCGTAGAAGTCCGCTTCTTTGGCCACTTCCTCACGGCGCAACTTGGCCCCTTGGTGGTCAAGAATGCCGGCGTTCAGATCCGCATCGATGGCCATCTGTTTGCCCGGCATCGCGTCCAGGGTAAAGCGCGCGCTCACCTCGGAGATACGCTCGCCCCCTTTGGTCACTACCACGAAGTTGATGATCATCAGAATGACGAAGACCACCACACCGACCACGTAGTTACCGCCGATCACCACGTCACCGAAGGCCTGGATCACCTTACCGGCGGCATCCCCGCCAAGGTGGCCTTCCAGCAAGACGATACGGGTCGAGGCCACGTTCAGCGCCAGACGTAACAAGGTCGCGACCAGCAAGATGCTCGGGAACACCGAGAAGTCGAGCGGCTTGCGGCTGTACACACTGATCAGCATGACCAGCAGGGCCAGTACGATGTTGAAGGTGAACAGCATATCCAGCACGATGGCCGGAATAGGCAGGATCACCATGGCCAAAATCGTCATCAGCAACAGCGGGACGCCGAGCTGACCCTTGGCTAATGCTCGAAAGATCGGAGCGAGTTTCTGTTTCATAGCGTCATTACACTTCCATTAACGGCGAAGTTCCCGGGGGATAGACACCCGTGGGAATGGGGGTTTGGTCGGTTGTCGGCCCTGGCGGTATTGTTCCATCTGGAAGACAAACGTCAGGATATGGGCAACGGCGATATACAACGGGGCGGGAATTTCCTGCCACTCGTTGGTGGAGTAATACACGGCACGGGTCAGCGGCGGCACTTCCACCACCGGCACATCGTGCTGGCGGGCAATGGCCTGCATGTGCAGGGCGGAGTGATCGACCGCTTTGGCAATCACATACGGTGCCCGCGCTTTGCTGAGATCGTATTTCAACGCCACGGCATAGTGGGTCGGGTTGGTGATCACCACATCGGCCTGCGGCACGGTATTCATCATGCGGCGCTGGGTCATTTGGCGCTGCAACTGGCGGATCCGGCCTTTGATTTCCGGGTTACCGTCGGTGTTCTTGTGCTCTTCCTTGGCTTCCTGCTTGGTCATCTTGAGCTGCTTGGTGTAGTCCCAACTGGAGTACGGCAAATCCAGCAGTGCAATGAGCAGCAAGGCCAAGGCAAAGCTCAGCAGGCCCTGCATCAGAAATTCCACACTTTGTGCCATGGCACTGTTGAGCGGCATGCGCTGAATGGCAATGATGTCTTTCAGGTTCCCGGTGATGAGGTAATACAGGACGACCGAGATCAGGGTGACTTTGAGGATACTTTTGACCAACTCAACCACGGACTTGGCAGAGAATATCTTTTTGATCCCGCTGATGGGGTTGAGCTTGGAAAACTTCGGCTGTGCCGCTTTGCCGGAGAGGTTCCAGCCGCCGCGAATGATATTGGCCAGCACGGCGATAGCCATCAACAGCCCCAGTAACGGCGTGATCACACGGATCATCACCATCACGCTGTCTGTCAGCAGGGTCAGCATCAGGTTGGGATCAAACGCCTGAGCGCGGCTGAGCTGAAAGCTCGACTGACTGACGGTCATTGCCATCTGCACCAGCTCGTGTGAGAAGGCGCCAAACAGCAACGCGGCGCCCAACGTCAACAGGGCGGTGACCAATTCACGCGAGCGCGGCAGGTTACCTTCTTCGCGCGCTTTGCGCAGTTTCTGTTGACTGGGTTGTTCCGTTTTGTCCTGACTGCTGCTCTCACTCATGGCGTGCCTCCTTCGAGCAGACGCATCATGTCCAGCGTGTCGCTACTTAAGCGAACAAAGTTTTCCGGCAGGCCGGAGTTGGAAATCAACAAGCAGACCAAGCCCAATAGCAGGGTCATCGGAAAGCCCAGTGCAAATACGTTTAATTGCGGTGCCGCACGGTTCATCATGCCAAAGGCGCCATTGACCAGCAGCATGGCGGTCATCGCCGGCAGCGCCAGCAACAAGGCTGCGCCCATCAGCCAGCCAAAGCGCAGAATGATCAGGTACAAGGCGTGTTGGCTGAAGAACTCGCCGACCGGCCAGATCTCAAAACTGCGCACGAAAATCTCCAGTGCCACCAAATGCCCGTCGAGTGAGAGAAACAGCATGAAGGTGTACAGCTGGTAGTATTTCCCCATCGCCGGCACGCTCACGCCGTTGACCGGATCGTTCATCATCGCCATGCCCAAACCCATCTGCATCGACAGGATCTGGCCCATGGTGGTGAAAATGGCAAACAGGCATTCAAGCAAAAAAGCCAGCAGCACACCGATCAGCACTTGCTGACCCGCGTACACAATAGCTTGCAGGGAAAGTGGGTCGACCGAGGGCATGGCCGGCATCAGCGGCGCGGAGAGCAAGGCAATCATCATGGCCAGCCCGACCCGCAATTGTGGCGGAATGCTGCTGCCGCCGATGATCGGCATCGCCATCAGGGCACTGCCCAGACGCACGAAAGGCCACCAGATTTGGCCGAACCAGGCATTCAGCTCAGCGGCAGAAAGTTCGTACATGATCAGCTAATTAAATGCGGAATATCGAGGAACAGGCGGGTAAACAGATCACCCAGCGTGCGTAGCAGCCACGGGCCGGCAAAGCCCAGCATGGCCAGGGTGACCAGCAGACGCGGCAAGAAGCTCAAGGTCTGTTCGTTGATTTGGGTGGCAGCCTGAAACACACTGACCACCAAGCCCACCAGCAGGCTGGGTACGATTAACACCGACACCATACTGATGATGATTAACAGGGCATCGCCAAAAAATGTCGCGACAAATTCAGAACCCATACCGCGTCTCTCTCATCAGTGTGGTGGGGGAAAGGGGAAAACCGGTGGTGGTAAAGACCGGGTTAACCAAAGCTGGCGCTGAGGGTGCCTACAGTCATTGACCAGCCATCGACCATGACAAAAATCATCAGCTTAAACGGCAGCGAGATGATCAGGGGTGACAGCATCATCATACCCATCGCCATCAGCACACTGGCCACCACGATGTCGATGATCAAAAAAGGAATGAACAGCATAAACCCAATCTGAAAGGCGGTTTTCAGTTCGCTCAGCACAAACGCGGGCGTGAGCAGCAGAAAGTCCAGTTGCTCGTAATGCTCCGGCGCGGGCTCATTGGCGATACGCAGGATTTGCTCCAGATCGGTTTCGCGGGTTTGCTGTAACATAAAGTTTTTCAGCGGTGGTGATGCCGTCTCCATGGCCTGTTGCAGGGTCAGCGTGCCGGCCTGATACGGCACATAGGCCTCATCATGAATGGTGGTTAATACCGGCCGCATGATGAACAGCGTCAGGGTCATGGCAATGCCAATCAAGACTTTGTTGGGCGGGCTTTGCTGTAAGCCCAGCGCCTGGCGCAAAATGCCAAGCACAATAATGATACGGGTGAAACTGGTCACCATCAGCAGCATGGCTGGCAGCAGTGACAGTGCGGTCATCAGCAGGAAGACCTGCATTTTGACGCTGTATTCTTCCTGTCCGCTTGGGCCGTTGATACTGAGCAGAGGAATATCCTGAGCCAGTGCAGGATGGCTCAGTAACAGCCCCCCGCACAGCGCAATACGGAGCCAGTTACTCACTTCGCCAGGCCTTTGAGCATGTCGCCTTCATCCATCACATCAATCAGACGCAGGCCGTACTTGTTGTTCACGATCACCACTTCCGCGTGGCCCAGCAGGGTGCCGTTGACCTTCACATCCATTGGCTCGCCGCTCAGCTTGTCCAGCTCAATCACGGTGCCGAGGCCCACATTCATCAGATCGCCGACCATCAGCTCAGTGCTGGCCACTTCCAGCGTCAAATTCACCGGAATGTTGCGGATAAAGCTCATGTCCTGAGCCGGACCTGCGGTGCCTGCATGGGCTTGTTGGTCCAGCGTACCTAGATCAAGATCATTCAGATCAATGTTCAAATCAGTCATTTGTTCAGACATGGTTATACCTTGGATGGATTAAGAATCTGTTGGATGTGCAACACCAGGCTAGCGTTGTGCTCGGCTACCCTGGCTTCAAATAACGGCGTGCTTCCGGCACGGACGGTCACTTGCTCTGGCAGTTCAATCGGGATCACATCGCCCGGCTTGAGATCCATGATTTGCCCCAGTAACAGGCGGCGTTCGGCCAGCGTGGAATGGAGACGGATCGGTGCCTGGCAGATCTTTTGTTGGATTTTCGCCTGCAGAGCCGGGTCGGTATCGACGTTAGCCGGTTGGCATTGCTGATCGCGCAGGAAATCCAAGCCGGCAAACGGCAGGGCGATTTCCAGCCAGCCACTTTTCTGGCCGGCAATATCAATCGTGAAGCGACACACCTGATACAGCTGGTTGTTCTGCAGCGGGCTGAACAGGTTGAGGGTATTTTTGCTCAGCAACTGACTCTGCCAATCGGTAATGCTGTGCCAACTGGTGGAGAACTGCTGCAAAATGGTGGTGAAAAAGCGTTCCACCAAACGTAATTCGGTATCGCTGAGCTCACTGTGTTTACGTGCCGATAAGCCGTTCCCGCCAAAGAACAGATCCACCATAAAAAAGAGGAGTTCGCCATCCATCGCAATCGTGCCGTGCAGATCATGGGGAGAGACCATGAACTCGCGGTAGATAGACGGCTTTTTCATCTGCTGCAGGTACTCTTGCAGTTTGAGGGTGTCTTGCTGAACCAACTTAAAGTCGGTGGACTGACGAAGCATGTGATGGAAAGAGTGGCGTGCCAAGCGCTCAAACTGTTTACCAATATTATCGATGATCGATTGCAGGGCACCGATGCGGTGTTCCGGACTGGCTAAATCAAAATCACGGATATCGACCTGCTCAGTATTGGCAATGACTTTACTCTTTTTTGTTAGCTTCATGATGGCGATAATTTCTAGACGAGTGGATTAAATACACACCTTATTTCACAAAAATATACAAATAGTGCGTAAGCCGAGAGCGCAGAGGGCTAGATTATAATTAATGCGTCAATATTTACTAATGGAAGAATTAAAAAACTTTGATCTTTTTTCCAATGTCAGAAAAATTGACATGATAATAATCTCATAGATTAAATTTTCTCCTTTATAATATTTTTGTTAATAAGAAAATCAAATAAATCAAGATGCATATTGGCAATAATCTGTTCATATCTTTGTGGGATCAGAGATACGCTGTATGCGTCAAAATTATGACTAAAAAGTTTATAAAATATAATTTTTATTCTTTTAGTGATTGATACTATACGAGTAATGCCTTCTTGTATTACTCTACGCCCCCCAACATTTAGTGAATGATATTACAAACCATGAAAACCATGCGGATCCCGCGTGAGATTTTCTCACTATTTGTTAACTTTTTCTCATCGTGATTTTGCTCTGTCACAAGATGAAAAAATATGGATATGTTTACTGATGTAATTACCTGCATGCGGTTTTATATTGGATTTAAATTGAATTAATCATTTTTTTGACGGTGTTGAAATGTATATCCGGGTTGCCCTGGGCGCTTTTCTTTTACTTTATCCTTTTGTGTCGTTTTCGTCTCAAAATATATTTAAAAACGACTTGGACGAGAGTTTTTGGTTATTTAGTGGTAATGCACACCAATGCAGATTGAGTCAGGAAGTTGACGGCTTTGGTCAGGTGGCATTAATTGCCGATGCGGGCGAGCCGCTCGTGTTTACCCTGCGGAGCAATGACATTGATGGATCGCTGACCTTTCAGGGCGTACAGGCGATACCGGCCAGTTGGGATCGTTTTGAGCCTTACGGGCTATCGCCGCTGGGGACGGTCACGGTGGCCTCGTTGACTGGTGAAGTGCTGATTGAAGAGGCTGCGCCGATTTTAGACGCTCTGTACCAAGGTGACTGGGTCCATATTGGCCTGATGCAGGCGGACAAACCGCTCACGGTTGCAGTGTCTAACGTGCGCTTTCCGACGGCGGTCACGGACTTTTTAGACTGTAAAAACCAGTTATTGCCGATGGGCTACCGTCAGGTGCGTGACAGCACGTTTTATCTATCACCGAACGCCGCCACATTAACGGCGGAAGAGTGGCACCGTATCGACGGGATCGCCCGCTATATTCGGTCACAGAACACGATCAAAGCCGTGCTTGTTGACGGCTATATGAACAGCAACGCGCGCAGCAGTGTCAAATTGCGCCAGTCCAAGGAAATCGCGGATGAAGTCGCATCGCTGTTTGTGGAAAAAGGCATTGCGCCTGCGCTGATTGAAGTGCGCGCACATGGCGGTCGCTATCCTCAGGATGAGCACCAGCCTGCCGGAAAAGGCCGCGTCAGAGTGCGGATCGTTCAACTGTAATGAGGCAAGAGATGTTACAACAACGCCATATTCTGCTTTTTCATCCTCACCATGAGGCTTTGGAACGTGTGCTGTCGGCATCCCAAGCTCCCGAGATCACCATTGAGTGGGTGCAAGATCAGGCACACTGTCTGGCAGCACTGGCAGAGCGTGCGTGGGATATGCTGTTGATCCCGGCGGAACTGGACAATGGTCAGGAAGCGGCTGCGTGGATGTCACAACTGACATGGGCCGGCCACCGCGCGCCAGTGGTGGTGCTGTCTGAAGTACATCAGGCGGCACAGGTGACACGTGCATTGCAAAAAGGCGCGATGGATTATTTGTTATTGCCGTTTGAACCGCGCCATTTACAGCAATTGTTCCAGCGCATGGCAGTGATGCATACCCAATCGACGCAAGTGGTGGCCGAGTCAGAGCAAAGCCGCCAGTTGTTCCAGTTGGCCCAGCGTGTTGCTCAAACCGACGCCTCAGTGTTGATCAATGGCGAAAGCGGCACCGGCAAAGAAGTGCTGGCACAGTTTATTCACCGTGCCTCGTCGCGCGCGCAAGGGCCGTTTGTGGCCATTAACTGCGCTGCGATTCCGGAAACCATGATCGAATCTATCTTGTTCGGGCACAGCAAAGGTGCCTTTACCGGTGCGGCGACTGCGCAGGCCGGTAAGCTGGAAATTGCTAATCACGGCACCTTGTTCTTGGATGAAGTGGGCGAGCTGCCGCTGGCGATGCAAACCAAGTTACTGCGTGTGTTGCAAGAGCGTGAAGTGGAGCGTCTGGGCAGCCACCAGAAAATCAAACTGAATATCCGCATTGTGGCGGCCACCAATCTGGACTTGGAACAACAGGTTGCCAAGGGGCTGTTCCGCCTGGATTTGTACTACCGCTTAAACGTGTTTCCGCTGACCTGTTCGCCGCTGCGTGAGCGTCCGGATGACATCGTGCCGCTGGCTAACCACCTTCTGAAATGCCATCACCCGCATGGCACCACCCAATTGACCGAATCCGCGAAAGCGCGTTTGCGTGCTTACCCGTGGCCGGGCAACGTGCGCGAACTGGATAACGTGATGCAGCGCGCGTTGGTGATGAGCCGTGGGTGTTTTATCCGTGAAGAAGAGTTGATGCTGCCGGTGTCAGCGACTGCTGCGCCGACGCCGTTTTCACCGCCTATTTCCACGTCGATGCCTGAGCCTCAGCTTGAATCGATGTCAGAGCCAATGCCCGCGCCGGCACCAACCTTACCGGAATGGCCAAGCAAACCGAATTTACACGAAAGCCGCAAACAGGCGGAATTCGACACCATTATTGCGACCCTGCGTCGCTTTAACGGTCACCGCAATAAAACCGCGCAGGAGCTGGGCGTGACCACCCGCGCCCTGCGTTACAAAATCCAAACCATGCGTGAGCAGGGATTTGACATCAATAAATTGCTCGCTGGCCCGGACAGTGCCACAGAGCCAACGATGTTCAATTAAGCCTTTTTACCGATAACTGAGATGCGACAGATGCAAGACAAAATCATGAACATGCAGCTTCCTTTGAGCCAGATGAGCGAAATTCAGGCTCAGATCAATCTGGGCGAGCCGATGCAGATCGCGCCTAACACGCGTTTTGCCGGGGCGAGTGAGCGTGTTGATTTCGGCCAAATCATTGCCAGTGTGGTGAAAGAGGTGGATCAAAGCGGTCGTGCGGCTTCAGCCAAAATGGAAGCGGTGGATATGGGCGCCAGCGATGACTTGGTCGGTGCGATGGTCGCAAGCCAGAAAGCCAGTCTGTCCTTCGCAGCCATGGTGCAGGTCCGTAATAAACTGCTGACCGCGTATGACGATGTTATGCGCATGCCAGTGTAAAGGAGCGGTGGCGTGACGGAAGTAATGAAGCAGCAATGGCAGCGTTTGACGGGCCGTAACGTGTCGGATGCGTCGCGTCCGGCGCCTTGGCGTGGTGTGCTGTTGTTGGTCGTGGTGGCGTTTGTGGTCACCCTTACGGTGGTGCTGACGTTGTGGCAGGGCAACAGCCAGTACCGCCCGCTATACGGCGAGCATGAAGCGTTTGACAGTGCGCAGGTGATTGCGGTGCTGGAGCAGCAGGGCATGGACTTTTACATTGAGCCGCAACAGGGCAATGTGATGGTTGCGCGCAGTGAGTTGGGTCAGGCGCGCATGGCGCTGGCGACAGCGGGTGTGAAGCCTGAAGTGCCGACTGGCCTCGAGATCTTGGCGCAAGATGCCAGCCTGGGCACCAGTCAGTTTATGGAAAACGCCCGTTACCGCCACGGTCTGGAAGGGGAGCTGGCGCAAAGCATCATGACGCTGGATGCCATCAGCAATGTGCGCGTGCATCTGGCGATCCCGAAACAGACCCTGTTTGTCCGCCGTGACAAAGAGCTCGCCTCAGCCTCTGTGGTGGTGGCGTTGCTGCCGGGCAAAACTTTGTCGTCCTCGCAAGTGAGCGCGATTGTGAATTTGGTGTCGGGCAGTGTGACCGATTTACCGGCCGATCGCGTGAACGTGATCGATCAGCACGGCAACTTATTGTCCTCCCATGAAGGCCAGCAACATGCCGGTCAAGCCAACGGCGCTTACTTAGATTATCTGGCACGCCTTGAACACACTTACATTGAGCGCGCGCAGAAGATGCTGCAACCGATGTTGGGCATGGGGAATTTCCAGGTGGAAGTGGCGGCGAAAATCAACTTTGACCGCACCGAAGCGACCGAAGAGCGTTATGCCCCTGAAGGTGTGTTGCGTTCTGAATTTTCCTCTTACGACCGGCGTACCGCCGCGGATGCCAAAGGTGTACCGGGGGCATTGAGTAACCGTCCGCCGGAAGAAGGCGAAGAAGACGATCCGAACAAGGCCAACGAGCGCGGCGAAGCCTCCCGTGAGTACCTGATCGATCGCACCATGAAACACATCAAGTACCAGCAAGGAAGCCTGGAGCGTTTGAGTGTGTCTGTGCTGTTGAATGGCACGCCGGACACCTTCACGGCGGCGCAGCTGGCGGACATGCAAACCATGCTGAGTAATGCTATGGGGATCAGCGCCGAGCGCGGTGACACCATCAGCCTGAATGTGTTCCCGTTCAACATTGCTGATAATGCTGAGATCGCCGCAGAGCCAGAATGGTGGATGCAGCCGATTTGGCTGGAATACCTGCGTTACTTGCTGTCTGCGTTGGTGATTGTGGTGCTGTTGCTGGTGGTGGTTCGTCCGGTGATGCGCGCCTTGTCCGGTGACACCCGCGCGGCCCGTGACAATGAACGTCTGGCGGTGAAAAAAGCCAAGGTGAATAAAACCAAAGCGATCCCATCGACGGTGCCGGCGACAAGCGACACCGAGAGCACAACGACGGCAGTGGCGACCGCCGCTACCACGACCGTGCCGGCGACCCTGACCGAAGGGACGCGTGCGGTGATGGATCACGAAAGTATCCTGGCCGATTTGCCGAGTCCGGAAACCGGTTTAGAAGCGCAGTCCGCGTATTTGCAGATGCTGTCAGAAAAAGAACCTGAACGCGTCGCGCATGTTGTAAAACAATGGATTACCCCGAAAGATGCAGACAACTGAAATGAAGCCCGATATTGAACAGGCGGCGATCCTGTTACTGAGTATGGGCGAAGAAGCCGCCGCTAACGTGCTCAAACAATTGGAGCGCGAGCAGGTGCGTCAACTCTCTATCGCCATGGCGGGGATCCCGGCGGTGAAAAAAGATCAGGTCGAAGCGGTGTTCAGCCGTTTCTTCAATGATTTTCGCACCGAGTCCGGGATCTCGGGGGCATCCCGCAGTTACCTGGAACGCACTCTGAACAAAGCGCTGGGCCAGTCGTTGTCCCAGCCGCTGCTGGATTCGATCTACGGCGATTCGCTCAAACACAACTTGCAGCGTTTGCAGTGGTTGGAGCCCAATAAGCTGGTGGAATTGATCGCCGGTGAGCACCCGCAGATGCAGGCGGTGTTTCTGGCCTATTTGGATCCGGATGTGGCCACCAAACTGCTGACGTTGTTGCCGCAAGAAGGCTTGGATGATCTGCTGTACCGTCTGGCCAACTTAAATGAAATCCACCCGGACATGATTTATGAAGTGCAGGTGTTGCTGGATAAATTCCTGTCGCAGGTTGGCCAGCAAAACAGCACCCTGATTGACGGCACGCAAAAAGCCAGCGAGATCATCAACCGCTTGGACGGCAGTCGCAGCGAAGGGGTGATGGCCGGATTGCGCGAGATGGACTCCGCGCTGGTCAATCGCCTAGAGAGCAAGATGTACAACTTCAGCGTGCTGGTGCGTCAAAGCGATGCCACGCTGGAGCGCTTGGTGGAAGAAGCGGATCAGGATCTGCTGGCGACCGCCCTGAAAGGCGCCGATGCCGAGTTGATGGATCGCCTGTACGGCACCATGCCCAAACGTGCCGCGCAGTACCTGCGTGAAGCGATTGAAGGCAAAGGCCGCGTGCGTGTCAGCGCGGTGGAAGAGGCCCGTCAGCAGTTGGTGCAGTTGTTACGCACCTTGGCCGAACAAGGCGAGGTGGAATTGCAGTTGTTCAATGAGCCGGTGGTGGAATGATGAAAAACGATCAGCCCGTGCCGATTTTCTCCCCGGGGTTGGGAGAGTTTCGTAACTATCGCTACCCGCCGTTGGTGACCGCGACCGAAGACGATCTGTTTGGCGATGACGGGGGCAGCAGCTACCAGGATGAGTTCAACAACGGGTTTCAGGATGGCCTGCAAAAAGGCCACGAGCAAGGTTACCAGGACGGAGTGAACCAAGGGTTGCAGGTCGGCCAGCGTGACGGCCATGAGCAGGGTCGTCAGCAAGGGTTACAGGAAGGCCGCTTGCAGGCGCAACAGCATGTCGCTGGAGTGTTGCAGGCGAGCGGGCACCTGAAAGATCAGATCCAACAAGCCTTTCATCACCATGTACAGCAGCAAAGCGAAATGCTGTGTGATTTGGTGATGAAGGTAACCCGTCAGGTGATCCGCGCGGAGCTGACCCTACAGCCCGGCCAGATGGTCAACCTGATTGAAGAAACCTTGCAGCAATTGCCGGAGCACAAACCGGATCTGACCGTGTACCTGAACCCGCAGGACAGCCAGCGTTTGCTGGAACTGGTGCCGGATCAGGTGGCGCAGTGGAATGTGCAGCAGGATGAGAGCCTGACCATCGGCAGCTGCCGCGTGGTGACGGCGGACTCAGAAGCGTTGGTGGACAGCGAAGAGCGTCTCGCCGCGTGCATGGATGTGGTCAAGGATACCCTGTTGGCCGATGCGTAATTTATCTGAAGAACTCGCGGCCAAGCTCAGTATGGCGATGGCGCGTGTGCCGGATGTGCCGGTGGCGCGTACCTATGGCCGCTTGGTTCGCATGGCCGGGTTGACGATGGAAGCCGTAGGCTGCCGTTTGTCGACCGGCCAGCGTTGCATGGTGGAAAACGATCAGGGCGATCTGATTGAAGCGGAAGTGGTGGGGTTTGACCGCCACGCCTCGGTCTTGATGCCGATCCGTCATGCGACCGGTTTACGCCCGGGCAGCCGGGTATTACCGCTGCACGGCGACAGTAAAATCAATGTCGGCTACGGCATGCTGGGCCGGGTGTTTAACGGCTTGGGTGAGCCGCTGGATGACAAAGGTCCGGTGACCCAGGAGCACAGGATCAGCTTACAAGGGGAGAGCATTAACCCCCTCAAGCGCTTGCCGATTTCCCAGCAGTTGGATGTCGGTGTCAAAGCCATTAACGGCATGCTCAGTGTCGGCAAGGGCCAGCGTATGGGTCTGTTTGCCGGCAGTGGCGTGGGTAAAAGTGTGTTGTTGGGCATGATGACCCGCAATACCACCGCCGAAATCACCGTGGTGGGCTTGATTGGTGAACGTGGCCGTGAGGTGCGGGAATTTATCGAGCACTCGCTCGGAGAAGAAGGCATGAAGCATGCGGTGGTGATTGCCTCGCCGGCTGATGATCCGCCGCTGATGCGTTTACGTGCGTCGGTGCTGTGTCACCGTATCGCCGAGTACTTTCGCGATCAGGGCCACGACGTGTTATTGCTGATGGATTCTCTGACCCGTTATGCGCAGGCCCAGCGTGAGATTGCCTTGGCCGTGGGCGAGCCGCCAGCCACCAAAGGCTATCCGCCGTCGGTGTTCAGTTTGCTGCCGCAGTTGGTGGAGCGGGCTGGTAACGGGGCGACTGAGCGCGGATCGATCACCGCGTTTTATACCGTGTTATCGGAAGGGGACGATCAGCAAGATCCGATCGCCGATGCCGCGCGCGCCATTTTGGACGGGCACATCGTGCTTAACCGTGAACTGGCTGAGCAGGGGCATTACCCGGCCATTGATATCGAACAGTCGATCAGCCGTGCCATGCCACAAGTGGTCAGCCAAGATCAGTTGTCACAGGCACAACGCATCAAGCAGTTGTATGCCCGCTACCGTCAGGTACAGGATCTGATTTCCCTTGGCGGCTATCAGCAGGGGCAAGATCCGCAGTTGGATGTAGCCGTGCGCAGTTATCCGGCCATCTGCCAGTTCTTGCAACAGCGGATGGATGAAAAGGTGACGTTGCAGGACAGCCAGTTGCAGTTACTGCAGTTATCGAGAGGCATGAGCTGAGATGCGTCGCTTAGCGGTATTGAAAACCTGGCAGTTGCAGCAGCAGGGCAAGTTTGACGACCTCAAGCAAAGCCAAGGCCAGTTGCAGCAACAGTATCAGGCCCACCAACAGCGGTTGGCGTTATTGGAAGATCTGCCTGCGCAATACGCGTTGGCCAGCGGCCATCAGACCTCGGCCATGATGCTCAAAGGGATCGGCCGTTTTCGTCATCAGGTCGATAACCTGACCCGCTTGCAGCGTCAGGAGATGGCGTTGACGGAAGTGGAAATGCGCAGCCTGAATCAGCGTCTGGTGGATCAGCACCGTCAGGTCAAAATGGGCGAGACGGTGGTCGCCAAGCGGGAAGCGGTGATGCAGCAGCGTCGCGACAAGCAAGAGCAAAAAATGTTGGATGAGTTGGCCATGCAGCGTTTTGTGCGTGGCCGTTAACCCGGTCAGATCACCCTGTGCGCGGCGATGATCGTGTTACCGTTAGACTGCCGGGCCGTAACAGTATTGCTGCTCGGGTTTGAGCAGTTTATCCATCAACTGTTTTTGGTGCGCCAGCAGACGACCATTCTGGTTGTTGAGGGACTGGCACTCCAGCGTCAGCTTGTGCAGCTGTTGCCATAACTGACGGCCTTGCTGATTCAGCGGGGCCGGCAGCGCCGCAAACAAGCGTTGCATGCCTTGGTCATCCTGTGTCAGACCCAGTGTGGTCATGCTTTCCGCCCGCTGTTTAGCGTGGTGACTCAGGGTTGCCATCACCTGATCCAAGTCCTGATTCAGGCTCAGCAGCGCGTTGCTGTCACGGTTAGTCAGTAACAGGTGTTGTTGCTTCAGTTGCAGCGCCAGTTGCTGGTAGCCTTTCACGTCTTGTGACAAGTCATTCAACAGCTGTTTGATCAGCGGGCCGTGGTTTGCCATTACGCCTCATCCTGATAGAAATCAATCATCGACGACGCCAGACTGTCAAGGTTGACGCCGCTGTCACGGCTGCGCAGCAGGGCTTTGGCGGCCGCGACTTTGTCCATATCCACATCGCTTTGTTGTGCGGATGCCTGACGCGCCTGTTGCAGAGGCGTCAGCGATGAATCAGTGATCTTGGCCTTGTCGGCCACTTTGGCATCAGGCTGGCTGTGCGACAGCGAGGCCGGTTGGGTGTTATAGGTGATTTTTCCAATCATGGTGATAGCCTGAATATCAGTGAGCAACAGGGTTCAATAGGCATAAGCGACCGAAATTCTATCTGCTTAACCCCTTTTGTTGAAATAGCCCACAAAAAAATCCTTTTCTGTTGGTCGCACTAGAATTGCGTCACGACCGTGTGCGGCGACTCAATGCGCGCCATCACTTTCTTGCCGGAAGACAGGTTACGCACCCAGATTTTCTCGCCTTGATGACCATTCTCCAACGCGATGCCTTTCATGCTGGCTTTAAAGCCCGGCTGTTTGGCGACGATCGTCACCACATCATCACGGGCAATCAGCTCGGCGGGCTCAATCATGCGTGGGGTCAGTACCGTCCCCGGCTGAATTTTCCGGCGGCTGTGCTGGCCGATCACGGCCTTGGCCTGGGTGAAATAACCTTGGCGTAAGTGACGCAAGCTGGTGCGGGTACGGGTCAGATCGCGGGCGGTGATCGGCGTGTCCCGGTTGAGCAGGCGCGTGGTGGTCACCAGTTTCAGGTACACATCCACGTCCGCATACGCACGGGCTTTCCAAAACTGCGGTCGCTGGCAGGTGATCGAGACCCCGACCCGTCCCACCGGTTGTTCCGGATTATTGAGGCTCATCTGCAGCGGGTGATCACAATCGTTATCACCGGGCAGGGATTTGAGTTGGATGGTGACATCCTGACTGCCGACCGTGCGGGCATAGCGATTCACTTCTTTTTTCAGATAGCGCGTGACTTGCTGCTCGAGCGGGGCGGCCTGTGCCGGCAGTGCACTGCCCAGAACCGTGATCAGCAGCGTACACAGCAGCCGGCCTGTTTCCGAGCGGAAGCGGGGGTTCCGCATCGCCCGTTTTACGGCATCTTTCATTTCTTAAGTCTTTGAAATGCAAAGCCAATAAAGTTGGCATGAATAGTGTATAAGCTCGTTCATTATCGTTCGGATGAGCAGACGCTGATGGCAATCAATTTTGAACAGGCATTGGGGGTACACCCTAATACATTGGCCTTTAGAACACAACGCGCCAAGGTGCTGGCAAGCAACCTGGCGAACGTGGATACCCCGCATTACAAAGCGCGTGATATCAGTTTTGAAGACGCGATGGCAGAAATCGCGACCACCTCGCGACAGCAACATCTGGCCCGTCGTCAGCGACCGGCCGAGCACGAATTGTTGTACCGCGTGTCACCACAACCATCGCAGGATGGTAACACCGTGGAGCTGGGGATTGAGCAGGCAGCGTTTGCCAGCAATGCCATGGCGTTTGAAACCAGCATGAGCTTCCTCAACATGAAAATCAGCGGCCTGAAGCAGGCCATTAACGGACAGTAAGTATGTCGTTTTCCAGTATTTATGAAATTGCCGGCTCTGCCATGTCTGCACAGACCATCCGTCTGAACACCGTGGCCAGCAACATGGCCAACGCCGATGTGGTCTCGGGCTCTGAAGCCGATGCCTACCGCGCCAAGCGTCCGGTGTTCTCGACCGTGATGTTTGATATGAACAGTGCGGTGGCCGGCGCCAAGGTGCAGGTGGATGAAGTGATTGAAAGTGACGAGCCACTGCTGCGCCGTTATGAGCCGCACCATCCGCAAGCGAACAAAGACGGTTATGTGTTCCATTCCACGGTGAACGTGGTGGAAGAGATGGCCGACATGATGGCGGCATCACGTAACTTTGAAACTAACGTGGATGTCATGAGCCGCGCACGCAGTATGCAGCAGAGCATTTTGCGTCTGGGCCAGACCGGCTAAGGAGTAGCAAATGAGCTTAGCGCAAATCAGAACCACCGCTCAGTACAGCCAGGAGCAGGTCCGTACCAGCGAAGAGCCGAATGTCAGCGGCAATGGCACCGTGCCAACCAGCAATGGCTTTCTGACCATGATGGTGGCACAGATCCAAAACCAGAACCCGCTCAACCCGACCGACGGCACCCAGTACCTGACTCAGCTTGGCATGATGTCAGCGGTAGAAAGCTTGGAAGGGGTCAAGATGGGCATGATGAACATGAACATCGGGATCACCAACCTGGAAATGCTGCAGGCCACGAACTTGGTCGGCAAGAAAGTGCTGATGGACGTCAAAGGCGAGCTGGATGTCAGCGAAGGCCAGACGCTGGAAGGGCGTGTGAAGTTCGATCAGGCTGTCGATAAAGCGACGGTGATGGTGTACGACGACAGCGGTGAGCTGGTCGACAAAATTGAATTGGGCCCGCAGGGTGCCGGGATGGCGGAATTCACCATTGACGGTGATGAGCTGGGCACCGGCGAGTACAGCTTTGAAGTGATGGCCGAAACCGGCGGTGAGGCATGGTCGCAGAAGATCATGATCGCGGCAGACGTCGAGTCGGTCAACATCCCGGCAGATGGCGGCGCCATCATGCTGAGCCTGAAAGGCGTAGGCGTTATGTCGATGTACGACATGCGTGAAATCACCGTATAACGAATAACAAGGATTAATCATGTCAATTAATGTGGGTTTGAGCGGCTTGCGCGCCACTTCTGAGCAGATGAACACCATCAGCCACAACATCGCGAACGTGGGCACGGTGGGTTACAAATCATCACGCACAGAATTCCAGGACATCTACGCGCCAGAGTTTGGCGGCGGTCAGATGAACGGGGTAGAAGTGGCTGCAGTACGCCAAAGCTTCATGACCGGTACCACCACACCGACCGGCCGTAACGGCGACTTGGCCATTAACGGCGAAGGCTTCTTTATGGTGAAAAGCAACGGGCAGGACTTGTTCACCCGTAACGGCGTTTTCAGCATGGATGCCGACGGCTATCTGGTGAGCAGCGACGGCAGCCGTTTGCAGGGCTATGGCGTGACCGCGACCGGCACCCTACAGACCGGTACCTTGTCGGATCTGCGTATTGCGACCGGTGACATGCCATCCAAGCAGACCAGCAGCATCGATATCGGCCTGAACCTGGATGCGAACTCCGCCATCATTGATACCACTAAACACGCGTTTGATCCGGAAGATCCGTCGACCTTCACTTCGAGCGCCACGTCGACCGTGTACGACTCACTGGGCGGCGAGCACGAAGTGACGCAGTACTACGTGAAAACAGCAGATAACACGTGGAAGGTGCATTACCGCGTGGACGGTGAGGTGCCGACCAGCCCGAAAGACGGCATCGACATGACGTTTGACGGCAAGGGCAACATGACCGCACCGACCGCTGCCATTGATTTGGCCTTCACGCCAGATAACGGCGCAGCGGCACAAACACTGGCGATGAACGTATCGGAAGTGACGCAGTTCGGCAGTGAATTCTCTATCAACAAAAACACCCAAAACGGCCACGCGCCGGGTCAGGTTGCAGGTTGGTACTTCGACGCTGACGGCTCGGTGTATACCCGTTACTCCAACGGTGAAGTGAAGCAGCAGGGTCAGGTAGCACTGGCGCGTTTCCCGAATCAGGAAGGCTTGCAACAAGCGGGCGGCACGGCGTGGACACACACCTTTGCCTCGGGCTCGCCATTGGTCGGCGCACCGGGCACCGGTCAGTTGGGCGCCCTGCGTACCGGTATGTACGAAAACTCTAACGTGGATCTGACCAGTGAAATGGTGGGCTTGATGTCTGCCCAGAGTAACTACCAGGCCAACGCCAAAACCATTCAAGTGGCACAGGAAATGACACAAATCCTGTTCCAGAACCTGTAAGGGCGGGATGAATGGATAAGTTGCTGTTTACCGCCATGTCGGGCGCCAGCCGCACCATGATGGCGCAGCAGGTGCATGCCAATAACCTGGCCAACGTCAATACAGCCGGCTTTCGTGCTGATGTCGAAATGGCAGAAACCATCGATATCAACGGCGAAGGGTTGCAGACCCGCTCGCTGGTGGCGGCGCGCATGGGCGGCACCGATTTCTCTGCCGGTACCTTGCAGCACACCGATAACCCGCTGGATTTAGCGATCCGTGGCGAAGGGTTCTTTGCGGTGATGGCCGGCGAGTACGACGAAGCCTACACCCGCAGTGGTAACTTCCACCTGACCGCCAACCGTGAGCTGATGCTGGGTGATCGCCCGGTGGTCGGCATGGGCGGGCCGATTGTGTTGCCGGAATACGAGCAGCTGGATATCGGCAGTGACGGCACGATTTCGGTGGTGCCACTCGGCGGCGGCCTGGTGCAGGAAGTGGAGCGCCTGAAATTGGTGAACCCGGACAAGCAGATGCTGTTCAAGGCCGATGACGGCTTGTTCCGTGTGGCCGGTGCTAACGATGCCGATGCGGATGATGCCGTGACCGTGGCGTCGGGCTATCAGGAAAGCAGCAACGTCAATGCGATTGATGCGCTGGTCACCAATATTTCGTTGTCTCGTAACTTTGAATTTCAAATCAAGATGATGAAAACCGCCGAAGATCTGGCGACCACCGGTAATCGAATTATTCGCAGCTAAGGCTGCCCGAACCCTTATCCGCAGCAGGCCGTGGCGTGCTGCGGTGTTTATTAGGAGTAAAGGATATGCATCCAGCGTTATGGGTCAGTAAAACGGGTCTGGCCGCGCAAGACACCCAGATGCAGGTGATTTCAAACAACCTGGCGAACGTCAACACGGTGGGCTTTAAGCAAGACCGTGCGGTGTTTGAAGATCTGTTTTACCAGATGAAAAAGCAGCCGGGTTCGATGGCTGATCAGCAAAATGAAGTGCCGGGCGGTCTGCAGTTGGGTAACGGTGTCAAAGTGGTTGGTACCCAGAAGCTGATGAAAACCGGTGCCTACCAGAACACTCAGGAAGCGATGGATTTGGCCATCATGGGCCAGGGTTTCTTCCAGATCGAATTGCCGGACGGCAACACCGGTTACACCCGTAATGGTCAGTTTCACCGTAACTCGGAAGGCGTGCTGGTGACCGCACAGGGTCTGCCGCTGATCCCGAACATTGAAGTGCCGGAAAACGCCAAAACCTTCGCGGTCGGCACCGACGGCATGGTGACCATCACCACCCAAGACGACAGCATGCCGCAGGAGCTGGGCCAAATCACGCTGGTGAATTTTGCCAACCCGTCAGGTCTGGAAGCGCTGGGCGGTAATATGTTCCGTGAAACCGGCTCATCAGGCGCGGCACTGGAAGGTGTCGGCGGTGAAGACGGCATGGGCGCGATCAGCCAGCATACGCTGGAAGGCTCCAACGTGAGCGTGGTGGAAGAGATGGTGAACATGATCACCACCCAGCGCGCCTACGAAATGAACGCCAAAGTGGTGTCCAGTGCCGATCAGATGCTGCAGTTTGTCAGCCAGTCAATGTAAGGGGGCTGGCATGCGTAAACCGATGTGGCTACTGCCGGCCGCCCTGCTGTTATCCGGCTGTGTGGCCCCGGTCTCTGAGATCATTGATAACCAACCGGAAGAAGACCCGATGGTCATGGCATTTCCGAGTTATCACGTGGATCCGGATGGCAGCCTGTTCAGTGCCAACTATGGCATGGCCTTGTTTCAGGATCGCCGTGCGTTTCGCATTGGCGACATCCTGACCGTACAACTGGATGAGCAGACCCGCTCCAGCAAACAAGCCGGTACCAGCTTTGGGAAATCCAGCAGCGTGAGCATGCCGGCGCCCACGCTGGGCGGCAAAGTCTATAACGAAGCGTCAGTGGGGTTGGATGCCGAGCGCGATTTTGCCGGCTCGTCGTCCAGCTCTCAGCAGAACTCGCTGTCGGGCAACATCACCGTGATGGTGACCGAAGTGCTGCCAAACGGTGTGCTGCGGGTGCGCGGGGAAAAGTGGCTCAAGCTCAATCAGGGTAACGAGTTTATCCGCCTGTCGGGCTTGGTGCGTGTCGATGACATCGACGGCCATAACCGCGTGCCGTCCCTGCGTCTGGGCGATGCGCGTATCACCTATTCCGGTCGCGGCGCGTTGGCCAGCGCTAACGAAGCGGGTTGGTTATCCCGTTTCCTTAACTCTTCATGGTTCCCAATCTAATGCTTAAAAAACTCTTTCTGGCCGCTGCGTTAACCGTGATGCCGGTCGTCTCAACAGCGCAACCTTTGCTGAGTCTGGTCGATATTCAGGGGGTGCGTGAAAACCAGTTGGTGGGCTACGGCCTAGTCGTGGGGTTGAGCGGCACCGGGGATAAGAGCCAGACCAAGTTCACCTCCCAGTCGGTGAAAAATATGCTGAGCCAGTTCGGCGTGCAGTTGGGGGCCAATGACGATCCGAAACTGAAGAACGTGGCCGCCGTAGCGGTGCATGCGGCGTTGCCGCCGTTGGCCGGGCGTGGTCAGCGTCTGGATGTGACGGTTTCATCGATCGGTGATGCCAAAAGCTTGCGCGGTGGCACCTTGCTGATGACCCCATTAAAAGGGGCTGACGGCCAAATCTACGCCATGGCACAGGGCAACCTGGTGGTGGGCGGTGTGATGGCGGAAGGCAACAGCGGCAGTGGCGTGACCATCAATATTCCGACCGCCGGTATCGTGCCTAACGGTGCCATCATTGAACGTGAAATTACCTCCTCGTTCCAGACCTCGGCGGAAGTGGTGCTGAACCTGAAACAGCCGGGGTTCAATACGGCGCGCAATATCGAACGGGCCATCAACGATCTGTTTGGTCCGGAAGTGGCCATGGCCGAAACCCATGCCCGCATTCGCGTGCGTGCCCCGCATGATGCCAACCAGCGCGTGACGTTTTTGGCGATGCTGGAAAACGTCGATGTGATTGCGCAGAAATCCCATAACCGGGTGGTGTTTAACTCCCGCACCGGCACCATCGTGGTGGGGCAGGATGTCAAAGTGCACACCGCTGCGGTGAGTCACGGCAACCTGACCGTGAGCGTGATGGAAAGCTACAACGTCAGCCAGCCCAACCCGTTTGGCCGGGGCAATACCACCGTCACGCCTGACTCTGACGTTAGCATTGATGAAGAGCGTGGCAAGGTGTTCATCTGGCCACAGAGTGAGGGGACCACCTCGCTGCAGACCATCGTGGATGCCGTGAACAGTCTGGGTGCCTCACCGACCGATTTGATGTCGATTTTGATTGCGCTGGATGAGGCCGGATCCCTCGAAGGCGAGTTGATCGTGCTGTAACGGGCAGTAAAACGAACGCGGAAGCGAACGGCAGAACAAGACAAGCGATGAAAATAGCAGAGAACGACACCCACACTGCCCTGTATAACGACATGGGCAGTTTGCAGGCCATCAAGGCCAATCCGGATGCGGATAACGCGTTAGCGCAGGCGGCCGAGCAGTTTGAAGCGGTGTTTTTACAGACCGTGCTCAAACACATGCGTCAGGCCAGTGAAGCCTTGCAAAGTGATGATGAAGACAACCCGTTCAACAGTCGCCAGCAGCAGTTCTACCGCTCCATGTATGACAGTCAGTTGGCGATGGAAATGAGCCGCCAGAAGAGCTTAGGCATTGCCGATATGCTGGTGAATCAGCTGGGACAGCACGAGGCATTTAAGCCCCAGTCACAACTGGTCGCTATGACACAACAAGGGGCCGACAATCTCACGGCCAGCTTGCCGGCCTTTTCCCCGGCCGGAGCCCATCCTTATAACCCGATGTTCTCGCAAGGGGCAGCATGGGAAGGACGCGGCGCCGGGGCAACGTTGACCGAGCATCTCAATAACCTAGGTGATTCAGAAGAACTATGAGCTTAATTAATATTGGTTTATCCGGCATGAATGCCGCCAACGCCGGGTTGTCGGTGACGGCCCATAACGTGACAAACGTCCTGACACCGGGTTACAGCCGCCAGCGCGTGGGCTTTGGGGCGCAGGTCAGCGGATCAATGGGGGCCGGTGTGGGCGTCAGCAATGTGGAGCGCATGGCCGACAATTACCTGAACCAGCAAATTTACAAGCAGCAGGGCTCATGGGGTTTCAATGCGATCAGCTCGCAGTACATGCAAAAGACCGAAACCCTGCTGAACAATGACAGCACCAGCATCAGCAAAGGCTTAGACCGCTTTTATGCCGCGCTGAGCGAAGCCTCGACCGCGCCGCAGGACATTGCTCACCGCCAGACCATTCTGAGCCAGAGCAAGTCCATGGTGCAGCGTTTCAATAACCTGAGCAGCCAGCTGGATACGCAGGCCAAGCAAGTCGACGGCCAGCTGACCGCCTCCATTTCTGAAGCCAACACCCTGATGGCCAGCATCGCCAGCATGAACGACAGCATTCGTGCGGCAGGCGCCAACGGCCAGAACATGACCAACCTGCTGGACTCGCGCGATGAAGCGATCCGCCAGTTGTCCGGCATGATGGATGTGAACACCACGTACAACGACGACGGCACCGTCAGCCTGACGCTGGACAAAGGCCAGCCATTGGTGAGCGGCAGCAGTGCCAGTCAGCTGAAAAAAGCCCAAGACGGCACCCTGACCGTGGTACGCGGCAACAGCGAATTGGCGTTGGATGATAACTTGGGCGGCAGCATTGGTGGCCTGATGGCTTACCGTGACGGCGAGCTGAAAGACTTGCAGCGTGAGCTGGATGTGATGGCGTACAGCTTCGCGACCCAGTTTAACGACACCCATGCCAACGGCTTTGATTTGAATGATAACGCCGGCAAACCGATGTTTGGCGGTGTGGATTCCATCGATGGCGCGGCCAAGAATCTGACCCTGCTGATCGATGATCCGAAAGAACTCGCGTTCTCGGCTGCCGCCGGTGAGCCGGGTAACAGTGCCAATCTGGAAGCCTTGAATGACCTGCGCAACAGCGCGGTGGACATTGATACCACCGGCATGCCCGACGAGGTGGTGGCGCAATACCAGAACGCCATCGACCGTTTGAACGGCAAATCGATTTATGACGGCTACACCGGCCTGACCGGTGACTGGTCCATCAAGACCGCCCAGCTGGAAAGCGATGCGTCTGCCTCGGAAGCGCTGGTAAAGCAAGCGCAAGGGGAGCGTGACAGCATTGCCGGCGTGTTGCTGGACGAAGAAGCGGCCAACATCATGACCTACACCCAGATGTATCAGGCCAATGCGCAGGTGATTTCGACCGCGCAGCAGCTGTTTGATGTCACCTTGTCGATGTTCCGCTAAGAGGAAAGCACCATGCGTTTGAGTACCGCACAACTGAATGATGTCATGCTGACCAGCATGCAGACCTCGACCACCGGCGTGAACAAAGCCTTCATCCAGCTCAACAGCGGCGAGAAGATGCTGAAACCGTCGGACGATCCGCTCGGCTCTGTACAGTTGATGATGCTGGACCGTGAGCAGGCGACCATTGATCAGTTCCAGAAAAACATCACCAACCTGAAAGGCGAGTTGGGGCAGTTGGAGTCCCACCTTGATGGCACCAACAACGCCTTGCTGCGCGTGGAAGAACTGACTGCCAGCATTTTGAATGCCAGCAACTCGACCCAGGATGGCCGCGAAGCCATTGCTACCGAGCTGGAAAACCTGCTGGATCAGTTGGTGGATACCGCCAACAGCAAATCGTCCCGTGGCGACTACCTGTTTGCCGGCACCATGACCCAGACTGAGCCTGTCAGCCGCGATCCGGACACCGGCAAGTTTGTGTATCTGGGCAACAGCGAGCAGCGCGAAGTGCGTGTGGCTGAGTCGATGACGATCCCGGCCAACCAAACCGCCGATGCGCTGTTCTTTCAGGGCGGCGATGGATCTGACGGTGCCGATATCTTCAATACGCTGGATGAGTTGGTGACCACCTTGCGTGATCCGTCCGTGGATGGCGAAAGTCTGACGGCGAAAGTGACCAGCGCACAGAGCAATATTGATGGTACCATGCAGGCCGTTAACCAGATCTGGACCGCCGTGGGGGGCGACATGAGCTCGCTGGAAAGCATTGGCGGCTCGCACGAAGACAACAGCCTGCTGAATAAGAATCTGATCAGTGAAGTGAAAGATTTGGATTACAGTGAAGCGATTTTGTCCCTGAACACCCAAATGGCCGCGTTGCAGGCATCACAGATGACTTACAGCAAGATCCAGAATCTGTCGTTATTTAAAATGATGTAATCATCATTATCAAAGTCATGATCTTATCACCATCGATGCGAGGCTCTTTTGGTTAACCAAATCGTATCCAGCACCAGTACGCTGCGCAGTGGCGACAGTACCCAACCGACACGGATTGCCAGCCAGCAACCCGTGGCGGCGGTCGCGCGTGTCAGCGAAAAGAAAGGCTCTGATGCCTCCCGTCAGTCGGCACACAGCTACAACACGTCAGGCAGTTTTCTGGTTCAGACCGCTCGCGCGCACAGTCAGGTCGCACAGGCCGAAAGTGCCCAGCAGGCCCTGCGTGATGCCAGCAATCTGTTGGGGCAAATGCGCCAGCTGGCCCGCCGTTCGCTTAATGTGCAGGACAACAAAAAAGATCAGGTGCAGCAGTCGTTGCATCAGCTCAAGGGCAAGTTGACCCGCTTGACCCAAGGGGCGCAGTACGATGGCCAGTCGGTGCTGTACCATGATTTAACCCCGCGTTTAGACGGCGAATCGCTCAGCGAGCAGTTCACCATCAAGGGCATGCGCTTTAACACCCTGCGTCAGCATGATGAGATTGTGCGTTTTCAGTTTGAAGAGGGGCAGCCGGCTTCCGTACGCGCCAAAATTGAATCGCACATGTCGCTGGAAGAAGCGGCCGAGGCGTTAAGCACGGCGTTTGCTCCGCGTGATATTCAGGTCAAACCGGACCGCTATGGCGACGTGGTGTTTTCCGCACCGAAAGCCGCCTGGCCGTCGATCCGCCGTGGCGTGTGGATGTCCGGGGGCGGGCAAATCCTGCCGTCAGGCAATCCGGTTAAAGCCAAGCTGGAGAATCAGGACAAAACCCAAGTTGAGCCGCAACAGCTGGAATTTGGCAAACCAGAATCGACCCGTAAAGCGCTGGTGGATATCGATCGGATGCTGCAAAAAGTGTCGCAATCGCTGGCTCACCTCGACAAACAGCAACAGGCAGTGGTCGAGCAGTTGGATCGTATTGCCCGCAGCATGGCCCCGACATCACGCATCATCAACAGCGATGGCAGCATTGAAGCCAGCTGGTTGCAAGCCCCGGAAGAGGTCTCGCTGCTGCTGATTGATAATGCCGTGCCGACGCTACTGGCACAGGCCAACGCCACCCGCCACAATGTCGTGGCCCTGTTAGAGCCGGCTGTGTAAGCGCGAAGCGCAGGGGCGGGTTTCGAGTAACGAGTCTCGAGAAAGAGCAGAAACGGGCAACCGTTTCTGCTCTTTTTTTTGCTTTTCCTAGTCCCTAGTTCCGCTCTTCCTCGTCCCTTCAGACTCGTTACTCGCCCCTGCTTCTCTGTGATCCCCTTCACTTTTGCGAGTGACATTAAAAAAAGAACAAAAAAAGAGTTAAGTAACTCGCAAAGGTGGTCGTTTGTTGTGGATAGAACCTTTTCAAGCCCCGGCAAAGTTGGCCGGCGCTGTTATCCCGAATAGAGGAATGCCCCTATGTCTATGACAATCAACACCAACTTTGCATCAATGAATGCGCAGCGTAACCTGACTGGCACGCAAGGCTCTCTGAACACGTCTCTACAGCGCCTGTCTACTGGCCTACGTATCAACAGTGCAAAAGATGACTCTGCAGGTCTGCAGATCGCTAACCGCATGACCTCTCAGGTTAACGGCCTGAAAGTGGCGCAGCGTAACGCCAACGACGGTATCTCTATGGCACAAACAGCAGAAGGTGCACTACAGGAATTCACCAACATCCTGCAGCGTCAGCGTGACTTGTCTGTACAGGCGAAAAATGGCACCAACTCTGAATCGGATATTGCAGCACTGAACAAAGAATTTGGTGCACTGACCGAAGAGTTGGAGCGTATTGTTGACACCACGACGTACGGTAAAGGCGAAAAGCTGTTTGACAAATTGGGTGAAGGTGTGAACTTCCAAGTTGGTGCGGATGTTGCTCGTTATGATGATATGTCGAAGGCGGATGCTACGAAATTTATTGAAGATGGCCTAAAAGATATTAATTCTAGTGCCGCTAATCAGGCTAAAGATAAAGATTTAGCTGATGCACTTAAAACAGGCACTGCAATCACTCTTGATACAACTGCGAGTACTGGTGCTTTTGATGGCACTACAGCTGATTCAATTAAGAATTTGCTTAAAGACGCTGGTGTTGAAGATTCAGTAATTAATTCAATTACCATTAATACTGCTACGGCTGATGAGATCTCTATCTCTGCGGCAGATGCTGCAAAAATTAAAGATTCGATGGAATCTCATGCCACTAAGTTGGCTGCATTTGATACATATATCGACGCTGGCGCAGTTAAAGATTCTGCCTTGACTGAATCCAATGACTTAACCACTCTAGCTACAGCTATTGGGGCTCAGGATGCAAACGTGATCAGCGTGAAGCTGGATAGCAAAGCACTGAGTACAGAGTCTCTTAAAGATGGTCTAAAAGACGCGGCATCAGCAGGCGAAGCGATGAAGAACATCGATGCGATGATCGATGCAGTGGGCGCAGTACGTGCTGATCTGGGTGCGACACAAAACCGCTTCCAGTCTACGATTAACAACCTGGGCAACATCGCAGAAAACATGTCTGTGGCGAAGGGCCGTATCATGGATGCTGACATTGCAGCAGAATCTGCCAACATGACGAAGCAGAACACCATGATGCAAGCAGGTATCACGGTACTGTCTCAGGCTAACCAGATGCCAAGCATGGTTTCTCAGCTTCTACGTTAATCGACGCGCTATCACACATAGCGATATTCGATGAGGCATACCGAGCGGAAGTATTACTTCCGCTCGTTTTGTATCAGACCTTCTCAAATCCCTTTTTTCCGCAGAAAACCACCACTTCACGCACAACTATCAATAAATAGATTGGTATGTTTTTTGCTTATTACACTCTATCACCCAAGGTCCATGGGCGCTTGCAGCACATTATTCGCTTGCTCGGCCGAGGCACAACAGGAGACGCCGTATGTTTATGACAGGTATAGGTTCGGGCATTGATTTTAACTCAATGATCGAAGTGATTGTGGCTTCCGAGCGCGCACCAAAAGATAACCAGCTCAATCGTCAGGAAGGCATGAACACAGCGGAAATGGATGCGCTGAAGGAAATTCAGAACACCCTGAACAGCTTCCGTGACACGGTGGAAGATCTGAACTCGGTCACTGAGCTGAACAAGCTAAAAGCTGAGCTCAGTAACAGTGACACGCTGGGTGTCAGCATTGGCGCCGGTGCGGTGGCTGGCGAATACAACTTTGAAGTGGTCGATCTTGCACAAGCACAGCGTGATCAACTTATTTCGCTGGGCAAAGACAGCTACCTCAAGAGTGGTAAAGTAGGCTTTACCACTGGCGGTAAAACGGTGGAAGTGGATATTGCCGCGTTAGCCACCAAACTGGCCGGTGAGCAGACCACCAAAAAAGCGGAGCATGAAAACCGCACGCTGGAAAATATCGCCAAAGAATTTGATATCGAGATGGATGACGCTGGTGCGTGGAAAGCCGAAGCCAAAGCCATTTTGACGGATCCCAAGAACAAAGATTTTGATCAAAAGCGCTTAGATACCTTCAACGAAGGCCAGAAAAGCTATGACGATAAAATCACCCGTCTGACGACTCAGGGCGTCTCGCTGGAAGAAGTGCAGTCGGCCATCAATAACCACCCGGACAATGAGGGTGTAAAAGCCACGCTAGTGCGCAGTGGTGACAATGTCAGCCTGGTGCTTAACGCCAATGAAACCGGCGCGGCGAACGGTTTTACGGTCAACAGTGTGCCGGCGGCAGCCGATGTGACAGGTACTTTAGCGGCCGGCCATAAGAACTTGCAAGCGGGCCAAGATGCCAAGGTGATGTTCGGCACCATGGAGCTGACGTCCAGCTCCAACAAAATGGAAAACGTCATTGACGGTATCACCCTGACCCTGAAAGAGCCGGGCACGGTAAACGTCAACATCGCACGCGATGAAGCGGGCGTGAAAGACACGGTGAAGAAGTTCATCGACAGCTACAACAAGGTGATGGAAACCGTTAACACCTACACCAAGTCGAGCGAAGAGCAGGCGGCGGCACTGTCAGGTGATGCCGGGGTACGTTCCATGGTATCGCGTTTGCGCGAAGTGATCTCGGACGAATACAGCGCGTCTGCCCTGGAGACCTTGTCGCAGTTGGGGATCACCACCACAGTGAGCGGTACGCTGGAAATTGACCAGAGCAAAATGGACAAAGCGCTGGAAGAGAATTTCGATGATATCGCTAACTTGTTCATGGGTAACCCGCTGGATGACACCCAGCCGGGTATGATGGACAAGATGATGACGGTGCTGGATGACTACCACAAAAACGGCGGCCTGTTTGATATCCGCCAAGATCGCCTGGAAGCCGACAACGAACGCATTGCCGAAGAGCGTGAAGCATTGGATATCCGTATGGAAGCCAAAACGATTTCCCTGCGTGATTACTACGCCAAGATGGACAGCCAGATCGCGCAGATGAACCAAACCCAAAACATGATGATCAGCATGCTGATGTAAGCAGGCTGAATGAACCGGGCTGTCGTGCCCGGTTTTGTTGTTTAAACGCCGCATTAACGCGCTAGCGACCACGATAAACACTGAATACGAAAGATAGACATAATCATGATGAATGCAGAAGGCCTTGGTGCCTACCAACACGCGCAGAACCATGCGCAGGCCGCCGCCGCCAGCCCACACCGTTTGATCCAGATGTTGCTGGAAGGGTTGCTGGATAACCTCAACCGTGCCAAAGGCTTTATGGAGCGCGGCCAGATTGCCGATAAAGGGCTGACTATTTCAAAGTGTCTCGACATCCTGAACGGATTGAGCTCGGTGCTGGATGAAGAAAAAGGCGGTGACGTGACCCAAGAGTTGTTCCGTCTGTATGACTACTGTGGCCGCCGTTTGTTTGAAGCCAACTGCAACAACGAGGTGGCGGGCATTGATGAAGTGATCCGTTTGATCACCGATATTCTGGAAGGCTGGGTTGTTCTGAAGCCTGAAAAAGTGCAGGTCGGCAGTGAGCAGTAAGGCAATGGCCTCACCGCGCAGCCAACCTGTGACCTCGCGCTTTGCGTCTGTACCGACGTCGCCAACGCCAACGGTTAATGCGGTGTCGACACCAGGGGCGGGTTTTACGGTGCGTCCGGGCACGGCATGGCCTCGTCAGTTAGCGGCGTTGCGTGCGGCGTTTGAAGCGGCACTGACTGCGCAGGATTGGGATCAGTTGGCGGTATTGGACAAGACGTTGCAGCAACTGCTGCCGGCATTGCGTGCGCGCATGCACGAACCGGCGACCCGGGCGCAACTGGCACAGATCAATGCGCTGTACACCACCATGCTGGCCGCCGGTCAGGCGAAAAAAGCCGAGATCCAACAGCAAATCAATCAACAAGCCAGCACCCGGGAAGGGGTGATGGCGTATCTGCAACACCAATAACGGGAATCACACGATGCAAGTTTCCGTCTCATCAGCGGCCGCTTCGGCTGTGTCTGGCGCGGCTGGCTCCGTCTCCGGAGCTGCAGGGAAAACCGAACACACCACGAATGCGAACCCTCAAACGGGGTCATCCGACAATGCCTCGTTTGAGCAGGCCTACACGCAAGCAGGGACATCCACCTCGGCATTAGAGACTGCATCATCCGGTGACCAGTCTGTTTCCGGCGAACAGTTCATGTCTGGCGAGTTGTCAGTGTCTGGTGACACACCTGCACTTGAGCAACTGGCGCAATGGTTACAGGCACAGCCGGATCCGGCGCAGGCGCTGGAAACCATGATGCAACAGCTGGGATTGTCCGCAGGCCAACAGGGTGAACTCACGCAAGCCTTGGCTGCGGCGTTGCGCCGTCAGGAGACGGGCATGAATGCGATCGCAAACTTGGCGAGCAGTGTGCAGGCATTATCGATGCGCGGGGGGAACCCATCGCTCAGCATGACAACGCACGCTTTAACGGCGGATGTGTTAGGTCATTCAGTAAACCATTCGGCGAGCCAGCTCAATAGCGTGGTGCAAGACGGTTTGACGTTGGTGTCTGACATGAAAGCGTTGTCCGTCGACGGCCGTCCCGCACCGACTGCGGCGTTATTGGAAGCCCTTCAGCAACTGATGCAGGGTGCAGGACACGGTGCGATGCAAGGGGCGGGACAAGGTGTCGCCATGCACAACCTGCAGGCGTTAGCACAGCAGCAGATGCAGCAAGCGGCATCACCATCAGCAGCGCAGAGTGCCAACCTGACCGATGTGGCGACCCAGCATTTGCAAGCCAGTGTCGATGTGACCTCGCCAGAGTGGGGGAAAGATCTGGTTGAGCAACTGCGCGCGCGTATGTCGCTCACCAAGCAAGACGGATTGCAAAAAGCCTATATCCGTTTGGATCCCCCGGAGTTGGGGAAATTGGAAGTCAGCATTCGTGTGGACGGGGATAAGGCGTCAGTGCATTTCGGTGCGGCCCATCCTCAATTGCGTGAAGCGTTAGCGGCCAATGCGGAGCGCTTGCGTCTGGACTTTGATGGCAGTGCGTTGGATTTGGTGGATGTGTCTGTGTCCAGCGGTCTGTCACAGCAGGGGCAGGATGACACGCAGACACAGCAGGATGATCACACCATCGCCGCCAATGACGTGCGGCCAGCCCGTGCATCCATGCCGGCGTATGCCCTGAGCGCGCGTTTTGCCGCCTCGCCATTTGAATCCATTGTGTAAGGCCACACAGGGCGAGCACCACCGTATTGAGCCCGATGAGCGGGCAGGGAAAAGAACATGACAGAAGACGTACAACCGAAAAAGAACAAAACCGCCTGGGTAGCAGCCGCTGCTGTGGCGGTGATGGCCGCCGTTGGTGCGGGAGGCTGGTGGTATTGGCAGCAGCAACAGGCAGAGCAGTTGCTGGAAGTGGCTGATACGCAGGCCGTACCGGCAGCGGCGCTGGTGAAAAAGCCGGTGTTTTTGCCATTGAACAAGTTTGTGATGAGCGTGCCGGGTAAAGAGCGCCTGCATTACCTGATGCTGGAAATCACGTTGATGAGTTATGACCGCCAGCAGATTGAGCTTATCCAGGAATTCAAACCCCTGGTACAGAACGCGGTGGTTTCGGCGGTCAGCCAGAAAGGCTATGACGAGCTCGTTGCCAAAGAAGCGATGTCGACCCTGGAGCTGGAATTGCGCGACGGGATCCGTGGCGTGATGAATGAGATGGCCGGGGCGAACGGCATTGAAAAAGTGCTGATCACCAAGATGGTTATCCAGTAAGGAGGTTCTGTGCAAGGTGCGCTTAATGCTTATCACCATGAAGGGATGATGGCGTATCAGCAGAGTCAGCAAGTGGTGGATCGTGCTCGGGAAACCCGCTTGATCCACGCGCACACCGGATTGGTGCGTCAGGTCTGTCGTCATATGACGGCGCAGGTCACGACCTTGTTGTCGCTGGAAGACATGGAGCAAATCGGCCTGGTGGCCCTCTTGGATGTGATCCGCCGGTATCCCGAATTGGACGGGGAGGCATTGATCCGTTTGGCCACGCAGCGTATTCGCGGCGCGGTGCTGGATGAACTGCGCCGGATGGATTGGCGCTCTCGCCGCACCCGTCAGCGCAGCCATGAGATGCGTGACTGCGAACGCCGGCTCAGTCGCCAGTTGGGGCGTACTCCGACAGAGCAAGAGTTGGCGCAGGCATTGGCGGTGCCGTTGCAGGAGGTGCAGCAACGCCGGTTGGATCATGAAGCCGAGCAGCTGGGCAGTCTGGAAACCTTACAGGAAAACGGCGAGCAGTTTTTCGGCTTGAGTTTTCAGTGTCAGCGCCATGAGCGTGCCGCCCTGAAACGGGCACTGGTGCAGGCGTTGGCCCAATTGAGCGAGCGAGATCAGCAGATTTTGTGTTTCTACTATGAGCATGAAATGAACCTGAAAGAGATCGCGTTAGCCTTTGAAGTGACTGAAGCCCGTATTAGTCAGCTCCACAGCAAGGCCATTAAAACCCTTCATTCATTGTTGGCCGATTGGCGGGAATCGGTGTAACGGAGCATGACATGCAAACGATACTAGGCTTTTTCATTGTCTTTGGCAGTGTAACCGGCGGCTATTTGATGGCGACCGGCAAAATGGCCGCCCTGTGGCAGCCGGCAGAATTCATCATTATTTTGGGGGCGGGCTTAGGCTCTCTGGTGATCTCAAACCCGAAGTATGTCCTGAAAAACATCCTGACCCGCATCAAAATGTCGATGGGGCGCGGTTACAGCAATGATTACTACAAATCTGTGCTGGAAGTGATGTTTGAGCTGCTGGAAGTGATTCGCAAAGACGGCATTAAAAAGCTGGATGATCACATTGAAAATCCGGCTGGCAGTGACATTTTTAACCGCTATCCGGAAGTGGCCCGTTCCAATGTCTTGATCAGTTTTATCACCGATAACCTGCGCATGATGGCGATGGGCAAGATGAGCCATCACGATCTGGAAGCGGCGTTAGAGATGGAATTGCACACGTTGGAAGAAGACTTGCTGCGCCCGTCCAAGGCGATGTCGCGCATCGGTGAGGCCATGCCGGGCTTCGGGATTGTGGCGGCGGTACTGGGCATTGTGGTGACCATGCAAAACATCGGTGGTCCGCTGACCCTGATTGGGGTGAAAGTGGCGGCGGCGTTGGTCGGTACCTTCTTTGGTGTGTTGATGGCCTACGGCTTCTGTGAACCCTTGGCGAACAGCATGGCCGGTCAGGTGAAAAAAGAGATGATGGCTCTGAACATGGCGGCGGCGATTTTGGTCGCGCAGGTGCAGGGTAAGCCGACGCTATTGGCGCTCGATGCCGGGCGTAAGATGCTGCACTCCGAATACAAACCGTCGTTCACTGAAATGGAACGCTGGGTCGCCAAGGGGTAAGCATGGCAAGCAATCATCCCACGATTATCGTGAAAAAAAAGCGCCGTGGTCATCATGATGATCACCATGGCGGGGCATGGAAAGTGGCCTTTGCTGACTTTGCGATTGCCATGATGGCGTTCTTCATGGTGCTGTGGATCATGGAAATCGCGTCGGCCGATGAGCGGGAAGAGATCCAGTACCGCCTGCAAAACAGCAGTGTGTTTGACAACATGGATAACCTGTTTGATTTGCGTAACAGCCCGTTCCCGATTGATTTTGGCGGCCAGGCCTCCCCGTTTGAAAACCCGGTGCAGTCGAAACTCAATGGCCCGGATACGTTGGGACCCTCGTTGCATCAGCAGTTACCGGAAGGGGAAATTGCAGCCAATGCCGGTCGTGGTCGCGAGCTCAATTCCATCCTCAAGGGCCAACACCTGAATGCAGCGCAGCTGGAAATGCTGGCGCAGGAAGTGGCTGAGATGGCCGATGCGCTCTCAGCCAGCAGTAACTTGGTGTTGGAATTGGTGCCACAAGGGCTGCGTATTTTGATTCAGGATACCGACCGACAGGCCATGTTTGGCCGTGGCAGTGCGATCATCACGCCGTTTTTTGAGGACATGCTGTTTGAACTGGCACCGATGCTGGGGCAAATCAAAAACCGTTTGGTGATCAGCGGGCATACCGATAACACCCACTTTAAATCCAGCAATTATGGTAACTGGGAGCTATCAGGCGATCGCGCCATGGCGGCCCGCCAGTTTTTGGTGGACTCCGGCCTGCCGCAGGCCAACGTGTTGCAAGTGGTAGCAATGGCTGAGCGAATGTTGATTGATGAAGCCAACCCGCGCAGTGGTCAGAACCGCCGCATTGAACTGATGATTTTAACCCCTGAGGCAGATCAGCAACTGGCGATGTTGTTTGGTAAAGGCACACAATCCACGCCGACAGCCATAGAGCACGCCCGCCAGTTAGCGGAAGCGAATCAACCGGTATCCCGACTCGATGTCATGGTGAAGTAAGAAACAATGAGACAAATTGAAGTAATCCCACAATTCGTGGAACAGTTTTCCTGCATTGCCGATCAGTGTGAAGATCACTGCTGCCATGGCTGGAATATTCATATTGATAAGCCGACCTACCGTTTCATGGTCGAGAAAAGTGCGTTCCGTGAAAAGTCCGCACAAGTGATCCTGAAAACACCCGGGGAAAAAGCGTTTGCCAAAATCAAACTGGATGCGCAGGGTGTGTGTCCTTTCCGTGACGCCCAAGGTTTATGTGATGTGCATAAAGCGCACGGCCACACTCGTCTCTCTAATACTTGTAAAACCTACCCGCGCCTGAGTCAGACGCGTGGGGAACGTGTTGAGCGAAGCCTTACTTTGTCGTGCCCGGAAGCGGCTCGTCAGGTACTGCTGAACCCGTCAGCGATGATGTTCAGTGAAAAGCCCCTTTTCACGGCCAATGCCAAACCGGTGCCTTACCGTTACCCGCATTATTACGATGCGGTGCGTCAGCTGTATATCGACGTGTTGTTGATGGAAGGGGTGGCGTTGGAAGCCAAGTTGTTCATGCTGGGCACCAGTCTCAAAATGCTGGAAGCGAAAAAGGATTGTCCAGACAGTTTCCAGCAGGCGTTTGACTATTGCGTGGCTGGGATCGTGAACGGCGATTTTCTGGAGATGTATGCACGTACGGGCAGCATGGTCGAGATGCACACCATCTTTTTGACACGACTCTACAACGTACATCTGGCATTGGGGATCACCGAAAAGCACGGTTTGGTGCTGCAGCGTATTGAGCAAATCCATGCGCAACTGGTGGCGACGTTAGGTCAGGCGGGGGAAGATATTGAACAGCAAAAAGCGATCTTGCTTCAGGGCTTTAATGGTCATTATCAGGATTATATCTCGTCGAACCCGCATATCTGGTTGAATTACTTTTTATATGGCATGTACCAGCATGACTTCCCAAGCAAAGGCTTGTATGAGGTCTTTGCTGAGCAGGTGATTGATTTCTTCTTATTGCGTGGCGCACTGATGGCGATTGCCTCGTCACGTCCGCTGGCGGATAACGATGTGATCCACGTGGTGCAGAGTTATCACCGCGCCCGCAGCCACGGCGTGAAGGTCTCAAAAGGGATCAAAGGCATTATTGAGAAATATTTGCAGGTGGATGAAGCCATGCTGCCTTTACTTTTGCTCAAGGTTGCCGATAACTAACCGCCAACAGCCAGTAAGTCTTTTTACCCGTCGCCCAATCCTTGTGTTGGCAGGGCGCGGCGGGTCGATATTTTTTTGTAGGGTCATCCGTGTGTTGCTGCCTTTCTTATCGCGCAGCGGGGGCCCTAGCGTTTCTGTTTTAGATTTGTGAGTACGTATTATGACGGTATCTGCGTTAACCATTGCAGTGGATGACGGTTCAACCAACGTGAAGGTGAGCTGGATTGAGAACAACCAGCTAAAGACCATTGTGTCACCGAACTCGTTCCGTAAAGACTGGAAGAGTGCGGCACTGCGCCGTGATAAGCAGGTATACAACTACACCATCGGTACCACCAAGTACACCTACGATGCGACTTCTGACAAAGCACTGGAAACCACCCATGTGGATTACCAGTATGACGACTTGAACTTGCTCGCTGTGCACCATGCGCTGCTGCAAACCGGCCTGACGCCGTGTCCGGTCACCTTGGTGGTGACCCTGCCGATCACCGAGTTTTACGATCCGGAAGATTGCCAGCGTAACGAAGCGAACATCGAGAAAAAACGCCAGAACCTGATGCGTGCGATTGAGCTGAACAAAGGCGAGCTGTTCCAGATCGTCGATGTGAATGTGATGCCGGAAAGTGTGCCGGCGGTGCTGTCGACTTTGATGAACTCTAACTGTAACGAGTTTACCCGTTCACTGGTGATTGACTGTGGCGGTACCACGCTGGACATGGGCGTGGTTGTGGGTGAGTTCGATGATGTGTCTGCTGTGTACGGCAACAAAGAAATCGGTGTGTCGATGGTGACAGACTTGGCGCGTAAAGTGCTGGCTGCCGCAGACAGCGATGCAAGCTACCTGGTGGCGAACGAGCTGATCAAGCGCCGTCATGACATGGAATTTGTCAAAGAAGTGGTGAATGACGAGTCGCAGATTGATGCGATCCTGACCAAGATTGAAAACAAGATCGCGGAACTGGGCAGTGCGGTGGCGATTGAAGCAAAGAAATTTGCCAAGAACCCGAACCGTGTTTACCTGGTCGGTGGTGGCGCGTCACTGATTTACCCGGCGATTGCAGAAGCGTATCCGACCCTGGGTGAGCGTGTGGTGCTGATCAACGAATCACAGTCGGCGCTGGCGCGTGAGCTATGCATGTACCACGCGGATGATATCGACGTGGATGTGAACCCAGAGACCCTCATTGAGGTTGCTGATGACTAATCAGCTTAAGCGGGTTAACTGTTCGCTGTTTCTTGATCCGGTGAACTCTGACGCTGACCGCTATGCGGTCGGCATCATGCAGCGTTGGGTCGAAGAGCGTCGACAGTTAGTGGAAACACCCAGTGCCGGTAAAGAGTTGCACCACAACCTGCACCGCCACAAAGACATCTACCTGTCCGGGCTGTTTTTGCATTTATTGAGCCCGGCCTTGACCAGTCAGCTGTCGGCGACCTTGTCAGAAAACACCATTCACATGGAGACGCTGGCACAGAAGCTGAAGATGTGTGGGCTGGTGTTACCGAATCCGGAAGCGGACGCCGCGAGTGCCCAAGCCCTGCAGGCGCAACAGCACCAGCAAGAGATGCTGCGTGAAGAATTGGCCCGTTTTCAGCAGAGCATGGCCTCGCAACTGAACGGTTTGCAGCAGACGCTAACGACTTCAATCGCAGCGTCAATGGATGCCTCAATGGAAGCGATAGAAGCCTCTGCCGCTGTGGTGGCACAGGCTGGCGCGCAGTCGGTTGAATCGGATGACCAAGGTGAAGCGCTGGCAGCGACCTTAGCGGTATTCAAAGCCGATCTGGGCAATGAGCTGGGTCAGGCATTACGCGGCGGGCTCACTGCTGATATCACCGAAGCCGTGGTGTCTCCGCTGATCCGTGAACTGCAGGCACAACATCAGGCGCACAGTCAGAGTCAGGCGGCTGAAATTGCTGACTTGAAAGCCCTGATCTCTGCGCAAAGTCAGATGATCCGCGCGTTGCAACACAGTGGTGTGAAAGCCAGTGTGACAGCCGAGCCGGCTGCGGTACCGGCGAGCGAGCCTAACCTGAGCGAGCAGATCGCCAGCATTCGCAAAGTGAAGAAGAAAGGCTTGTTCTAGGTCAACTGTCGTAGTCAACGCCAAATAAAAACGGAGCCCGAAGGCTCCGTTTTGTCGTTAGGGAGTGTGTTGGAATATTTTTTTAGTTCCTAGTTCCTAGTTCCTAGTTCCTAGATTTTAGGTTTTAGGTTTTAGGTTTTAGGTTTTAGGTTCTAGGTTCTAGGTTCTGGCTATTAATGGTCGTGGGCTTCACCTGCGCCTTTCGGATAGCGGATGGATTCCACCATGTCCTGCACGTCTTTCGGCACTTCAGCCGTGAACTTGTTCACCACAATCGAGACCACAAAGTTCAGACACATACCCAGTGTACCGATGCCTTCTGGGCTGATCCCGAACCACCAGTTTTCAGGGGTGCTGGCCGCTGGGTTGATGAACTTGAAGTAGATGATGTACGACGCGGTGAACGCGATACCGGTGATCATGCCGGCGATAGCGCCTTCCTTGTTCATCTTCTTATAGAAGATCCCCAGAATAATGGCCGGGAAGAACGAGGCCGCTGCCAGACCGAAGGAGAACGCCACCACCTGTGCCACAAAGCCCGGTGGGTTGATACCCAGATAGCCCGCCCCGACAATCGCCACCGCTGCACCCACTCGGGCCGCCAGCAGCTCTTGTTTATCGGTCATGTTCGGTTTGAAGCCTTTTTTCAGTAAGTCATGGGAAATCGAGGTCGAAATCACCAGCAGCAGACCGGCTGCGGTAGACAGGGCGGCCGCCAAGCCACCAGCGGCCAGTAGTGCCACAACCCAGTTAGGCAGGCTTGCCAGCTCAGGGCTTGCCAGTACGATGATGTCACGGTTGATGTTCATTTCGTTACGCTCATCGCCCGAGTAGAACATCTTGCCGTCGTTATTCTTATCTTCCCATTTCACCAGACCGGTTTTTTCCCAGTTGGTCACCCAGCTTGGCGCTTGCTCAGCCGCGACACCTTTCATGTCTGGCCCGTTGATGGTTTCAATCATGTTGACGCGGGCAAATGCAGCTACTGATGGTGCAGTGGTGTACAGCATAGAGATGAACAGCAATGCCCAGCCTGCAGAGATACGGGCGTCTTTCACGCGCGGGACGGTGAAGAAGCGGATAATTACGTGAGGCAGACCGGCCGTACCGACCATGAGTGCCGCACAGATGAAGAACACATCCACCATGCTTTTCGAACCGTCGGTATAGGCGGTAAAGCCGAGCTCGGTGGTCAGGCCGTCCAGTTTATCCAGAACATAGGTTTCTGAACCGCTGATGGTGGAGCCCAGACCCAGTTGCGGGACCGGGTTACCGGTGATCATGATAGAGGTGAAAATCGCCGGTACCAGGAAGGCAAAGATGAGGACACAGAATTGAGCCACCTGGGTGTACGTGATGCCTTTCATGCCGCCCAAGACCGCATAGAAGAACACAATCCCCATCCCGATGATGATCCCCATGTTGATGTCGACTTCCAGGAAGCGGGCAAACACCACGCCGACCCCACGCATCTGACCGGCCACGTAAGTGAACGAGACGAAGATGGCACAGAACACAGCGACCATGCGGGCGGTTTTGGAGTAGTAACGTTCACCGATGAAATCCGGCACGGTGAACTGGCCAAATTTACGCAGGTAAGGGGCGAGACACAGGGCCAGCAGGACATAGCCGCCGGTCCAACCCATCAGGTAGACGCCGCCGTCGTAACCGATGAAGGAGATGATCCCCGCCATGGAGATGAACGAGGCCGCTGACATCCAGTCGGCTGCGGTTGCCATGCCGTTAGCGACCGGGTGCACCCCGCCGCCGGCGACGTAGAATTCACTGGTAGAGCCGGCGCGTGCCCAGATGGCGATGCCGATGTAGAGGGCGAACGTGATGCCCACCAAGATAAATGTCCAGGTTTGGATTTCCATATTTTCCCCTTAGTCTTCCTGTACGTTGAACTTACGGTCGAGGGCGTTCATGCGCACGACGTAAACGAAGATCAGCGCGACAAAGGTGTAGATTGATCCTTGCTGCGAGAACCAGAAGCCCAGCTTAAAGCCTGCAAATTGGATGGTATTGAGGGCATCGACAAACAGAATGCCGGCACCGTATGACACGAGAAACCAGATGGCTAACAGTGAGCCCATCGTGGCGAGGTTTTCTTTCCAGTAGGCTTGTGCCTGCTCCTTGGATTCAAACGCCATTGTTATCTCCTTGCATGTCGTCAGTGTTCACGTTAATGAAATGTTACGAACTGACAATAGCAATGATTGGCGGGCGGCACAGTGCAACTTTAGTCGAGCCAAGAACGACAAAATCGCCGTTTAAGGGGCGATTTTGTGAGTTTGCGCAGGGATAGGGAGGGATACGTCAAACGTGTGCTTAGCCAAAGGTCTATACCTTCAGCGATAAAAAAGTGATCACGGGGCGAGATCCATCTGTTGTAACAAGATCACCGCCTGGGTGCGGTTTTTCACATCCAGTTTGCGGAAGATCGCCGTCATGTGCGCTTTGATGGTCGCTTCCGAGACATTGAGCTCATAGGCGATTTGTTTGTTGAGCAAGCCGTCGGCCAGCATCCCCAAGACTTTGTACTGCTGAGGTGTCAGGGCGGCGATCCGCTCGGTCAGAGCGTGGTATTCGGCATCAACTTCACCGAGTCCGTCCGGAAAGACCGGTTCCCCATCCAGCACTTGATTAAGTGATTGAATGAGGGCGCGCATGTCACTGGATTTGGGAATAAAGCCAAACGCGCCGTGGCTGTGGACCTGCCGGATCACGCTGGTTTCTTCGCTGGCGGAAATCACCACAATGGGCAAGTCGGGGTATTGGCTGCGCAGCTGAATGAGGCCGGACATGCCGTTGGCACCGGGCATTTTCAGATCCAGCAGGAGTAAGTCGACGTCGGGCTCTTTTTCCAGTAAGGCGAGCAGACTGGTGAGGGAGTCGGCTTCTAATAGGGTCGCCCCGCTGATCGCCATGTGCACCGATTGGAACAGGTCATTACGGAACAGCGGGTGGTCGTCGGCAATAACGATGGTGTAGTGAGCGTCCATGTGCAGTACATCTTGTTGTTTTTTCCCACGCTATCACTGGCGCTAAAAGAGATCAATTTGTTAACACGGAAGATCTGCTTTGGATCATGATCCTTAAAATGCGATCCATGTCTTTTAAGTTTTTTCCTGCTTGGTCGTTCTCAATAAGAGACGTTTACCCTTTAGAGAAGCATGGATTATGGCCCCGTTGTTAACCACGGATATGGATGGGCAAAGCTATTTTGAGTTTCAGCAGTATTTTCGTCAGCGTCAGGGATGGAAGCTCGCCTCGCTCACTTTTTTCACCCTGTTGCTGTTGGTGGTGGTGGAAGTGTTTGCGGTGCGCAGCATGGTACCGCCGGTGGCAGAAGCGATTTTATTGGGCATTGTCGCCTTTGTGCTGGTGGCGTTAGCGGCGCTGGTGCTGTTGCATCAAGCCTTACCGGCAATGCGGCGTTGGCAGTGGATCTCGACGGCGTTAGCGGCCATTTATGGACTGGGGTGGGCCGGGTTGTTTGCGTTGCCCCTGCATGGTACCCATTTGGCGTCGGTGGCGCTGTATAGCGACCTGTTTATCATCATCGCGGTGATCGCCTTTTTCAGTTACCGCAGTGCGACCTATCTGGCGGTGTTGCCGGTGTTATTGGCGTGGCTGGTGTCGGATACCGTGTTGTCTAATACGGCTCTGTCGAATACGCTTCTGCCGAGCACAGGGCTTTCTGAAACACACACCTTCGGCATGCCGGAAGCGCTGATTTTCTTTACCGTACTGGTGCGTGTGGTGATGGTCATCATGGTGCGTGAATATCTCTATTACTGGTTTCACTCGTCCGTCTGGCACGGTTATCAAGAGCAGCGGTTGCGGCTAGAGCTGGCCAATGTGGCCTTGATTGATCCGCTGACCGGGCTGCAAAACCACAAGCATTTTGACATTGTGATGGAGCGGGAAGTGCTGTCGGCCCGCCGTGATAACACCCAATTGGCGGTGGTGGCCCTGTCGATTACCCCGTTGCGCTGGTATGGCATGACGTACGGGCAAGACGCGGCCAAGGCGTTGGTAAAACGCATCGGCCGAGTGCTGCGCCGGGGCACATTCCGGCCGCGCGATTTTCTGGCTCGTCTCAATGGCGATGAGTTTGTGGTGGTGTTGCCGGATACCGACATTGAAGGGGCCAAGGTGGTGGTGGCGCGGTTGCAGCAGTTAGTCCACCAAAGCTGCGACACGGTGATCCATCAGCGGCTGAAACAGCCGGTGGTGGTAAAAGGGCTGGTGATGGAGTGGCAGCCGGATGTGTCGGTGCATCAGTTTAAGCAGGCGTTGTCGACGCAGTTAACCCAGTTGCCCGCACAAGATGTGGACACCGTTATCTGGCAACCTGAATAGCGAAAAGCGGGAAAGACAGAACGGCCTGTCTTTCCCGTGTTTTTTATGGTTTATGGATTATGGTTTAGATTCTGCGGCTGGTTCTGCTTCATCGTTGTTGTGCATGAGTTGATGGTTATTCAGGTGGGCCAAAAACGGCGCAGCTTTCGTAAATCCGGTGAGGCGCGCATGCTCAAGCCGATTCCCTTTGGCATCCCAAAAATCCACGGTCGGCAGGCCGAGTACGTCCATGCTTTGCAGCAGTTCAAAGTCGGTCGGCGTATTGCCCGTCACATCGGCCTGTAGCAGGACGAATTGTCCCAACTGTTCTGCAACGTCTGGGTCGTGGAAGGTGTACTCGTCAAATTCTTTACAGGCCACACACCAGTCCGCGTAGAAGTCGAGCATCACCGGTTTACCCTCGGCGCGGGCGTTTTCCAAGGCCAATTCCAAATCGTCGATATTTTCAATGCGGGTAAAGGTCATGCTGACGGCTGAGGCGTCTGCGCCGTTGCCGCTGAGGTGGTGGTAAATCGGCACGGCAGACGCGAACATCCCTAAAAAGGCCACTACACCCAAGGCGGTACTGTGCCAGGTGCGAAGCGGGGCTTTCTGATCGAGCCGTGTGTAGTGCTGGCCGGTTTTTTGTTGGTGCGCCTTATCCAGCGTCATCTTCACGTAATACAGCCAGCCAAAGGCCGCGAATCCTAAGCTGCCCCACAGCAGCGGCATGATCTGCGCCGGTAAGATCCGCTCAAGCAAAAACAAGGGCACGGCCAGCAGCACAAAGCCAAAACCGGTTTTGACATGGGTCATCCACGCGCCGGCCTGAGGCAGCAGTTTATTGCCAAACATTGCCGCTGCAATAAGCGGGATCCCCATGCCGAGGGCGAGGGCATACAAGGCGACGGCACCGGTCAGTAAGTCTCCGCTTTGCGCCACATAGATCAACGCGCCCGAGAGCGGGGCGGTGGTGCAGGGTGAGCACACCAAACCGGAAATCGCCCCCATGGCAAATACGCCGCCCCAACGGCCGCCTTGTTGCTGGTGGCTCAGGCTGTGCAGCCAGGTTTGTACACGACTCGGCAGTTGCAGGGTATAGGCGCCAAACATGGAGAACGCCAGCAACACAAACAGGCCACTGAGGCCGATCAGAATGTACGGATGCTGCATCGCGGCCTGAAATTGCAGGCCTGCCGAAGCAACCACTAACCCCAGCAGGGTGTAAGTCAGCGCCATGCCCTGCACATAGGCAAAGGCCAGCCCAAAAGCGCGGCGGTGACTGACTTGACCATTGCCCAGCACAATGCCGCTGAGGATTGGGTACATGGGCAAGACGCAAGGGGTGAACGCCAAACCAATCCCCAGTGCGAGGAATAACAGCGGTGTCCACCACTGCTCGGCTAAGCCTGCAGCCAGTTGGTCTTGCTGCGACGGTGTGCCTGAGCGAGGCGTTTCTGCGACTGACGTGGAGGCAATGGCAGCTTGTGCAGTAGGTAAGTGAGTAAGCACTTCGGCTTGATGACTTTCTCCCGCTGTATTTTCTTGGGTCAGTGAAGGCACGGGTTCCCATGCTTCTGAGGCTGAGGCTGAGGCTGAGGCTGAGGCTGAGGCTGAGGCTGAGGCTGAGGCGTTAGCCGGGGGGCTCACCATAACGGCAAGCGAAATCAGCCACACCGCAAGCAGCACCGTCATCAAGGCAGTGCGCAGAGGGGCGCGTGAAAGGCGGGGTAAGGCAATGGGTGACTTATGTATTAAGTCGGGTGTTAAGTTAGGCATCAAATCGGGCTCGCCATGGTAAGTGGCCCGTCTGGCTGGTGCGAAGTCAGTGTCCACTTACATGAGCGGGCAGTCCCGATGTTGGGGATCAGAGCAACGCATCCTTGCGGGCGCATGTCGATACGCGGTACGACATGCTCCAGCGCGTCCATACCGCCGTGTTATCCCTTAACTATATCATTCATCTTCTGTCACTGGGCGCTGCTTCATCAGACTGTCTCGCATAAAGTCGATGAACAGGCGCACGTGTGTCGGCAGGTAGCCCATGCTTTGATAGAGCATATAGATAGGGCGAGGCGGCGAATGCCAGTCATTCATCATGGTGGCCAGTTGGCCGCTTTGCAGGGCGTCTGCCACCACGTAGTTGGGCAGGCTGGCGATCCCTAAGCTGTGAATGGCCGCTTGCTTGATACTGTTTAAATCGGCAATGGCCATTTTGACTGGCGAGTTGATCCAGACCGTTTGTGAAGTGCTGTCGTTGTTTTCGTGAGTATCGCAAGTAAGTGCCCACTCAAACTCGGGCACACTGGCTAAGCGGGCATGCTGGTTCAGATCGTCCGGATGGGCAGGCTCGCCGTATTGTGCGAGATAGCTTGGGCTGGCCACCAGAATGCGTTGTGATTCGCCGATTTTGGCGGCGGCAAAACTGGAGTCTGGTTGCTGGCCGACACGGAACACCACGTCGTACTGCTCCGGGCTGTAATCATGGTGCTGATTTGAAAGATGGGTGAGCGACAGCGTGATATCCGGGTATTGCGCCAAAAATGCATTAAACAGTGGCATCAGCTGGTAAGTCAGCAAACCAACCGGCGCAGAGACGCGCAGCGCACCGTGAGGTTGGGTGTGGCTGATGTCGTGCAGCTCGGTGGTGGCCGCTTCCAGTTGCGCTAATAGCGGCTGGCACCGCTCGTAGTAATCCTGGCCCAATGGCGTTAAGGCGACATTGCGGCTGTCACGGATCACCAGCTGGCTGCCCAGCGTATCTTCCAGGCGTTGTAGGCGGCGACTGAGGGTGGCCGGGGGAATATCAAGGGCATTGGCTGCGGCGCGGAAACTGCCTTGTTGGGCGATCGCAATCAGGGTGCGCAGGTCATCTAATTTCATACCATTTTTGCATCGCTGCATAACGCTTTTACCTCTATCGTTCAGCATTCCCAAGGGCTACTATAGTCGGGCAAGCTTTCCTGTCTGGCTTGCTCTGTAGCAAAAAAGAGACATGATGCCGGGTGAAAGGTTGGGATTGACCAATCATCCGGACTGGATAGAAGCGTTGGGAATCCGCTTGTATCCACCGTCTTCGCCCTGGGATGGGGCGGAGACATTCATTTCAGTTATTCTTCCAACATGCGAATATCATTCGCGCCCGCTTTCGCTCACACGATCCTATCGATGTCGGCGGTTCATTGCCTGAACCTCATCTTTCATTTCTCGTGCTTTTTTGCACTGTTTTTCACGTTATCATTTTGATTCACGCTTCCGTTGATTGGGCTTATTACGGCTTCTCACGGGCTGACTGCGTGTATGCGGTGCGTGGGTCGCACCTGCTTGTTATCTGTTCTTATTGCTATTCAAATGGTTGGGCTATTGTGTTCCTAGTTCCTAGTTCCTAGTTCCTAGCTCCTAGCCACTTTTTGCACCCTTACATCTATACAAAAAAGGCCGCCCGAAGGCAGCCTTTGTGATGTTGTGTTGCATGTCGAAGGGCTTAAAGCACCATACCGCCAACAACGAAACCAAGGATAACGGAAGTCGCGATAGTCACTACACCCGGAATGAAGAATGGGTGGTTGAAGACTAGGTTACCGATACGGGTTGAACCGGTGTCATCCATCTCAACCGCTGCCAGTAGCGTTGGGTAAGTTGGTAGTACGAACAGCGCACTTACTGCTGCGAAAGACGCGATAGCTGTTAGTGGTGCAACGCCGATAGCCAGTGCCGCAGGCATCAGAGCCGTTGTGGTTGCGCCCTGTGAGTACAGCAGCATAGAGGCAAAGAACAGAACCAGTGCCAGCATCCATGGGTAGTCGCTCAATAGCTCGCCTGCCACTTCTTTGATGCCGTCAACGTGACCGTTTACGAAGGTTGAACCCAACCATGCCACACCCAGTACACACACACACGCAGTCATACCAGAGCGGAACGTTGCTGCTGATGGAATTTTCGCTGCATCAATGCCAGTGGTGAACACGATAGCCGCTGCGGCTGCCAGCATGAAGGTCATGATGGCTTCGTTACGACCTAGCGCAGGGTCTGTGATCAGACCGATAGAGTCAGAGATTGCCGCTGCGTAGCCCACAACAATCACGATAGCCGCTAGGAAAATGAACGTCGCTTTCTTCGCTGTTGCTGGGATTTCACGCTTAGCAGAACCTTGTAGCTTGATCAGGCCTTTTGCTAGACGCTCTTGGTACACAGGATCGTCTTTTAGTTCACAACCTAGGAAGTTCGCGACAAATGCACCCACCATACACGCGATGAACGTGGTTGGGATACAGATAGCCAGTAGGGTTAGGTAGCCCACCCCGAGCGGTTCAAGAATGCCTGAGAAGAAAACAACCGCTGCGGAGATAGGCGATGCTGTGATCGCGATTTGTGAAGCTACCACGGCAATAGACAGTGGACGAGAAGGACGGATGCCTTGCTCTTTGGCAACTTCAGCGATAACTGGAAGCGTAGAGAACGCCGTGTGACCTGTACCTGCCATTAGGGTCATCAGGTAAGTCACGATAGGGGCGTAGAACGTAATGTGTTTTGGGTTCTTACGCAGGAAGTTTTCGGCCAGTTCAACCAGCCAATCCATACCACCGGCCACTTGCATTGCAGCGATCGCCGTGATGACGGACATGATAATGAGGATAACGTCGATAGGGATGTAACTTTGGCTGGTCGGCATACCCAAAATCAGGGAAAGCACGATCACACCTGCACCACCGGCCAAGCCGATGCCGATACCACCAATGCGCGCACCCAAATAGATGAACGCAAGAACAACTAAGAGTTCTATTCCAACCATAATGATTGTCCTGTCTGTAAAGTTAAAAAATAAAAGGGGGAAATCTGTAGCAAAAAAAGGCGGATCTTCATCCTGAAAATCCGCCTGACTGAGGGTTACGAATTAGTTGTAACGCTGAGCTTTGTATTCTGGGTGCATCAAGTTCTGAACAGAGAAGATGTCGTCTAGTTGCTCTTCAGTCAGTAGACCGCGCTCTAGAACCACTTCACGTACGCTCTTACCTGTTTCAGCACAGATCTTACCTACGATGTCACCTTCGTGGTGGCCAATGAATGGGTTCAGGTAAGTCACGATACCGATAGAGTTGAACACGAAGTATTCACACACTTCTTTGTTCACTGTGATGCCGTCGATACACTTGTCACGTAGGTTCACACACGCGTTCTTCAGTAGGTCGATAGACTCGAACAGTGCCTGACCGATAACTGGTTCCATCACGTTTAGCTGTAGCTGACCTGCTTCTGCTGCGAAAGTGATAGTGGTGTCGTTACCGATCACTTTGAAGCACACCTGGTTAACCACTTCAGGGATAACTGGGTTTACTTTTGCTGGCATGATTGAAGAGCCTGCCTGCATTTCAGGTAGGTTCAGTTCGTTCAGACCGGCACGAGGACCAGAAGACAGTAGACGAAGGTCGTTACAGATCTTAGACAGTTTCACAGCGGTACGCTTCAGTGCACCGTGAACCATTACGTAAGCACCACAGTCAGAGGTTGCTTCGATTAGGTCTTCTGCAGGTACACAAGGTAGACCTGTTACTTCAGCCAGACGCTGAACCGCTAGCTCTTGGTAACCGGTTGCTGCGTTCAGACCTGTACCGATCGCGGTTGCACCTAGGTTAACTTCCAGTAGAAGCTGTGCAGTGTACTGAAGGTTTTTGATTTCTTCTTTTAGAAGTACTGCGAACGCACGGAATTCCTGACCCACAGTCATTGGTACTGCGTCTTGTAGCTGAGTACGGCCCATCTTCAGGATGTCTGCGAACTCAACGCTCTTCGCTTCGAAACCTTCTTTTAGGTATTCCAAAGACTCAAGCATTGTCATGATGCTGTTGTATACAGCAACGCGGAAGCCTGTTGGGTAAGCACAGTTAGTAGACTGTGACTTGTTCACGTGGTCGTTCGGGTTAACGATGTCGTATTCGCCTTTTTCCTTGCCCATTAGCTCTAGTGCAAGGTTAGCGATCACTTCGTTAGCGTTCATGTTGACTGACGTACCGGCACCGCCCTGGTACACGTCTGACGGGAACTGATCCATGCACTTGCCTGTTTCAAGGATCACGTCACACGCTTTGATGATGAATTCACCCACTTCAGAAGGAATCGCGCCCAATTCTTTGTTCGCCATTGCTGCTGCTTTCTTGGTGAATACCATACCGCGTACGAATTCTGGTACATCAGAGATAGTAGTCGAAGAGATGTTGAAGTTTTCTACGGCGCGAAGTGTGTGTACACCCCAGTATGCGTCAGCAGGAACGTGACGCTCACCTAGTAGGTCTTCTTCAATACGAGTTGCAACGTTGTTTAGGATTGCTTCATTTTTTTCTAGATCAATCATCTGAGACATGATGTAGCCTTAAGTGGGATCTGCTAATTAAATTCAAATATTGAGCCAATTCTTAAACTTTAGAATCCATTCTGCAGAGAGTTTGGCTAGATGATCGTACCTGACACCTATAATCTGAAGCCGATAATACTCCCCTTTAGGGGTAAAAACATAACCCAGATCACTTTTTGAATCCGCCTGAAAACATTTGCATTGTAATGCGATATGGCTCACAAAAACTGTTAACAGTGGCACGTGTTTTTATGATGAAAAATGACCAAATATAACAATATGTGAAATTTCTGTTTGTAAGGGTAGGCGCTGAATCTCGGCGATGCGTATTTTGCATGGAAAGGGTGTGATTGAAATCGCGCCAATCTGCCCCATATTGCAACTAGCACGTGATGGTTTCATTGCTGCCTGACAAAATCAGAGGCGGTGTAAACACAAACGGTTAAGGGCAAAGCACGGTATATACCCAAGCTGCTTCACAAATTGGACGAGAAAGCGTGTCGCTTGTCGCTGTAATCCGGACAATACATGATGCACCCACACAGACTGGCTGCGGCCACTGCGAAAGTGGCGCAATATCGTCTATATATTGAGGTATGAGGCCGCTTGGGTATAACTGCTAACCCGCGAGAGGTAAACCGTGTTTCCAATTCTTTTGTTCCTGTTCATTGCTGTACCCATTATTGAAATTGCCCTGTTTATTCAGGTCGGGGGATTTCTGGGGCTATGGCCAACGGTCGGGCTGGTACTGCTGACGGCCTTTATTGGGGCATCTTTGGTGCGTAGTCAGGGTATTGCGACCCTGATGTCCGTGCAAAGCCGCTTACAGCAAGGGGAATTGCCAGCGCAGCAAATCGTGGAAGGGGTGATGTTGGCCGTCGCAGGCGTACTGTTGTTAACGCCGGGCTTTATGACCGATGCGATGGGCATGACCGTGTTATTGCCGGGGCCACGAGCATGGTTGGCGAAGCAATTGATGAGTCGTGTCAAAGTGCAGGGCATGCAATCTGGTGCCGGTTTCAGTGCGGGTTTCAGCAGTCAGGACCCGTTCCAGCAACATGACCCTTTCCAGCGTGATCCGTTCAAGCAAGACGGTCAGCAAGGGGATGTGTTTGACGGTGAGTTTGAGCGTAAAGATGGCAACAAACCGCGCAATGATGACGATTCGCCGCGTTTGCCATAAGGCATGCTTGCCCTGAGACACATTCTGCAACAATAAAAAAAGACAGCCGAGGCTGTCTTTTTTGTTTACTGCTTATTAATGCTATTCATATTTCTTACGCAGGTGAAGTGCATAAAAATAGGCAGTCAGACCACTGATTATGTTGGCTGCCGCAATGCCGATAAACAGTCCTTCCGTGCCATAACACTGGCTGCCGATCCACGCCGCAGGCAGCAATAAACCGAACAGACGGATCAGGTTCCAAATCAAGGCATGCAGTGAGCGATGCAGGGCATTGAGCGCACTGATCAGCAACATGCACACCGCTTGCAGGCCATAACTGGCCGGCACCACCACCAAGTAATGCCACAGCTGTGACTGCACCGCATGATCCTGACTGAACAGGGAAGACAGCGGCCAGCTTAATGGCACCATCATGATGAAAATCAGCAGCTGGAACAAAATGGCGAAGCGCATGGCGGTAAACAGCGCGCCAAACGCCCGTTCGGGTTTATCTGCCCCTAAGTTTTGTGCCATGAAGGGCATCAGTGCCGATCCTAACGCCATCATCACTGTTACCAGGATCGACTCGATCCGCATTGCAGCCCCGTACGCCGCCACGGAGGCGGTGCTTTGTGCGGCCAGCATCGTCATTAATAAGGTGCCAGAGAGCGGATTCAGCGCGTTAGAGAGGCCTGCAGGCGTCCCTATTTGCAATATTTGCTGCCAATCGTGCCATAACGCACGCGGTTGGGGCTTGGCCAGCAGCTTTTCACGGCGGATCAGGATGTACAGCGAGCCAAACAAGGCAAACGCCCAGCTGATCCCGCTGGCAATGGCCGCGCCTTTGACGCCCAACGCCGGTACGGGGCCGGCGCCAAAGATCAGTAAAGGATCCAGTACACCATTTATTGCGCCGGCTAAGATCATGATCTTGGCCGGCGTTTTGGCATCACCCGTGGCGCGAATGGCACTGTTGCCCGCCATCGGGATCACCAACAAGGGAATGGCTAAGTACCACACCGACATGTAATCGTAGATGGTGGGCAGCAAGCTGGGCTTAGCCCCCATCAATAAAAACAGCGGCTCAATGGTGTAAAAGCCCACCGTGGCGGCCACCATCACCATGACGACCGCCAGTAACAAGCCGTGAGTCGTCAGGCGGGCGGCACTGTCGCTGTCACCGGCGCCGAGCAAGCGGCCAATGCTGGTGGAAATGCCCACACTGATCCCCATGGTGATGCAGTTAAGGGCAAACGTGATAGGAAAGGTAAAGCTCACTGCCGCTAACGCATCGGTACCGAGCAGTGAAATAAAGAATGTGTCGACCAGGTTAAACATCAATATAGAGACCATGCCGAAGATCATCGGAATGGTCAGACGTTGAAGTACCACTGGGATCGGATCAGACAATAGCCCGTGTTTATCGGGCGTGTTTGCTACAGCCATAATGATCTCGGGGTTGGAATGCTTGCCTACCCTAATGCATAGAGTGTGATCGAGCAAAAATTCTGGCAGTTATTTTTGAAAAAAATGCCCTTGAGCACTTGGGTTCTCGAAATTCGACCCAACATGATTAGTTAACAGAAAAGTAAGCGGCCACGGGCCGTTTATCTTATTAATCGTATGGATATTACCAAAATCAGGAGAGACGACCGATGAACATTCGTCCTTTACATGACCGCGTTATCGTTGAGCGCAAAGAAGTTGAATCAAAATCTGCTGGCGGTATCGTACTGACTGGTTCTGCTGCGGAAAAATCAACGCGCGGTACCGTGCTAGCTGTAGGTAAGGGCCGCATCCTTGAGAACGGCACTGTGCAGCCATTGGACGTAAAAGTTGGCGACACTGTGATCTTTGCAGAAGGCTACGGCACAAAGACTGAAAAGATCGATGGTAAAGAAGTCCTGATCATGTCTGAAAACGACATCATGGCAATCGTTGAATAATCCGATCACCTCAAATTTAGAATTAAGAAAGGAAGACTGACATGGCTGCTAAAGACGTAAAATTTGGTAACGATGCACGCGTTAAAATGCTGGAAGGTGTAAACATTCTGGCTGACGCAGTAAAAGTAACACTGGGTCCTAAAGGCCGTAACGTGGTACTGGACAAATCTTTCGGTGCGCCGACGATCACTAAAGATGGCGTATCTGTTGCGCGTGAAATTGAGCTGGAAGACAAATTCCAGAACATGGGCGCACAAATGGTAAAAGAAGTGGCGTCTCAGGCGAACGACGCTGCAGGTGACGGTACAACAACGGCCACCGTACTGGCTCAGGCGATCATCAAAGAAGGTCTGAAAGCAGTAGCGGCGGGCATGAACCCAATGGATCTGAAGCGCGGTATCGACAAAGCAGTTATTGCTGCGGTTGAAGAGCTAAAAGCGCTGTCTGTACCATGTGCGGACACCAAAGCGATTGCTCAGGTAGGTACAATTTCTGCGAACTCTGATGCGACCGTCGGTAACATCATTGCAGAAGCGATGGAAAAAGTGGGCCGTGATGGCGTGATCACTGTTGAAGAAGGTCAGGCGCTGCAAGACGAGCTAGACGTGGTTGAAGGTATGCAATTCGACCGTGGTTACCTGTCTCCTTACTTCATCAACAACCAGGAAGCGGGCAGCGTTGATCTAGAGAGCCCATTCATCCTGTTGATTGACAAGAAAGTATCTAACATCCGTGAACTGCTGCCAGCACTTGAAGGCGTCGCGAAAGCGTCTCGTCCACTGCTTATCATTGCAGAAGACGTAGAAGGCGAAGCCCTAGCAACGCTAGTAGTGAACAACATGCGCGGTATCGTGAAAGTGGCGGCAGTAAAAGCACCTGGCTTTGGTGACCGTCGTAAAGCGATGCTACAAGATATCGCGGTACTGACAGCAGGTACGGTGATTTCTGAAGAAATCGGTCTAGAGCTAGAGAAAGTACAGCTTGAAGATCTGGGTCAGGCAAAACGCGTTTCAATCACTAAAGAAACCACTACTATCATCGATGGTATGGGTGAAGAAGAGATGATTGCTGGCCGTGTTGCACAGATCCGTCAGCAAATCGAAGACGCAACGTCTGACTACGACAAAGAGAAACTGCAAGAGCGCGTGGCGAAGCTAGCGGGCGGTGTTGCTGTGATCAAAGTCGGCGCTGCGACTGAAGTTGAAATGAAAGAGAAGAAAGACCGCGTTGAAGATGCCCTACACGCAACCCGTGCAGCGGTAGAAGAAGGCGTGGTTGCTGGTGGTGGTGTTGCACTTATCCGTGCAGCAGCGAAAGTCGCTGGCCTTGAAGGCGACAACGAAGAGCAGAACGTGGGTATCCGCGTAGCCCTTCGTGCTATGGAAGCGCCAATTCGTCAAATTACCAAGAACGCAGGTGACGAAGAATCTGTGGTTGCTAACAACGTACGTGCAGGCGAAGGTAACTACGGTTACAACGCGGCAACGGGCGAATACGGCGACATGATCGAGATGGGTATCCTGGACCCAACGAAAGTGACCCGTTCTGCACTGCAGTTCGCTGCCTCTGTTGCTGGCCTGATGATCACCACAGAAGCGATGGTAACTGACCTACCTGCGAAAGATGCACCATCAATGCCTGACATGGGCGGTATGGGTGGCATGGGTGGTATGGGCGGCATGATGTAATGTCCCTGTCTCACTGAGATAGCACACCATTTGGTGAAAAACGGAGGCTTCGGCCTCCGTTTTTTTATGCCTGTTATTTATACTGATGCTCACCTCATTTTCACCTCTTTCCTTCATTCTGCTGTGCAGGGTTTATCGGGGAAAACGCTCGAAAAGCTGCACATAAATTTACACCAATAAAAACAACCACTTAGGTTCAAGTTGTGACTTGTTGGCTTACGGTGTCAAAATTGCTCAGCTTATCGATGTACTTAGCGTAAAAAGGTGTACGTATTGCGAGAGACGAGGGGAAATGGCAATGCCATTAGGTGATATCTGGGATACAGGTGCTTAGTCTTGAAGTACCTAACGATTAGAAAGTCAGGGAGAATGCCCATTGCGCACAGCCATGCGCGTCATTAAGCATCGCAGGGCGTTGGTTTATCGCGTGTGTCAGCGGCAAGGCATGATGTCTGTAGACGTCGTTCAGCTGAAGGGCATCAAGTCGATGTCGCCCTGTATAAGCAACGCAGTAAAAGTAACGCCGCAAAAGTAACTCAGTATAAGTAACTCAGTATAAGTAACTCAGTATAAGTAACTCAGTATAAGTAACTCAGTATAAGTAACTCAGTATAAGTAACATGGCAGGCTAAATACTTCATTCACTTGGCCTTCTATGTTACTTAAAGTCATGTATCAGTTCGCCACGGAAAAAGCCAAAAGAGCTGCACACTTATTTAATGCATTTAAAAACAATAGCTTATGAATTTTATTTCAAATAGGTTGCCATGGTAAATAAAGTGCTCAGCAATTCGCTGTTTTTCGCTTAAAAGGCTGAACAAGTACGGGTGGCGGGTGTTTTCAACGGTGATTGAGAGCCGAAAATCTTGTCTTCTGATGCCTTTTTGATGACTTTTTGGTGTTAGATGTTCCTTGTGTAGAAAGCACAAAAAGCTGCACATATTTTATTGTCTTTTAAATCAATCACTTACGTGTAAACGGTTGGTGGTGAAGTGCAGCGGTGAAATATGTACAGGTAAAAGGTGGTATATCTACCATTTGCTGTACGCATGTGATGATGTGCCTCTCTGTCGTGAATAAAGGCTGTGATCTGTGCGAAATGTCAGGAGGCGGACGTTTTTTGGAAGGCATTGAGGGACGCAGAGAATAAAAAAGGGCACAGAGCGAATACCCTGTACCCGTAAAAGAGAAGAAAAGCGGGATTAACTGACGTTATCGCTGCCGTGCTTGGCGGTTGTCGCTTTGGCTGGCTTTTTCTGATGACGCTGGCGGCGATCAGACAGGTGGGCGTGGACACCGTGGCGCAAAAAGCGGACGCTGTTTTCCAGTTTATCGACCCCAAACAAGATCGAGACGATTAACCCGGTGACAATCATCGCGCTTTGGCCGTAGCCCAACCCGATGGTGATCCCCAGCGCGGCCAGCATCCACACAACAGCAGCTGACGTCACACCGTGAATTTGGCCATCACGGGTCATCATGACACCGGCGCCGAGAAAGCCGATACCGGTGATCACTTGTGCCATCACGCGAGAAATATCGGCATTGTTGGCTGACAGGGTTTCACCCAAGGTAATGAAAAAGTAGGTGCCAAGAATGATCAGGGTGGATGTGCGAATGCCGACGGGCTTACCGCGAAGTTGACGCTCAAGACCGATCACGGCGCCACAAATGGCACATTGTAAAATCGCAGGCCAGGTAAAAGGGGTGATCTCTGGCAGTATCACAGGGTATTGCTCCTTCATTTGTACGTAGAAATAAAAAAAGCAGCCCGTAGGCTGCTTTTTGGGGATGAGGTGTCAGCGCGAGGCTTACTGCTGATCGTTACGACGACGGTTCGCGGCTTTACCCACGTTCTTCTCGATGTATTCCACGATCATACCGGCAATGTCTTTGCCTGTGGCACCTTCGATGCCTTCCAGACCTGGTGAAGAGTTCACTTCCATCACCAGTGGACCACGGTTTGAACGCAGCAAGTCAACGCCGGCCACACTGAGGCCCATGGCTTTTGCTGCTGCAATCGCGGTTTTACGTTCTTCTGGCGTAATGCGGATCAATGATGCGCTGCCACCACGGTGTAGGTTAGAGCGGAATTCACCCTCTGCACCTTGGCGTTTCATTGCGGCAATCACTTTATCGCCGATCACGAAACAGCGAATGTCTGCGCCGCCCGCTTCTTCAATGAACTCTTGCACCATGATGTTTGCTTTCAGACCCATGAACGCTTCAATCACACTCTCTGCGGCTTTTTGGGTTTCAGCCAGTACCACACCGATACCTTGTGTCCCTTCTAGCAACTTGATTACCAGTGGTGCACCGCCGACCATTTTGATCAGATCGGGCACATCATCAGGCTTGCTAGCAAAACCGGTGATAGGCATACCGACGCCTTTACGGCTCAGTAGCTGCAGTGAGCGTAGCTTGTCACGTGAACGAGTGATAGCAATCGACTGGTTGACCGAAAACACGTCCATCATTTCAAACTGACGAAGTACCGAACAGCCGTAAAACGTAATATCAGCACCGATACGAGGAATAATGGCATCAAAGCCGACTAAATCCTGTCCTTCGAAATGGATCGATGGTTTTACCGAGTTGATATTCATGTAACAACGCAATGCGTTGATGATCACAGCTTCGTGACCACGTGCTTCAATCGCTTCACGTAGACGACGGGTGGAGTATAGGTTTTCGTTCTGGGAGAGAATGCCAATTTTCATTGCGTTACTCGTTCTAATGATTATTCAGTGAAGCTGCATGCCGTGAAGTTTGGCTGTCTTCACTTATATAAGCAGAGTGGAGCGCGACTATGCGCTTCCTTGGTTTAAAAAGCGAGCGTTTGCAGCATGATCTTTTTTTATTGCCCCGATAAGAATATTTCATGTCTATAGGGGTAAATTGCACACTATTTATCCCATGATTACCCACTGGGTTGCAATAGGCTTTACGAGAAAAAAGCGCAAAAAGCTGCACATTTATTTTGATTTTATAAATCAATGGGTTAGGTGTGTTTATTGCGGGTTTTTATAAATGTAAAAACGCGTACTACTTTTTGCTGTTTACAGACTAAAAAGCTGTTCATTTACACGTTTTCAATAATGGAGAGAAAACTGAGAGAGAAGTATTTCGCCTGTTGGTAGTCTAATGCTGCTTGAAAACAGAGGGTAAAAAGCCACTGATAGCTCATTCGGAAAAAAGCTCAAAAAGCTGTACGTGGTAAATTCATTTAAAAACAGTCACTTAGGTTGGTAGTGTACAGCTCCCTTCAAAGTGTTGATTTTGTGCAGGTAAAAGGTGTTATTTTTGTATTTTGCTGTACATTCTTAAGCGGTGATCTTGCTCCGTTGATCTTGCTACGTTAATGGAGCATCAAGAGAATACGCCTCGAAATGACGATAAAAAGCGCCATAACAGGCAATACACAAGGCACAGAGGAGAAGATAAGAGGGGCAGAGGGGGCTAAATGAGGTGGAGCGAGCACGATATACCGGCACACGCCATTGAATGGCCGGTGCGCCAGTTTTATCGCGTCTTTGGTGAACGGATGAACGGATGAACGGACAAGCCGTTATTCTAAGTGCAGATCCAGCGGGGTTTTACTGCGTCGACCACCGATTTCACGGGTCAGACGCGGCACCATGTAGCCAGATACACTCTCCATCAAGCCTGCCATTAACTGACGGGCTGTGGTGTCATCCACCATGAAGTGGGCGGCGCCCTGAACACGGTCTAACACGTGCAGGTAATAGGGCAAAATGCCCGCTTCAAACAGGCTTTCGCTTAAGGCAATCAGGGCCGGTACGTTATCGTTCACGCCTTTGAGCAGCACGCCTTGGTTCAGCAGGGTGACACCGGCCTGTTTCAGGCGCTGCATGGCGCTGCGCAGGCTGTCATCAATCTCATTGGTATGGTTGATATGGGTCACCAGCACGGTGCTCAGACGGCTTTCCTGCAGCAGCTGGCACAAGGTGTCAGTAATGCGGGCTGGCATCACCACCGGCAGGCGAGAGTGAATACGCAGACGTTTAACGTGTGGAATGGCCGCAATCCCGTCCAACAGCCACGCCAGTTCGCTGTCTTTGGCCATCAGCGGGTCACCGCCGGAGAGGATCACTTCGTTTACCTGCGGCTGGCTGGCGATGTAATCCAGCGCGATTTGCCAGTTACGCTTGCCACCCTGGTTATCCTGATAGGGGAAATGGCGACGGAAACAGTAGCGGCAATTCACCGCACAGCCGCCTTTGACAATCATCAGCACGCGGTTGTGGTATTTGTGCAGCAGGCCCGGGATGGCGTTGTCTTGCTCTTCCAGTGGATCCTCGGAATAGCCGTCATGGACCTCGAATTCCTCCGCCAGAGGCAGCACCTGTCGCAGTAACGGATCATAAGGGTTGCCAACTTCCATTCTATCGACAAAGCTCATAGGCACACGCAGCGCAAATAATTTGCGAGCCGCCAACCCTTCTGCCCACGGAGAAGGATCAATTTGCAGGTGATTTAGGAGCTGGATCGGATCAGAGATGGCATTCGCAAGCTCATTAAGCCACTTTTGCTCAACAGTTGGTGCGTTTCGGGTTATGATGTGCGGCATTAAATACAACTCGAAGATGTTAAGAGGATAAAAATGGCGTCTTTCAGCACCAATGAATTCCGCGGCGGAATGAAAATTATGCTAGATAATGAACCATGTGTCATTATCGAAAACGAATTTGTTAAGCCAGGTAAAGGCCAGGCGTTCAACCGTGTTCGTATCCGTAAGCTGCTTTCTGGCAAGGTTCTTGAGAAGACTTTCAAATCGGGTGAAACGGTTGAAGCTGCGGACGTAATTGATACTGATCTAGATTACCTGTACAACGACGGTGAATTCTACCACTTCATGAACAATGAAACGTTCGAGCAAATTGCTGCAGATCTTAAAGCAGTTGGCGACAACGCGAAGTGGTTGGTAGAAAACAACACGTGTACGCTAACACTGTGGAACGGTAACCCAATTGCGGTGACTCCACCAAACTTCGTTGAACTGGAAGTGACTGAAACGGATCCAGGTCTGAAGGGCGATACACAAGGTACAGGCGGCAAGCCAGCAACACTGACTACAGGCGCTGTAGTACGTGTTCCTCTGTTCATCCAGATCGGCGAAGTGATCAAAGTTGATACACGCTCTGGTGAATACGTGAGCCGTGTGAAGTAATTTTACTTCTCGCTGTGAAAAAGGTCGCTCAGGCGGCCTTTTTTGTTGCCTGCAAAACGGGGCCGCCCGCGCGGATTGCCAGCGATAGGGCCGTTTTCCTTCCCATCTGACGCTTCGGGTCTTGATATCGCCGTTATATGGCCCTTACATCGCTGTTTCACGCATTTTCTCGAGTGACTCAGTATTTCCCCAGCCTTGTGGCCAAATGCCCTGAAAATCCCGCACAGAATTTTTTATCCTATCCCTTCGTTGGCGAGATAACGACAGTCATAAGACAAATAACAATGGTGAGAATATGGATATGAAGCCAGAAGTACAAACGACGCTGAAACGGCGGGTGTCATTGCCCTTGGTGGGCGGGATTTTAGGCTTGGCGGCCATCGGTGGCTTGGTCAACCAGTCTATTTTGATGACCGATGCCGGTTATACCTATGTGCATCAAAATAACGTGACCGGCGACTTGGACGTGTTTAATCAGCCGGGCATTCATTTTCGTATGCCGTTCCTGTCGAAAATTACCCAGTACGATCAGGTGATCACGGTTTCATACGGTAATACCACCGGCGAGGACTTCTATCAGCGCCTGCCAGCGATTCAGGTACGCTTTGCCGATACCTATATCGGGGAGATCCCGGTGACCTTCCGCTTTAAGCTGTCGCAGGATCCTGACGCGATCATCAAGATGCATCAGGAATTTCGTAACAACAGCAACCTGATTGATGCGCTGCTGGTGAAAAACGCCCGTAACGTCACGGTGATCACCGCGACCCAATACACCGGGGAAGAGTTCTTTCAGGGCGGTCTGAACCAGTTCAAATCCAAGTTGGGCGATCAGTTGCGTGACGGCATTTACATGACCGAGCGCCGCCAGGTGGAAGTGGAACAAATCGATTTGGCGCCGGTCGGGGTGAATCAGTCCAACTCTAATCAGCTCCAACGCACCCAGCAGCTCGTATGGAAGACGGTGCCGGTGTTGGATAGGCAGGGTAAACCGATTCGTCAGGATAACCCGCTGAGCCAGTACGGCATTGCAGTGACACAGGTGACCATTGGCGATCCGGTGCCGGAAAATCAGCTGGATAAGCTGCTCACGGACAAGAAGCGTTTGGTAGCGGATCGTATTCGCGCCATTCAGGAGCAGGAAACCTCCAAAGCCCAGGCGGAAACCGAGCAGTTACGTAAGGAGATTCAGCGTACCCGTGAAGTGCAGGATGCGCAGCGAAACAAAGAGCTGGCGATTATCTCGCAGCAAAAAGAGGTGGAGATCGCCCGTCAGATCGCCGAGCGTGAAATCGTCGAAGTTGAGAAGAAAAAGCGCCTTGCGCAAGTCGATAAAGAAAAAGAGCTGGCCATCGCCGAGGCCAACTTAGCCATCCAAAAAGCCAATGCGCTGTCGGCAGAGTACGAAGCCAAAGCCATTCTGGCCAAGGGGCGGGCAGAGGCGGAGATCCTCAAAGCCAAATATGATGCTTATGGGGCGAACCGGGATGTGTACCTGGCGGAGCTCAATCGTGACGTATCAACCGCGCTGTACAGCAACCTGAAGAACTACCAGATTGAGATGCCGAAGAACTACTTTGGCGGCACGGAAGGCAGCAAGCTGACCACCAATTTGGATGTGATCACCGGCTTTGGCGCACTGGGCATTGTGGAAAAAACAGAGAAACTGACCGCTGGCGAATAGCGTTTTCGGTGATCAGAAACGACGCTAAATGGCAGGCAAAAAAAAGCACCGCGCTGAGCGGTGCTTTTCTATTGGGGGAACCGGCAATTAGATCATGAATACGAAGATCACAGCCAGTGCCGATACCAAGAAGGCCGTTGCGTAACACGCCACTTTGCCCGCTGTACCGGTGTGGAATTTCAGATCGTGCATACCGTGGTGTAGGCGGTGCATCGCATGCCACATTGGCAGCGCCAGTGTCGCGATAGTGAACAGGGCACCGATGATGCTGGTCACGAAACCAGACACACGCTCGTAGCTCATGGCGTCAGCGTCTAGCATGCCCAGTGGTACCATGATACCCAGTACTAGCACAGTCACAGGGGTTAGCATTGCAAACCATGTACCGCCAGCACCAAACAGGCCCCACCATACTGGTTCATCGGAACGCTTAGGATTTAGATTGACCACAATGCTCTCCTTAAACAAGTACTAGAACGAACAGTGAAATGGCAGCAACAGCAGCCCACTGTGCAAGAACGATGATTTTCTTATCAACCGCTTTGCCTTTCAGTTTGATAGGCATAACTTGCGGCATCATGCTGAAGAATGTCTGTGCATGGAACAGGCTACCTGCCAATGCCAGAATGTTCAGAATGATCACAACTGGGTTGGCCATAAACTCTAGCCAGCCTGCCCATGCTTCAGGGCCTTTCACTAGGCTGCCAAGACCGAAGGTCAAACAGATAGTGAAGAAAATCAATGGCAGTACAGTTGCTTCACGCACCATGTAGAAGCGGTAGAAAGGATGATCTTTCCACCATGTGCGAGTCATTTCGCGAACGTAAGGTTTACGGTTGCTCATCCTTATGCCTCCTGAGGTTTCAGCATAGCAATAACGAAATCTTTAGACGATTCCACTTTGCCTTGGTTAACTGCTGCTGCAGGATCTACGCTCTTCGGACACACTTCAGAACAGTAACCTACAAATGTACAGCCCCATGCACCGTTTTCACCGTTGATCAGCTTCATACGCTCATCAGCACCGTTGTCACGGCTATCTAGGTTGTAGCGGTGTGCCAGTGTCAGTGCAGCAGGACCGATGAACTCAGGGTTCAGGCCGAACTGTGGACACGCGGCGTAACACAGACCACAGTTGATACAACCTGCGAACTGCTTGTACTTCGCCATCTGTGCTGGCGTTTGGTTGTTTGGACCGTCTTCAGGCTTACGATCGTTACCGATGATGTACGGCTTGATCGCTTCTAGGCGCTCGATGAACGGTGTCATGTCAACGATCAAGTCTTTCTCGATAGCAAAGTTAGACAGTGCTTCGATCTTCAGACCGTTCGGGTAATCACGCAGGAAGGTCTTACAAGCCAGTTTTGGCACCTTGTTAACCATCATGCCGCACGAACCACAGATTGCCATACGGCAAGACCAGCGGTAAGCCAGATCTTTATCTAGGTTGTCTTTGATGTAGCCCAGTGCATCAAGCACAGACATGGTTTCGTTAAACGGTACTTCAAAAGTTTCAAAGTACGGTTTTGCGTCTTTGGCTGGGTCATAACGCAGAATTTCTACTTTCTGAATGCGATTGTCTGACATTATGCCTGCTCCTTCTGTTGTTGCTCAGCGGCTTCTTTTGCTGCCGCTTCTTCAGCTGCTGCACCGTACAGACGGGCTTTAGGCTGAGATTTAGTGATGGTCACGTCGCTGTATTCAATGCGAGGTGCATCGTCACCGTTGTAGAATGCCAACGTGTGCTTCAGGAAGTTCACGTCATCACGCTCTGTGCAGCCTTCGTCTAGACGCTGGTGTGCACCACGAGATTCACGACGGTTGATTGCAGAGTGTGCCATCGCTTCTGCCACTTCTAGGCCGTAACCCACTTCGATGGCGTACAGAAGGTCAGTGTTGAACACTTTGCCTTTGTCTTTGATGCTGATGTTCTTGAAGCGCTTACGCAGTTCAGTCAGTTTCTCAACTGTTGCTTCCATCAGATCTTGCTGGCGGTAGATACCACAACCCGCTTCCATGGTGTGACCCATTTCAGTACGGATATCAGCCCAGTTTTCGTTACCTTCTTGTGCCAGTAGGGCATCAATACGGTCTTGAACCGCTTGCATCTGCTCAGCCACTGCGGCGTCGTTCCAGCCTTGGAATTCTGCTGCACGTTTCGCTGCGCCTTCACCTGCCTGACGGCCGAATACCACAAGCTCAGCCAGTGAGTTAGAACCTAGACGGTTTGCGCCGTGCAGACCGACAGATGAACACTCACCAACAGCAAACAGACCCTTGATACGGGTTTCGTTGAACTTGTCAGTTTCGATACCACCCATGGTGTAGTGTACGGTTGGACGAATTGGAATCGGCTCTTTCGCTGGATCCACGTTCACGTACGCTTTCGCCAGTTCACAGATGAACGGCAGACGCTCGTGCAGGTATTCTTCACCCAAGTGACGTAGGTCTAGGTGTACCACATCACCCAGTGGGTGCTTGATGGTGTTGCCTTTCTGTAGCTCGTGCCAGAAAGCCTGAGACACTTTGTCACGAGGACCCAGTTCCATATATTTGTTCTTTGGCTGGCCAACAGGTGTTTCTGGGCCCATGCCGTAGTCTTGCAGGTAACGGTAGCCGTTCTTGTTAACGATGATACCGCCTTCACCACGACAACCTTCGGTCATCAGGATACCTGTACCAGGTAGACCGGTTGGGTGGTACTGAACAAATTCCATGTCACGTAGTGGTACGCCGTGGCGGAATGCCATTGCCATACCGTCGCCCGTTACGATACCGCCGTTGGTGTTACAGTTGTACACACGGCCTGCACCGCCTGTTGCAAGTACAACAGACTTAGCTTTAATGCATACCAACTCACCTTCAGACATGTGGATAGCCACAAGGCCTTGTACTTCACCGTTGTCTACGATCAAGTCGACTACAAAGTACTCGTCGAAGCGTTTGATTTGTTCGTATTTGATAGAGGTCTGGAACAAAGTGTGTAGCATGTGGAAGCCGGTTTTATCCGCCGCAAACCATGTACGCTCTACTTTCATCCCGCCGAAACGACGTACGTTCACTTCACCGTTTTCTTTACGGCTCCATGGACAACCCCACTGTTCTAGCTGGGTCATTTCACGTGTTGCGTTTTCTACGAAATATTCGACAACGTCCTGCTCACATAGCCAGTCACCACCGCCAACGGTATCGTTGAAGTGGTTGTCTAGGCTATCTTCATCCTTGATGACAGCGGCGGAACCACCCTCTGCCGCTACAGTGTGTGAGCGCATTGGGTACACTTTAGAAATCAGTGCAATTTCCAAGTCTGGGTTTGCTTCTGCAGCCGCAATAGCAGTACGCAGGCCGGCACCGCCAGCGCCGATTACAGCGATATCTGTGGTAATAGTCTTCACAGCTATCCTCCGAAGGTAAGACGATAAAATTTAAAAAAGTACGCCGCAGCGTACTTATCCTTGAAATCCTGAGGGGTATTTTATGCAACTGGCCCGCGAGAAAATATGATTTAGACGCAGCTTTTTTAATGAAACAGCCCAAAAGTGTAAGGTTATTACAAAAAATGTGATTATTGTCACAAGGTGTGATGTTTTTTGCTTGTTAATTAAACGAAATAAAATGTTTAATTTGTTTCTGGCGCATTAATAATGTGTTTCGTGTTTTGCGGCTAACTCACTAATTAAAAAAAGGTTATTGGTAATTATCCCGTGTGGAATGTGGCTTTTTGTGGTGGTTGTGTCTTTGGTGTGATTTCTGTGTTAATAATCGGTGTGTTTTTACGGGTTGGTTTGCTGGTTTTTTGCGTGCAAATTGATCATTTATTTTCATAATTCATCATAACCGTGATGCGAAAAATGCGTAAAACATCTTTTATGTGTCACAGCGGTTATTTGTGTGAAGGGGAGAGGGGGAAGAAAAGCGTGGCGGGGCTGCCTTGGCTGTGTGGCGGAAGGCAAATTTGCTAGAATGGCCCCTCGTATTGAACAACCCATGAAAGATGAACCCAGTGATGACAACTCAGTGGCAACCAACCGCCAGCATTGCGCAGCTCAAGCAGCGTGCCGCAACCCTTGGCGCAATTCGACGCTTTTTTGCTGAGCGTGAGGTGATGGAAGTGGACACGCCGGCGATGAGTCAGGCGACGGTCACGGATATTCACCTGCATACCTTCCAAACCCAGTTTGTCGGTCCGGGCTATGCCCATGGTCAGACACTGTATTTGATGACCAGCCCGGAATTTCACATGAAGCGCTTGCTGGCCGCCGGCAGCGGGGCGATTTACCAGATCTGTAAATCCTTCCGTAATGAAGAGTCAGGCCGTTACCATAATCCGGAATTCACCATGTTGGAGTGGTACCGTCCGGGGTTTGATCATCATGCCCTGATGGACGAGATGGATGCCTTGCTGCAGATGGTGCTTCTGTGTGGCGCCGCAGAGCGTATGACGTACCAGCAGGCGTTTCTGAGCGTATTAGGCGTGTGTCCGCTGGAAGGGTCGATGGACGCATTGAAGCAGGCGGCGGGTCCATTGGGCTTGTCGGATATCGCGGATCCGGAAGAGGATCGTGATACCTTGCTGCAATTGCTGTTCAGTATCGGGGTGGAGCCGAAAATCGGCCAGCAGGTACCGGCATTTGTGTATGACTTCCCGGCGTCACAGGCGGCACTGGCGCGTATTAACCCGCAAGATCCTCGCGTGGCAGAGCGTTTTGAGGTGTATTTCAAAGGCATTGAGCTGGCGAACGGCTTCCATGAGTTGTCTGACGGCGATGAGCAATTACGCCGCTTTGAAGCGGACAATCACAAGCGTGAGCAGATGGGATTAGCCCCACAACCGATTGATTTGCATCTGGTGAATGCCCTGCGTGCAGGCTTCCCGGACTGTGCGGGCGTCGCATTGGGCGTGGATCGATTGATCATGTTGGCGCAAGGTTTCGATCATATTGATCAAGTCACGGCCTTTCCGATCGAGATCGCGTAATTAACGCGGGTTTTCGATCATTGAGGCAAAAAAGCGCGGCAATCATGCCGCGCTTTTTTTATCTCGTTTTTTCGATCCCGCTTTTCGCTGCTTGCCGGCAGAGAAAAGGGCACCGTGGGCTCAGACGATTGGCAATCATTGTCGCAACTATTGTCGCAATCGGGTCTGAACAGCGGCCATATTGCTGGGGGAACAGCGTATTTTTTCCATTGCAGACAATCCACAGGTTAGGATTCCAAGGCGTCTTATCGCAACGGGTCAAAGGATAATCAAAGCGCTGATTAAATGCAAATGATTATCAAATGTAATTCGTTCGCATTTGTTGCATTGCTGCGGGAAATGTCATGCGCCGAATGCGTGGATCGTGTCAGATCATTTTCTTGTGAAATGATCCGTCTTTCTGGCGCATGACAACGTGGCGTGAGGGCGACGGCCCTTATTCTAAGACCAGACGCGCATTAAGCGGTTGCAGCGGACGTGCATTGTTCCCCATCACTTTATGCAGGGCGTCGGTTTGGGCTTGTGTGGCAGCCTGCGGCTCTTGCATCACGAACCAACGTACCCCTTCGCTACACGGTGGTGTGGTCAGCGATCCATTAAAGCGGTAGTACTCGCGGTCACGCGGCAGCAAATCGGCCGGGTTAAAGGTGCTTGCCAGGGCGGTGGTGTGATCTTTTTGCGGAATGGTCGCCAGAAGCGCATTAAAGGCTTCGTTACCACGCGGGCCGACTTCAAACATGGCCCCGATCACGGCGAGCTGGCCCTTGCTGTTGGCATGCACGAAATGCACTTCCAGCGGGTACTGCTTGCCTTCAATGTAGTTTTCCGAAGGGGTGTGGAAGTGGAATTGCTTTAGGGTGAAGGTGTCGCCATCGACAGTGAGGGTGTTCTTACCGCTGACGTTAGCCTGAATGGTGTGGCCGTTGTTCACGACTTCTGTGACTTTGCCTTCGTAATCAAGTTGCAGGGGCGCCAATTCGGCTTCGGTTGGGTTTTTGATATCAATCGGTGTCTGGTTCACCCCTTCACCACAGGTGGCGTACATCGCGCCCCAGTGTTCTACCCCGTGTTCGCCTTTATAGCTCCACTCGGCAGCGTGTGCTGCACTTGCGCCGCAAGCCAACAGGGCCAGTGCGACCGCACGTAGTGTGTGTGTTGCCATCTTTCTTCTCCTTACGGTGTTATGGTGGGTCTGATGGATGCTGTTAAAGGCATATACCCAAGCGCACGGAGAGCGGCGGCATGGTCGCGCCGCGTGCCATACGCTTGGGTATATGCGTTTATGGTATCGCGTTTACCAAGTAAGATCTGACAAAAGGCGGTCAGAATTCTGTCTCGCTCGCAGGATGCGGACGGGGAGTTCGTATGGTGCAGGGGATTTTGCGAGGCAGGTAATAAGGGTGAGCGGGATAAGTGGCAGGCAGATAAAAAAACAGCCACCGAAGTGGCTGTGAGCAGTATGTATAGCGTTAGATGGTAAAGCGGGACACATCTTCACGCATGGTGTTAGCAGCGTGGAACATGTCACGGGCGCTTTGGGTCGCTTCATCGGTTTGCTGTGCCAGGTGATCCGACACGTCTTTGATCGCCTGAGTATTACGGCTGATGTCTTCACTTACCGCACGCTGCTCTTCGGCCGCGCTGGCGATTTGGGTCGCCATGTCAGAGATCTCAGTGATCGCTGATGTGATGTGGTTCAGACGCTCACTGGCCGCTTCGGCAAAGCCCACGCTCTGATCCGCCAATCCGGTGCTGGCCTGCATGCTGTCCACCGCCTGACGGGTGTTTTGCTGCAGGGTATCGATCATGCCACGGATTTCTTCTGTCGAATCGTGAGTACGCTGGCTCAGTACACGCACTTCATCGGCCACGACCGCAAAACCACGGCCTTGTTCACCGGCACGGGCTGCTTCAATCGCCGCATTCAGTGCCAGCAGGTTGGTTTGCTCCGCAATGCCCTGAATGGTTGACAGAATGTGGTTGATGTTCTGCGCGTTGCTTTCCAGTTCGTGGATCACGGCGGCGGCATCTTGTACCTGATGCGCCAATTGGGTGATGGCATCACGGTTCTGGCCGATCACTTCTTGCCCTTCGGCACACGCATTGGTCGACGCCTGCGCAGCGGAAGCGGTCATTTCAGCATGGCTGGCCACTTCTGCTGAGGTCGCTGACATCTCGTGGATCGCAGTGGCGATTTGGTTGATGTCGTTTTGTTGCTCGCTCACTTTCTGGGTCGACAGCTCGGTCTGCTGGGCCGACATTTCAGCCTGCTCACTCAGGGTGTTTGACTGTGCCACAATGCCTTTGATCATGGTCTGCAGCTGGGCCAGGAAGCGGTTCATGTGATCCGCCAGCTCGCCGATCTCATCCATACGCTCGACCTCGATACGCTGGGTCAGATCGCCACTGCCTTGCGCCAGTTGTGCTACCGATTCACTCAAGCGTGTCAGTGGACGCAGCAAGCTGTTGATAATGAAGGTCGCAATGAGAGAAATCACGATGTACAGCGCAATGGACGCCAGCAGGACAAAGCGCATTTGCTCACCAATTGAGGCGTAAGCCAGCGTCTTGTCTTCGACCAGGGCCAGTGTCCAATCGGTACCGGCAATCGGTGTGGCGTAGATCAGTTTTTCCTGACCGTCGCTGTCGAGTACGAAGGTGTTGATGTTTTGGCTGCTTTCCATCTGCTTCAGCAGACTGGCGGTAAGCTCACTGTCGAGGGCAGTCAGTGGCTTTTGCGTCAGTGACTCATCGCGGTACGCCACGATCTTATTATTGCCATCCACCAGGAAGGCGAAACCGGCGTTATCCAATTTCAGGTTAAGCACGCGATCAATGATATTGGTGATGGTTAAATCTGCCGCCAATACGCCTTGATATTCTCCCTGAAAGGCTTTGGCAAAACTCACAACCATGCTGCCGTCAAAATCCAAGTACGGTTCAGTCAGGATCAGTGTGCCCTTACGCATGGCATCTTGATACCAAGGGCGGGTGCGAGGGTCGTAATCCGCTGGCCAGTCTTCACTCTTGTCACCGTAGGCAAACGAGCCGTCGTTGTAACCGGCGTATACAGACAGGAAGTGACCGGCTTTTTTGGTCAGTAGCAGTTCACGATCGACATTGGCATGCTGGGCGATGTCAGCTTGGTTGGCTTGTAGCATGTCGCTACGCGCGGTTAGCCAGTCAGTGATATTGCGGCTGGTGGACTCACCCAGGCTGCGCATTTGGCTGCTGACTTCATGGGTGGTTTCCTCCGTCAAGCGGGTGATGGACACCCAGGCTTGTACAGCACTGACGGTCGCAATGATCGCCGCAATGGCGATCTGAATTTTAAGTTTGATGGTTAACGTCATGTTGTCTCTCTTGGATCACGCCACTTCAGGGAAAGTACTGATCCGGCAGGATGGAAAAGCTGGCGCCACCAAATATGCCGCGCCAGTATATTTTTCTATCGGCAGCAGCAAAAAATACCTTAGCAATAGTTAACTAGATGCAGAGTGTTTTTATGAGATGAGAATATGTAAGTGAGTCATTGCTTACAGGGAATAGAGTGCGCGGGCTGGCTGGGTGCCGCCCGCGCGGAGGACGTTACAACCTTTTAAGAGAGTAAAAGGGCGCCGAGGTAGACCACACTCAGGCCGACAATCCCGATCACGACCCCGGTTTTGGCCATGTCTTTGCTCTCAATCAGGCCGGTCGAGTAGGCCAGTGAGTTCGGCGGTGTCGATACCGGCAGGATCATGCCCAGTGACGCCGAGAAGGCCACCACCACAAGCACGCCTTGCAGGCCGCCCATCGACGCCAGGCTTTCCATCGAGGCTGCTACCGCTGCCGCAATCGGCATAAGCAAGTTTGCGGTCGCGGTGTTGGACATGAAGTTTGCCATCACCCAACAGATCATCGACAGGGTCAGCACCACAGCGATTGGCGACAGGCTGTCGTAATCCACCGAGTGCGCCAGCGCCGCCGCCAGACCGGTTTTATCCAGCGCCAGACCAATGGCGATACCCCCGGCAACCAGCCACAGCACATCCCAGTTGATCAGCTTAAGCTCTTCCTTGCCCATGATCCCGGTCAGGGTGAATACCGCCAGCGGAATGATGGACACCACATAGGTGTTCATGCCGTGCAGTGAGGTGGTCATCCACATCAGGATGGTCACGGCGAACGTCACATACACCACAATGGCCTGCCAGCTTTTCTGGAACTGGCCTTCAAGCTTAAGGGTCATGTGGCTCTGGCTGGACGGAAACAGTTTTTGCAGTAACCACCACGCAAAGGCGAGCTGGAAAATCACGAACGGCAGGCCGAGCATCATCCATCCTAAGAAGCTGATGGCGTTATCACCGGTCAGGTACTGCAGGGCGATGGCGTTAGGCGGGGTACCAATCGGGGTGGCGATGCCCCCGGTATTGGCGGCGATCGGAATACACAGCACCAAGGCTTTGATGCCGATGTCACCTTTGGGTACGGACGCCACAATCGGTGCCAGCAGGGCCAGCATCATCACCGTGGTGGCGGTGTTTGACATGAACATTGAGAACACCGCAGTGATCAGCATCAGGCCAAGCATGATGAATTTCGGTTGGGTACCGAAGGGTTTGAGCAGGACGCGGGCGAGGTTGTTATCGAGTTCGTATTTGGAGGCGGCAATGGCGAGGGCGAAGCCGCCCATAAAGAGGATGATGATTGGCGAAGAGAAGGCCCCAAATATATCGGTATATTTGAGCACCTCGCCCATCTCATGCCCTGGCGGCGGCGTTCGGAATAAGTGAAGGCCTTTATCGGAGATCATGATCAGCTCTAAGGCGATGATCAGGATCGACGTGGCAAAGACCGGCACCGGTTCCAGCACCCAGAGCAGGGCGGCAAGGGCAAAAATGGCTAACAGCCGGTGTTGGGTTAAGGTCAGATCGTCGATAGGAATGGCATCGATCGGCAAGGCTAAAATGCCGAGCGGGATCCCAAACGCGATCAGCAGTTTGAGTAGCTGAGACAGTGATATTTTTTTCATAGTATGTAGGTTTGCTTCAATGATTGGACTGTCCCCAGCATACTGTGAGTGTGGTTAATATTTCCTCGATATGGTCAATATTTCCAACGAAAAAAGGGCGCCTGAGCGCCCTTTTTGTTTAAAAATGTTAACTACTTACGCTTCTGGCTGCGTGGTTGTGCTCGCTTGCTTGGCGTAGGCCGAACCCATGCGGGTTGGCTGACCAGGTTCTAGGCCTTCCACAAACGCAATGGCGTCTTTGGCAAACAGGTTGATCACCGTGGAGCCCAACTTAAAGCGGCCCATCTCTTCACCTTTTTTCAGTGAAATGGCTTGTTCACCTTCTGCCGGGTAATTCCAGACATGCAGACGTGGGCTGCGAGGTGGCGTGATGGTGCCAGCCCAGACGGTTTCGATGCTGCCAACGATAGTCGCGCCAACCAATACCTGTGCCATCGGGCCGTAAGCGGTATCAAAAATACACACCACACGCTCGTTACGGGCAAACAGGTTAGGCACGTTCTGTGCGGTCAGCGGGTTCACGGAGAACAACTCACCTGGCACATAGATCATCTGACGCAAAGTACCGTCACATGGCATGTGCACGCGGTGGTAGTCTTTCGGTGACAGGTACAGGGTCGCGAAATGGCCGTCATTAAACTCAGCCGCCAGTTCCGCATCGCCCCCTAGCAGTTCAACCGCTTCGTAGGTGTGGCCTTTGGCTTGGATCAGTGTACCGTCAGTGATCGGGCCTAGTTGACTCACGCAGGCGTCTGCCGGATGACACAGGGTGTCTGCCTCTTCATTGATAGGACGCGCGCCGTCTTTTAGCTCACGAACAAAGAAGTCGTTGAAGGTAGCGTAAGCCGCTGGATCCGGGTTACGTGCTTCATTCATATCAATGCCGTACTGGCGGATGAACCAGCGGATTACCGCAGTGGTCAGTTTGCCGGCTTTCCATGAGGCCAGCTTACCAGCGACCTGAGTCAGAGTTTGTTTTGGCGCGCAGTATTGCAGGCCGATTTTGAAATTATCGTGCACAGTATCGTTTCCAGAAACTATCAGTCTATCAACAAGATTTATTCATCGCGTTAACCCCGCATCATACCTAAGTTGGGGCGGAAAGTCAGTGTGTCTGGCGGTGAAAGCACAGCCATCACTGACGCTGTCATCACGCGATGAAATTCATGATGGTATTACGCCATCGTCGGGTAATGCATTACCCGCACTTAATCCGGTTTGTTGCGTGAAAACTGACGGTTAGCGATATTTTCCGACATGCTTTCAATAATACGGTGGTAGCTGTCATAACGCTCTTGGGCAATATGACCGTCTTCGACCGCTTCACGAATGATACAACCCGGATCGTCGCCGTGCTTACAGTCGCGGAACTTACAGCCGCCCAAGTAATCACGGAATTCCACAAACGACTCCGTCACTTGTTCCGGCTCAAGGTGCCACAAACCAAACTCACGCACCCCTGGGGAATCAATCAGATCGCCGCCTTCCGGGAAGTGGTACAAACGCGCCGCCGTAGTGGTGTGCTGGCCCAAACCGGAGTTTTCAGACACATCACCGATTTCCGCATCCACCTCTGGCATCAGGCAATTCACCATACTGGATTTGCCCACACCGGATTGGCCGGCAAAAATGCTGATGTGGCCTTTCAGATCGTCTTTCAGCGCGTCCATACCTTCACCGGTGTCGGTGCTGACATAGCGCACCTGGTAGCCGATATCGTTGTACAGCGACAGCGTCTTTTCTACCTGCGCGCGGGTATCGGCGTCCAGCAGATCGATCTTGTTCAGCACGATCAACGGCGCAATGCCCAGTGTTTCAGCGGCAATCAGGTAGCGGTCAATGATGTTCAGTGACAGCTCTGGTAATACGGCTGAGACGATGATGATCTGGTTCACGTTAGCGGCAACGGCTTTGACACCGTCGTAGTAGTCAGGGCGGGTAAGCATTGACTCACGTTCGTGCACGGCTTCTACCACACCCGCGATCCCTTGCAGGGTTTCCACCCCCGGACGCCAGACCACGCGGTCACCCGACACCAGACTCTTGATGCTACGACGCAGGTTGCAGCGGTGAATGATCCCGGTTTCAGGATCTTCGACATCAGCGTGCTGACCGAAGCGAGTGATCACTAACCCTTCACGGGCAGATTCCAGCAGGGCTTCATCCCATTGCACTTCGTTTTTGTCACGCTGTAGACGTTTATTTTGGTTAGAGCGTACGCGACGGCTCTGACCTTTGGTAAGCTTTTTCTGTTTGGCCACAAGAATATCGTTTCGTTAAGTTGGCTTACGGTAAAATACCTGCGCTAATCGGTCGATTGAGATGACAGAGGATCAGCATCAGACATTAGCGGCGTTTGGTATTATCATACATGGTTTACTCATAGAATAGGCAATATCCGATGACGATCAGCGATAAGAACCTTATCTGGATTGATTTAGAGATGACCGGGTTGGATCCAGAAACCCATCAAATTATTGAAATAGCCACTATCGTGACGGATGCTGAGCTAAACATTTTAGCGGAAGGGCCGGTACTGGCGATCCATCAGTCGGAAGATGAACTGGCGAAGATGGATGACTGGTGCACCAACACCCATACCAACAGCGGGCTGGTGGCACGTGTGCGCGAAAGCCAAGTCGATGAAGCCGAAGCCGTGCGTCAGACGATTGCCTTTTTGGAGCAATGGGTACCGAAAGGGGCATCACCGATCTGCGGTAACAGCATTGGCCAGGATCGCCGTTTCTTGTACAAGCACATGCCGGAGCTGGAACAATACTTCCACTACCGTTACTTGGACGTGAGCACACTGAAAGAGCTGACTCGCCGCTGGCAGCCAAGCGTGTTAGATGGCTTTAGCAAGAAAGGCAGCCACTTGGCGCTGGATGATATTCGCGATTCCATCAGTGAATTGCGCTACTATCGTGAGCAGATTTTCAAAATCTGATGATAAAATAGGCGGTTGCAGCGAAGTTCACAGTTTTTTCTCCAGAATTGTTGCATCCGTCAATTTTCCTCGTATAATGCGCAGCCTCGAAAGGCAATTATTATTTTGTTTTGCTTTTCAATAATTCGGACGCGGGGTGGAGCAGC